>JABSPM010000048.1 GCA_013215095.1 Flavobacteriaceae bacterium | reverse complement strand
TAACATTCGCTTTACAAAAATAATTATCACTCTAAATATAAAAAAACTAACTGAATTACAATTGTTTATATATTTACACTATATTTGGATAACCGCCATAATTAAAATAATAATAACCGCAATGCCTATATTTGGGTGTTATCCGTCATAGGAACGAACAAAAATGCAAGACAAAAGAGCTTTAACCCAATGGGAAAAATCAGAAATTAGTTATCAAAATTATTCTCACTACATTGAAAGTAAACCGCTCAAATTTGACTTATCAATCATTGATTTGTTTTATATAAAGAACTTCAAAGGTGGTTCAGCGACAATTAATGAACGCGAAAAAATAGTAAGCAAAAAATTGACTTCTTATTCGGAAATTTTGAAGAAAATTGACAGCGAATTCAATGGAAAAAATCTAAATGAATTGACCGACCCCGAACTGAGTAATTTAATTAATTTGGCAAAAGAAGGGCTTGGATTGGTCAAGCCTAAGAGTAATACCAAAATTGACGGATTCAGTTTTTCGTTTTTGACAACATTATTACATTTTCATTTTCCAAAATTATTACCAATATTGGATAGAAGGGTTTTAAACGGGTTAAAAATGCTAAAAGAAAGTGATTTAGACACTCAGAAACAAGTGAAGAATTTAGAATCATTTTACCCAGAGTTAATCAAAGCGTTTAAACAGAAAACAAGTGATAAAACAATTCGAGAGTTAGACAAAGAGCTGTTTACAATTAAATTCAACTAATATGCACTACCAAGAAAAAATCGACAAAATATTTGCAAATGGCAGTCTGTGGAAACATAGAACTTTC
Source organism: Flavobacteriaceae bacterium (assembly GCA_013215095.1). Classification (GTDB taxonomy): domain Bacteria; phylum Bacteroidota; class Bacteroidia; order Flavobacteriales; family Flavobacteriaceae; genus DT-34. The sequence goes on along the minus strand of JABSPM010000048.1, from coordinate 1,725 downwards.
AGAACGGTACTTGACCCATTTTCAAGTGAGTACGACCAAACTTCTATGGAGCAAAAAATTGATTATGTTTTTAGATGTGCTAAAAATGGATTGTCCTTGACTTAAATAATTGAAGGCTATAAAGATTTTTACAGAGAAGAAAACAAGCCAAATGTAATTGGAGAATTAGAAGATGGACTACTAAGAATAACAACAAAACTATTAGACGAAAAATGAATAACGAACGGCTAACACTGTATATGAAATCATAGCTGCCTATCGGCAGGCTACGCTTCATATACTCACCGTTGTGGTGCATTAAAACTGAATGAGAATATACAAAACAATAAATATTGGAGAGTTTCACACGAACCATTGCGAAGACTTCTTAATTGATGAGCAAATAGCAACTAATGAAAAATTGATTGCTGTTCTAGATGGTTGTACAATGGGTACAGAATCTGTTTTCGCTTCAATCCTTTTCGGAAAAATCTTAAGGAATATAGCCAAGACAAAATTTTACGAAGATTTTGTGACAAATGAATCAATTGAAATAAAGAATAAATTAAAGGCTGTCGTAAGAGAACTAATTGAACAAACTAAAAATATAAAAAATCAACTAGGACTTGAGACAAATGAGTTATTATCAACGTTGATAATTGGAATAATCGACACAACCCAATCAAAGGCTGAATTTCTGATAATTGGTGATGGATTAATTTGTAAAGATGGAGAGTTTATCGAATACGAACAAGATGACAAACCTGACTATTTAGGATACCACCTAGCAGATGATTTTGATGTTTGGTTTGATAATCAAAAACAAAAATTAACAATTTCTAATTTCAAAGATTTGTCAATATCTACAGATGGAATTTTTACATTTAAAAACCTTCAAGACAAATCTAAACAAATGACAGAAAATGAAATCCTTAAATATTTATTGATGGACAATGAAGGAGCTGAATTTGATAATTTTCTAGATAGAAAAGTTAGAGAGTTAAAAGACAAATGGAATCATTTGGTTACGGATGATTTAGCAATTATTAGAATAAAAAACGACACCACAACAAAACCTAAACTGCATTAAAACGCAGTTTAGCCAAACCGTTGTGTTTCATTCAAAAAAGCCAACCGCACATTAAGCACATTTGGTTTTTGTCACCGCACAATCCAAAGCTTAAAAACCAAAAGAGCTTAATCTCTCCACCGCTCCCAATAATTACGATTTTGACTTTCTTCTGGTTGGATACATAACTTGTTGCTCTTTGAATTGTCCTATTTCTTCCCTGAGCGTTTGATTGATATTTTGGATTTAAAAGGAATGAAAGGAAAAAATGTCAATAAATATGCAGTAACAGCAATTCCTAATAGTTTTTTAATTGACGAAAACGGAATTATAGTTAAATCTTTTATTAGATTTTCAGAAGGTGCAAATATAATCGAAAAGGAAATTGACCAACTTCTGAAATAAAAAACATGTTGTAACAATGTGTATAAGTAATAGCGGTTTAAGTGATAAAACGAAAGTATAAATATGAAATAAAGGTTAGTGCAAAACCAAAAAGTTAGAGAGTAGAAATCCGCTACTACTCATACACTAGACCGTTAGGCAACATAAAGAGAAACTACATTGACAGATAGAAAAACCAACTTCAAAACCATTTGGCAAAGAGCTAAAATTAGACCAATATTACTACTTTTTGCATTTCAAGGAATTGCATTTGCACTATTACTGTTTCTTCC
>JABSPM010000047.1 GCA_013215095.1 Flavobacteriaceae bacterium | reverse complement strand
GTGATTGTATGCGTAAAAGATTTTTTGGATTCTCTTGTTTACGTAATAAGGTCTTTAGTTCTGAAAGACTCTCTGAAATAATTAAAGTCGATTGTTTTGGCATCCTTAAATATACGAAATATTTATGTTAAATTCGTATTAGTCATGTTTTTCAACAGGTTCTTTTTCTAGGTCATATATCATATGCGATGTTTCAATTTTAAACCAGCGTTTAAACATTTTATAATTGCGCTTTTGCGACCAATCTTTTAATTCCATTATAAAAAATTTATCGAATATCTTCCTCAGCCAAGCTTCTATATTCTTTATGCCATTATCTACTAAATAAATGTTACTTTCGGTAATCTGACTTTCATCAATCACACTATCAGGATATATGCTATTGCTCCAATCTATAAAAGGTTGTTGTGCTTTTAGTACAATTGCATTTCGGTTAATATAATTTTCTTCATCCATTTGATTTTCGAATTCATCCATTAGGTTGGCCAAATAAGTTTTCTTTTCCTTCGTGATAATATTCAGTGTCGGATTTCCATTTGCTCCTGCTTCTACCAATTCATAGTCTACAATAAAATTATCATATTCCTTAAAATTTGCAACTTTATAGTCTATCATCTTTTTAAATAAAGCAAGATTCTTATAATTGTTGTTTTCAATATAATCCTCTATATTTGAGTGATCATGTTCTAGTGTAATTTCTCTAATATTTGCAATATTCCATACATTTAGGGTAAAGTCAAGAAAATCTGCTGTAAGTTCTTCATCTTTCAATTCTTTTGAAAATGGCGCTAAGAACTGGTCTAATATTTCTTTAGAATCTATCTCTTCATTTGTTGTAAGATTATGTCCGAATAAATCAATTGGTTTGTTTTTCATTTAAATGTGTTACGGTCTCATTTATACCAACACGGACTGAGCAGATTAAGTTGTTATGACAATGCTATAGTAAACATAAGCTCATTCTTTTATTTCTTTTTATTTATCGTAAATCACAATTAACCTTATAAGACCTAATGGCGTCTGTTTTTTAAGAGAGATGACTAAATGTATATTGTTGTCTTTGTTTGAATCATTTTTTGATGTTTTACTTATGCTTATTAAGGCTATGAGAGTCAATTTTTATTTGGTTGTATTATGACTTCTGTACGTTTTTAGGTAAATTTCTTATTCCGCATTATTAAATTTGTATTGTGTTATAATTGTAAAAAAACTTAAGATAACATTGATGTGTTGTGTTTTTATCATAAATTATTCTGTGATGCTTTAAGGCTAAAAAGCGGGGCAATTAAATTTGAGTTCGAACAAAGAAAGGTTAAAGATGCATATTTTGTTGCGAGAGCTCATTTTTTAGTATTAAATTTAGTGGCTAATTCAACAGATTTTTGGTGATATAGCGTTTTAATATGAGAAGTACTATTTAGCCAAATTTATGAATCACATTGCACTAGTCTGTATGTGACATTTTCAAAGCATACCTTAATATGAAACGATACGATATTATAATCATTGGCGGAGGCGCTGCGGGTTTTTTTGCAGCAATTAATATTGCAGAAAAAAAACCAGATTTAAGAATAGCTGTTTTAGAGCGTGGAAAAGAAGTGCTGACCAAGGTTAAGGTTTCGGGAGGAGGCCGTTGTAATGTAACGCATGCCGAATTTATTCCGCAAGACCTCGTGCAATTTTACCCAAGGGGAGAAAAGGAATTATTGGGACCTTTCCATCGTTTTATGACTGGTGATACTATTGCGTGGTTTGAAGAACGTGGTGTCGCACTCAAAATTGAAGACGATGGACGTATGTTTCCTGTAACCAATGCATCGCAAACGATTATTGATTGTTTTTTGCATCAAGCAAAGACCTATAATGTTCATGTTTTAAAACAGCATGCTGTGAAATCACTAATACATCATGAACAATACTGGGAAGTCAAAGTTCAAGAGCATCGGTTTGCCGCGGAAAAGCTTGTAGTGGCAACTGGAAGTAACCCGAAGATGTGGAAGTTGTTGGAGGAACTAGGTCATCATATTATTCCACCAGTACCGTCTTTATTTACATTCGACATAAAAGATGAACGTCTTAAAGGTATTCCTGGTGTAGTTGTTAAAGATGTTGAAGTCAAAGTTCTAGATACAACATTGAGTTCTGAAGGCCCTATTTTGGTTACACATGTTGGATTGAGTGCACCTGCTATTTTAAAATTATCCGCTTTTGGAGCCATAGTATTGGCGAAGCGGAATTATCAATTTAAGATAGTCGTCAATTTTGTAAAGATGACGGCTAAAGCTTGTTTAGATGTTTTAAAAACAAATAGAGAAACCCATTCTAAGAAGACGATTTATAATGCGCCACAGTTTGAATTGCCAAAACGTTTGTGGCATAAGCTCATTGAAGCGGCAAGAATAAAGAACGATTTGCGCTGGGCAGATATCAATAAGCAACAATTAGAAGCTTTGGCAGAGCAACTAACTAATGCTGTTTTTGAAGTGACAGGAAAAAGTACATTTAAAGAAGAGTTTGTTACCGCGGGAGGTGTAGATTTGAAAGAGATTAATTTTAAAACATACGAGAGTAAAATTCATGAAAATTTGTACTTAGCAGGAGAAGTGTTAAATATAGATGCTGTAACTGGAGGCTTTAATTTTCAGAATGCTTGGACAGGTGCTTATATTGTTTCCGAGACTATATCAAAAATGGCGTAATTTTTATATAAAAAGCGGGTCATTTATTTATAAAACTATTTTTCATATGAAAGTGCTGTAAAAGAAAGGAGGAAAGGGCGTCATTCAAATAATTTCAAATGGAAAATGGTATCAATTGTATATCGAACGACCCATTGTCTTAAAGTGTAAAGGTATTTTATGATAAAGACTCTTGTTCTTGATGTGTTCAGAATACGAATTAATCCTAAAATAGAAGAATAATATATGAAATATATCGCATTACTAAAAGGTGTCAATGTTGGCGGTCATAAAAAAATGCGCATGGCGGAATTAAGAGCAGTATTGGTCAAAGCAGGTTGTTCTAATGTTAGTACATACATTCAAAGTGGAAATGTATGTTTTCAAACGTCGCTACATAACGCGGAAGAAATAGAAATGACTATTAAAAAAGCAATTAGAACACATTTTGGGTTTGAAGTATCTGTAATACTGAAAACCTTAGAAGCACTGCAACAAATTTTTGATAATTGCCCCTTTAGCCAAGACGAAAAAATGGGAAGTTACTTTATGCTGTTACATCAAAAACCCACAGCTGAGGATGTGGCTGTCGCTTTAGAAAAAGTATACGAAAATGAGTCTTATCAAATTATCGAAGACTGCATCTATTATTACAGTTCTAAAGGTCTAGGGAAATCAAAATTTAACGCCGTTTTTTTCGAAAATAAACTGCAAACATTTATCACCTCAAGAAATTATAAAACCATACTAAAGTTGTTATCTTTGTACGCATGATAGTTGAAGCATTTATTCCAAAATCGTATACAAAACACCGTAGTAAAGGAAGTGTGTCTTGGTCTTCGCCAAGTAACATTGCACTCGTGAAATATTGGGGCAAAAAGGAACATCAAATTCCTGCTAATCCCTCAATGAGTTTTACCTTAGATTATTGCAAGACCACAACAATCTTAGAGTTTGAAGCTAAAGAGAATACTACAGCGTTTTCTTTTGATGTGTTTTTAGATGGAGCGCAAAAAGATGATTTTAAACCAAAAATCGAAACCTTTTTTAAGCGTATAGAATTGTATGTGCCGTTTTTAAAAAATTATCATTTTGTCATAAAAACGAAAAATTCCTTCCCACATAGTTCAGGAATTGCATCGTCAGCATCAGGAATGAGTGCTCTTGCCTTATGTTTAATGAGTTTAGAAGAGCAATTGCTTGATGCTACCCCGCAAAGCGAAAATGATGCCGCCCAATCTTATTTTTATAGAAAAGCCTCTTTTCTAGCACGATTGGGATCAGGAAGCGCCTGTAGAAGTTTGGAGGGTGATATCATCGTTTGGGGAGACCACAAAGACATAACAAATAGTACAGATTTATTTGGTGTCAAATACCCATTCGAAGTACATGAGAATTTCAAAAATTATCAAGATACCATCCTTTTAGTTGATAAAGGAGAAAAGCAAGTGAGTAGCACTTTAGGTCATGATTTAATGCATAATCATACTTATGCATCACAGCGTTTTAGGCAGGCTCATGATAACATTTCTAAGCTCGTTGAGGTGTTTAAGAAAGGAGATTTAGAGGCTTTTATTGCTATTGTAGAAAGTGAAGCTTTAACACTACATGGGATGATGATGACAAGTATGCCGTATTTTATTTTGATGAAACCAAATACATTAGCAATTATTAATAAAATCTGGCAATTTAGAGAAGATACAGGCCTTCATATCAGCTTTACATTAGACGCAGGAGCAAATGTACATGTACTGTATCCTAAAAATGAAACTGAAAAGATTTTAGACTTTATTAAGGCTGAGTTAGTTGCGTATTGTCAAAATGGTCACTATATTTGTGATGAGATTGGTTTTGGAGCCAAGCAATTGCCAATTTAATTTTTTATGAAAGGACCTCTTTTTTATTCGAAAATTTTACTCTTTGGAGAATACGGTATTATCAAAGACTCTAAAGGGTTGTCTATTCCTTATAATTTTTATAATGGGGCTTTAAAAGTCGATGAAAACCCCTCAAAAGACGCTTTGGAGTCCAATAAAAGCCTAAAGCAATATGCGGCTTATTTAAAAACCATTAATCCAGATTTGGTGGTCTTTGATATTAAGCGACTTGTTGCCGATGTACATGCTGGGATGTATTTCGATTCTTCAATTCCACAAGGTTATGGGGTTGGAAGTAGTGGTGCTTTGGTTGCTGCTATTTATGACAAATATGCGCAAAATAAAATTACAGTGCTAGAGAATCTCACGCGCGATAGACTTCTAGTATTGAAATCGATTTTTTCTGAAATGGAATCTTTTTTTCATGGAAAATCATCTGGTTTAGATCCGTTAAATAGCTATTTGAGTATTCCAATTCTCATTAATTCTAAAGATAATATTGAAGCTACAGGTATTCCGTCGCAAAAAAGTAACGGCAAAGGAGCTGTGTTTTTATTAGACTCTGGAATTATAGGAGAAACTGCACCTATGGTAAGTATCTTTATGGAAAACATGAAGCAAGAAGGCTTTCGTAAAATGCTTAAAGATCAATTTATCAAACACACAGATGCTTGTGTAGATGATTTCTTAAAAGGCGATCTAAAATCTCTATTTAAGAATACCAAACAATTATCTAAAGTCGTGCTCAATAATTTTAAACCTATGATTCCACAGCAATTTCATGAGCTTTGGAAAACAGGTATTGATACAAATAAATATTATTTGAAGCTTTGTGGATCTGGCGGAGGTGGTTATATCTTAGGATTTACAGAAGATATTGATCAAGCAAAAGAAGCCCTATCCAATTATAAATTAGAAGTGGTTTACAATTTCTAAATACAACCAAAAATTCTATACGTACAACGTCCAAGTGTTCCCTGAGCTTTTACTTAATTATGCTAACGCGAAAACAAAAACATCTGCGACTTAAATTTTTGAGCATGTTTTCTGTTGTGCGTGGTTATAACATTTTGGTGGTTATATTGGCGCAATATTTATCATCTATATACATATTGTCGCCAAAAAAGTCATTGTATTCAGTAGTCTTTGATTTCAATCTGTTAATGCTGGTTTTAGCGTCGGCAGTTACTATTGCCAGTGGCTATATTATCAATAATTTCTACGACTCAGAAAAAGATTTGATTAATAGACCTCAGAAATCAATGTTGGACCGTTTGGTAAGTCAGAAAACAAAATTGCTCGTTTATTTTGTGCTGAATTTTATCGCTGTAACTATGGCAATTTTTGTGTCATTTAAAGCTTTTATATTCTTCTCGGCTTATATTTTTGGAATTTGGTTGTATTCACACAAACTCAAAAAATTACCTCTTGTAGGAAATGTGACATCAGCAATACTTACTATTACTCCATTTTTCGCAGTATTTGTGTATTATAAAAACTTCGAAAGTGTCATCTTCGTGCATGCAGTATATTTGTTTTTAATTTTGTCTATGCGAGAGCTAACAAAGGATTTAGAAAATATTAAAGGGGATTTGGCACTTAATTATAAAACAATTCCTATTGTTTATGGAGAAAAGGCTTCTAAGATTATGCTTAGCATTTTGGTGTTGCTAAGCCTTGTGCCTACCTGTCTCTTAACACAGATGTTTTATGTTGGTGGTATGATATATTTCTTTTACGCAAGTGTCGTTTTACTTCTCATATTTTTGCTTCTGGTATGGAGGTCCAATAAGAAATTACATTATGTCATATTGCATAATATTCTTAAATTTATTTTGCTTGCAGGTGTCGTCAGTATTATACTCATTGATAAGAGTGTCGTTTTGAATTGAATGGAATAATGAAACATACTTTAAACTTAGTCAGAGTGCACATTGCGCCATTTTAATAAGATAAGACTCTAAGAGAGGATACAAAAATCTATGAGACAGTCCTTGAGTTCTGCTTTAGACCAGATGACACAAAACTATACGTACACAGAGAACTACAATCTACTGTAGATTATAATAGTTAATGTAAACTATTGTTATACCTTTGCACAAAATTTAAAAAGCATGAGCAAACAGCAAGGGAATCAAGGAAAAGGAAAACCGTTTGGAAAAGGAAAACCTAGTGGTAAGGGAAGCGCTAATCGCAAACCATTTTCAAAAGGTAGTGCTCCTGTAAATAAGAATAAGCAAAAGCGAACTGGAAATTCAGATGAAATCCGACTGAATAAATATATTTCTAACTCCGGAATGTGTTCGCGCCGTGAAGCCGATATGCATATTTCTATAGGTAGTGTAACGGTTAATGGAAAGGTAGTAACCGAAATGGGTTATAAAGTTAAACCAACCGATGAGGTGCGTTTTGATGGCGCCCGTATTACCCCAGAAAAAAAGACTTATGTTTTATTAAATAAACCAAAGGGATTTGCTACCACAACTAGTGAACACAAAGGACGTACTGTCATGGATTTGGTAGCCAATGCTACGAATGCAAATATTAAGCCTATTGGACGTTTGGGGCGTAATGCAACTGGACTATTATTATTTACCAATGACGAAAAAGTTGTCAAGAAATTCACAAACTCTTCCACAGGTGTGGCGCGTTTATTTCATATAGAATTGGATAAGAACCTTAAATATGAAGACCTTAAAAAGGTACAAGAAGGTCTGAAAGTTGAAGGTAAAACAATACAGGTAGAAGAGATTAGTTTTATTGATGGCACCCCAAAAAATCAAATCGGACTTCGTATTAAAAATACCGGAAATACTGTAATAAGAACCATATTTGAAACGCTAAGCTACGATATTATAAAAATAGATTGTGTAATGATAGGTACCTTGACTAAGAAGGATATTCCTAGAGGTCATTGGAAACACTTAACAACACAAGAAATTAATAATTTGATGATGTTATAAAAACGGAATGCTCCAAAATTTACTTCCAATCTAAAGGTATTCTACGAAGAGCTTCTTATTACAATTCTGAAAGCAGTGTTTTCAATTTGTCATAATATGTTTTTGTTATATGAATACCATTGTGTCCCGCATTCTCAATTAAAGTCAGTGTAATCGACTTAGGGTTAAGGGCTTGTAGTAATTTCGAATTGGTATTTGGATGAATTAGAAAATCTTTAGTACCATGAAAAATGTGTATAGGACATTTTATTTTGGGAATATAACGGTAAGTTGGGATATCATAATTAATAATAAATTTTGGGATAGGAGGCGCAATTTCTTCAGCAATTAATGTTTTCCACGAATAATAAGGTGCGTTTAAAATGAGAAACTTAGGATTGTTCTTTGAAGCAACATAGCTCGCTAGACCACTACCTAAAGAAAATCCAAGCACGACAATTTGATCTTCGTCATAAAGTGTTTTGGTGTATTGATAGACTGCATTAGCATCATCTAAAAGTGCTTCACCGTTAGTGTATAGTCCTTTACTTTTTCCGTAACCTCTATAATCTACAAATAAAGCATCATAACCATTGTCTAAAAATAAATGTGCACGTTTTCCCCAATTATGAATAGCACCAGCATTACCATGAAAATATAGGACTACACCTTTACTTTCGGGTGTTTTAAATAAAACCGCATGTAATGTGTCATTCGTGCCAACAGGAATATATAATTCTTCAAAAGAACGGTCAAATTCAAAAACATAATCCTCGGCTAATACCTTTGGATTGAAAAAAAACTTTTCTTGTTTAAAATACAAGAAAACGAGGGAAAGAATATATAAAATAACGAATCCAGCAAGAATCTTTGTTAGACGTCTGAATAGTTTTCTAATGTTGACGCTCACGAGATTTTAATTTAAAAAGGTCTTTAAAGAATGCAATATAAACGATAAAATATTCTAAACCAATTATCCATAGGTTTTCATGTTTATTGATGGTATTTGATTGGGTGTAAGAGAGATAGCTGAGGATAATTACAACGCTCCATATCAATGGAAATTTATAGTTAGTGAATACAGATAATAACAGTAAAGTTGCTATATACCATGGGTGGACTGTTGTTGCTGTAAAATAATATAAGGACAAAGCGATGAGCATCGCTGAAATGAGCTGAACCATAGTGTTATTTTTTCTAAAAAACGCCAAGATAATGACACTAAAGCATACAATAATTGCGGTGTATTTACCTATAATAGCAATTTCATTATTGCCCCTGAAAAGATACCCTATTTCTCGTATTACATAATATATACTCGCATTAAACTCAAAGTTTTGAAACCATAATGCAAGAGTTTTGGTGTAGTTGTTTGCAAATTGGATAGAGAAAAATGGAACGAACAAAAGTAATGTAACCAAGAAGACAATACCATAAAATCCGCTGAGCTGAAGCCACCCTGTTAATTTAATTTTTAGGGGGGTACATGGTTTAGTAATACTTGGTGTTGGTTTTTTTTTAGGCGTATTTTCTGCATCATTAGTTGCGTGTTGCAACCTGGTGTTATTTTTAATAAAATATTGATAGAATAAGGGTAAAAACAACAGGGGTATTAACTTTACAGTAATGGATAAAGCAAAAACTACTGCGGCCCATTGCCATCTGCCTTTATGAATGAGATATAAGCTCCAGGTTAAGAAAAAGAGCATTACACCTTCAAAGTGCAGGTTTCCGGTAAGTTCAATAATGATAAAAGGATTTAGAATATACCAGAGAATATGATAAGATGGCAATCCTAAGCACTGTAGTAGTTTTTTTCCAAAATAAAGGGTGCCCAAATCTGCTGCAATAATGAGAAAACGCATGCTAAGGACAGTACCGAGAATAGTGTCACTGCCAAATAGTCCTGAAATGACAAAAAAAAATTGATTGACAGGTGGGTAATTGCTGTAATGATTGGCATTAAATGTACCCATGCCCTGATAAAGTTCTTGGGATTGGGCAACTGGAAATTTAGCATTGCTTATAAAGGATTCTACAGTATATAGATAAGGATTGAAGCCCTCTAAAATCATACGCCCATCCCAAATAAATCGATAAAAATCTTGCGATAAATTAGGTGTGGCAACGATGAAAATAGCTCTAAACCCAAAAGCGATATAGCTTAAGAATTGTATATTGTTTTTGTGGGTCTGAATCAGTTTATAGCATAATACAAATAATCCTAGATATAGCCCAATAAGTTTGGTATGGTCTGTGCGTATTAAGCTATAAGCAAAAACAAAATAGAATATCATACTTGTGAGTACAAGTACGAGTGAAAATTTATGTTTCATGACAAACGTACGATTTAATAGCATAAATCAAATATAGTATATTTCACAGATGAAAAGCAGGCTTGGATTATACAATAAATAACCGCGTTTAATCATAAAGTTGTTTTGTAAACTGTTTATAAAAATTTAATTTTGCAAATTTAAAATTTAACGGAGATTTTTAGAATTTAACTTAGTGGTAAAAGAAATAATTATAGCAGTGTTATGGAGTTTATCTCCCTTTGGAGAGTCCAAAGTAGGAATTCCCCTTGGAATGCTTAGTGGTGCCAATATTTATTTGGTTTTTGTACTGTGTGTTGCAGCAAATATATTGGTGTTTCCAATGATGATGTTCTTTTTAGATTACATAAATACATATTTTCTAAAATGGCGTTTTTATAAAAAAAGTGCCATTTGGGTGGCAAAACGAGCCAAGAAAGGCACAGGTTCTAAAATTAAAAAGTATGGTTTCTGGGGCTTATTACTTTTTGTAATGATACCCGTTCCAGGAACAGGCGTTTATGCAGGGAGTATTGCTACTTATCTCTTTAATATTCCTAAGAAAAAAGCCTTTATTGCTAATAGTATTGGAATTACACTATCATCGATTATTATTTGGACAGCGACTTATTTGTCAATGCAATAGAACAGTAATAGATGTGTATGTCTTTTTGCATGGTTTTTCTCCCAAAATAAGGCTATTGTCATAGAATTTTGAAGATGATATTGTATGCGCATTGCGCCTTAAAATTGTTATGGCATATTTAAATACGTTTCGGACAGGAATCAGTTTTTAGTTCAAACATTAAACACTAGATGCGTAAACGATATGTACGAACATTTTAAGCTTTCTTTTTCTATGCTTATTTTGGACTATCCAATGCGAAGTTCAAGCTTGTAAATGTTTTAATACGTAGTAGCGTTATAGTACTATAGTGACTTGTGTTGTAAACTTTCTAAATCAATAGCATTAGTCATAATTATCATGACATCTGATGTGTTAACTATGGAAAGAATTTGACCAGTAATACCCATTAGCAGTGTATGTTGGTGGCAAAAACTTCAAAGTGAATTTAAAAATGAAGCGAAATCTTTAGTGGAATCGTATTTGAATTCATTAGTTTGGTAGAGTAATGCTAAAAGCTGATTAATGAGCGTTTTGGTATGTTCAAGTTTTGTGTTGAAATTAGTGAAAATTTCCCATAAATCGTTTTGGGCTTGGCATAATAGAGTTGGGGTTAAAAAAAGATGCTCCTTTTTATCTTACCTCTGTTTCATAGATAAAAGATAGACGACCTAGTACTCATAGTGCTATGTTGGTAAGGAGGTGTCCTCTTTTTAATAATTAATATTAATACCTACTTTTGTCAAATAAAACAATAGCTAAAATCTTTGAATTGGATTGGTGTAAACACTTGAGACTTTAGGGGATTTATCCTGTTTTTTGTATACGAGGTTTAATTTTTAAACCACTGTAATGTATATTTGAGTTAAACAAAACCAAATAGTATTATGAATGAACAAGATTACAGTAGCAAAACTTTAAAAATTATTACAAACGCACTTGAAGGTGATTTTGAGAGCAACACATATGTTGAGGACATGGAACAAAAAGGAATTTTTTGTTATAAAGATGAAGGAAGAACAGTCGAAATGCTATCTTATCCTCAAATTGTTCAAATGTTACAGCAGTATGATGATTCAAGAATTATACCTTTTGAAAAAGCTTATGGCTATGAAGATAGTCGGGTGCATACCTTTAATTTTCAGCAGTTTAAAAAGTACCTCGGACATATTGAAGGTCTGAGTAAGAAATCTGGAATTTCTATTTCTGGAATTTCATTTATCTATGGAGCTAAGGATTGTGATGGAGCAAAGCAGGGATATAATAGCTTATTATATTTACCATCAACTATTTTTAATGGGCAAGAAGTGCTTTTTGACCCTGTGCAAAGCGCAAAGCGTATGAAGTTGGTTACTTTTAGAGAAATGTTAGAAGAATACGGATATCAATGGATATATGATACAGCAGAAGATTACGAACATGGAAAAAGAAAGGATAATAATTATGATTTAAAATCGAATCAAGTAAAATCTACTACGTTTAGTATCATTTCTAACGATGATTTTGGTCAAGGTGATCAAAGTGGAACAGGAAATTTAAGTCATTTTAAGCCGCCATATAGAAATTAAGTTCGAACTCTAATTTGAACGTAGTAAACGAAAAAGGAATGTATCAATATATATCGATTGTTTTTCAAATTTTGGCATTTGTTTTTAGTGTTTTCTTCTACAGAAAGTACAAAAACCAAAAGTTTTACAAATATTTTTTGGTTCTTATGTTCATAATCGCTTTAGTTGAGGGAATCGGTACTTTAATTTTAAAAACAGATATAGATAGTTATTTTTTATCCTATTATTTTATTTTAATTCAGGGTGGGTTGATGACTTTGATCTATCGAGTTTTGATAAAAAAGGTTAAATTTTTATTATTTTTATTTTTATCGTTTGTTGTGTTATGGATAATAAATTATAACATTAGAAGTCATGTGTATAGTGTTATTATTTTCGGTTCGATAAATATAGCCACTTACTCGCTTTTTTACTTTAGAGAACTATTACTTTCAAATGAAATTTTTTATTATAAAAAATTATTGTCTTTTTGGGTTTCAGTATCGTTTTTGATTTTTCACTTGGCGTCAGTGCCTTTTTTCTTTATGCTTAACTTTATGCAAACACGAGGATTATTCTTTATATTGAATATTTTGATAATATTGATGAATATTATAATTATTTATGGAATATTATGTAGCAAGAGGGAAGAGAAATATTAATAGTAACTACAATTATCATTCTAATTGTAGTCTCTTTCTAGTGATTTTATTTACGATTTTCCAACGCATAAAAAATATATTATTAAAAAGGATAGAAATAAAAAAGAATTTTGAAAGGGAAATTGCTGAAACACAAATTGAACTCCCAGAAGCAACTTTAAGAAGTATGACTTTAATGAAACAGTATATAACCTTGTGAAAATAACATGTTAAATTTGAACAGATAGTAAGTCGAGGTTGAGATTGATGTCCATAAAATAATCATTGTAACGACTCTTAGAGGTACAATAACCAAAGAAAAGACAAAAGTTGTAATGGTAAAATAAGAGGTTAATGCGTTGATTTATATTCGGGTATCGACTATAAATAGGGTGTGCTTTTTGACCCTATGCAAAGTGCAAAGCGTATGAAGTTGGTTACTTTTAGAGAAATGTTAGAAGAATACGGATATCAATGGATACATGATACAGCAGAAGATTACGAAGATGGAAAAAGAAAGGATAATAATTATGATTTAAAATCAAATCAAGCAAAATATATTGCGTTTAGTATGATTTCTAACGATGATTTTGGTCAAGATGATCAAAGTGAAACAGGTGATTTTGGAAATGTTATCCCTCCTTGCAACAAAACGATAGCTGTATGAATTTAAGTCTTCCTGATATTGCATTGGCAAGTCAAGTAATAACTGCTATTGTTGAGCTGTTAGGGTATACTAACGTTATGTTGGGAAGGTCGGGGATAAATTTATATTTTGTTTATGGTTTTATAGTGTTTAATTTAATTTCTTTTTTTTATTTTAAAGTCTTAAGTCTGAAAAAGAAGAAAATTTTGGTTTTTACATTAACTATCTTTTTTAATACCGTTTTTTTTTTGTCGTAATCGGAGAAGATGGTTCTTTGAATACCATGATAATTGCGGGGTCGATTAATACGAGTGTGTATATATTTCAATATTTAAGAGAATTATTGATGTCAGATAAAATACTGGATTACAGGTGTTTGTTGTATTTTTGGTGTTTTATGTGCCATCGATTCCGTTTTTTAGCATGTTAAATTTTATGAAAACAAGAGGACTTTTCTTTGTTTTACATATACTTATCATTTTAATGAATATAATTTTGACCTATGGATTAGTATGGAGCAAGGAGGAAAAATACTGATTGTATCTACAATTGTTATTGGTTTGGCGGTATGCTTTCTAGTGATTTTATTTACGGTTTTCCAACGTAGAAAAAATAAATTATTATTAGAAAGGATAGAAATAAAAAAGAATTTTGAAAGAGAAATTGCTGAAACACAAATTGAAATTCGAGAAGCAACTTTAAGAAGTATTAGTTGGGAGTTACACGACAATATTGGACAGCTACTAACTTTAGCTAAAATTCAATTGCAACAGGCAACTCCAGAAAGTAATCAAGAGGTTATAGAGACTATAAGTAAAAGTTTAAATGAAATTAGGGGCTTGTCCAAATTAATAAATCCAGAGTTTATTAATACGATTAAATTTATTGATGCCTTAGTTCTAGAAATAGAACGTTTTAATAGGTTGAATTATATTAAAGCGAGTATTAGTGTTTTTGGCGAAGAACAAGAAATCAATCAAAAGCATGGTATTATCATGTTTAGAGCATTTCAAGAATTTTTTTCAAACACAATTAAGCACTCAAAAGCGACGGTATTAAAAGTAGAGGTCGCATTTAAAAAAGATGAACTAGAAATTAAGGCTAGTGATAATGGCGTAGGTTTTCAGGAGGGTAACGTAGCATCTAATGGGATTGGTTTACAAAATATTAAGGCGAGAGCTAAATTGATAAATGCTAAAGCAACCTTAAAATCGCAGCCTGAAATGGGGACGTCTTTAATAATTAATTATTATTTTTAAGCAGTTCTTATATTTAATATCGCTTCTTGTTTAAAGTGAATAGAATTAAGATGAATAGTACTCTCATTAGAATAGTGCATAAAGTCTTGTTTTATTGTGGGCATTGCAAACGATAAAGGGTATGATTAGTAGCGTTAACTTAAATTTAATTTTATGAAACATTCTGTAGTAGTCGTTGATGATCATACGTTATTATCACAAGCTATTGGAAGTATGGTAAATACTTTTGAGAAGTTCAAAGTGCTATATACCTGTGAAAACGGCAAAGAGTTGATAGATAAACTTACAGCGTCACCTAAGCATATTCCAGATATTGTTTTGGTAGATGTCAATATGCCTGTGATGAATGGTGTGGAAACGACACAATGGATGACTGAACATTTTCCTCAAGTATATGTTATGGCGTTATCTGTAGAAAATTCAGACACGACGATTTTAAATATACTTAAAGCTGGGGCAGTAGGATATTTTCTTAAAGATACGGAACAGAAAGTTTTGGAAAAAGCATTGCTAGAGTTAATGGAAAATGGATTCTATCATACTAAGGAGGTTACTAATTTATTAATGGATTCTATTTCTGGCAAAAGAGATGAATTATCCGTTGAGTTTAAGCCCAATGAATTAACATTTATGAAGCTGGCGTGTTCCGAATTAACCTATAGAGAAATCGCAGATAAAATGTTTTTGAGCCCAAAGACTATTGACGGTTACAGAGATAGTTTATTTACAAAGCTCGACGTACGAAATAGGGTTGGCTTGGTTATATATACCATTAAACACAAAATTTATACCCCTTAGATAGAGCTGATTTTAAATAAAACTGATACCCTATGAGTACAATTTTATGGGGCATATCTACGTTTTTGAATTTTATAATACAATGTCGTATTAACGATCGTTATAATTTTTATACCATTTCTTGTTTGATATTACTGTAATATTTTGTATATTGTAGAATGCCAAAAAAGATACAAATTTCAGTTTTAGAGAGCGAGAAAGAATTACGCTTATTATTAACAAAAACAACAACTGACCGAGTTCGTGG
>JABSPM010000046.1 GCA_013215095.1 Flavobacteriaceae bacterium | reverse complement strand
TCCGTTTTTTAAGTAATCATTCCATTTACTTATGGCGTTTTGAGACGTTTCTAAATACTTAAAATATTCGAAATCTCCAGAAGTATGTACACAACGTATTGCTGCCCATAACTGGTCGTTATCAAAATTATTTGGCGGTATGTTTTCTATTATTTCTTTAAAACTAGCATCTTGAATTTCTTGTCCAGTTTCTGGCTTTCGATTTAAATAACCTCGAGGTGTGATTAAATTTTTATTATATCTAAAGGTTTGACTATTTCCAATTAATACAACACTAAACATATCTACATATTCAACATTTAATTCCCCAAGTGTTGTTAGGGTTATATGCTCTTCAGACCGACCTAGTTGCTTACAAATTGCTACTGGAGTAGATTCTGATCTGTACTTAAGATAAATATCTTTTAAGGTTTGTAATTGCCAATAGCGCTTTTTACTCTTTGGATTATATAATCCTGTAACAAAATCACCCTCTGCAGCAGCTTTTATTCGCTTTTCAATAGTTGTCCAAGGAGTCATTAAATCTGATAAAGAAATACAACAAAAATCATGACCCAAAATTGCACCTAATTTGCTACCCGCTGTAATAAAAGCCGATATCCCAGGGACTGTTTCAACGTCTAAATCTAAGTCTTGCTCAGCTACCTTTTGGTAGACTATTGAAGCCATTGCATAAATACTAGCATCTCCAGACCCTATAACAACAACATCATCTCCCCTTTGGGCATACTCTATAGCTATTTCAGCTCGTTTTTCTTCTTCACTTAATTCTTTACCAATACAAACCGCATCAGGATGAATCAAATGTTCAATAAATTGAAAATAATAATGATATCCTATTATAACAGTAGCTTCAGAAATAGCTTCTGTTGCCATTGGAATAATATAATCTTTATGCCCCGGGCCTAACCCAACAACTTTAATCATCTTTAGGCGTCTTTTTAATAATTAAAAGAGAAAAATAAGGAATCTCTCTTTTTGAAATATCTTGTAAATCTGTACTTATATATTCTTGATTTGTGCCTAAGCGTTCGCAATAATAAAAACTCCATTGCTTAGCTTCTAACAACTTATAAATGGCTATCCAACTAGAACGAATCTTCATTAAGATTAACGTGTCAAAGTCCTGAAAGTATGCTTCTAATTTACTAATACTTTTTTCTCTTGGAATAATAGCCACTTTATCGTTTAAAAGAGAAATCGGTATTTGATGTTTAGCAGCTCCTAAAGAAAAGGCATTGACTCCAGGAACTAAATCAACTGGAAGTTCTAATGCTTTTAATCTATTTAAAACATAGGAAAACGAAGCATATAAACTTAAATCACCTTCACAAACTATAGCTACTTTTAAGCCTGACTCATATTCTGCCTTAATTTTCTTTACCGTATCATTATAAACTTGTTCAGCAGCTGTTCTGTCTAAAGACATTTCAAGAAAAAAACCTTCTAATCGTTTACTTATTAAGTTATGATACTCTAGCATAGCGTATACATAACTTTTTTGTTTACCATTAAAGTTAGAACCCGGATAGAAAATTACATCCACTTCTTTTAAAACGTTTAATGCCTTAATAGTTAATAGCTCTGGATCTCCAGGGCCTAAAGCAACACCATAAATTTTGTGTAACAAACCGTTTAACTTTTTTTCTTTTTTCTTTTATATAAGAACAATTGCCATTTTTCTTCTGCTACACCTTTTTTATCCATTTCGGCGCGAGACATTGTGAAAAATAAATCTGAAAGTCTATTAATATAAGCCATAACATACTCTTCTACTGCGTCTGGATCTTCTAACATTAAAGTCACCAAACTACGTTCTCCTCTTCTAATCTGTGTCCTACAAACATGGCATAATGCTGAGATTTCATTTCCGCCAGGTAAGATAAAATAATCCGACGGAGAACTAATATTAGCTTCTAACTCGTCTAACCATTCTTCACAAAACGTAGCGCCGTCAACAGGCCTAGGGTTTGGGTTAGTCTTTTTAGAATCTGATGGACGTGCTAAATGTGACATCATATCCATCATATCTTTTTGAATACGATGTAAATTAGGTTGCCACTCATGCTCTTCCCCTAATTTAGCTCTAAGTAATCCTATAGTAGAATTCACCTCATCTAAGGTTCCAATGCATTCGATTCTAGGGGAGTTTTTATACTCTCGTTTACCTCCAAAAACTCCGGTTTTACCTGTATCTCCTTTTCTAGTGTATATTTTCATCTGTTAGCTTTTTAATGTTAAAATATTCAGATGTTAGCTTATGCTATTTACTGACAGTCTATTTTCAATAGCTTTAAGTAATTGTTCTTCTTGAAGTTTTTCTCCAATAATGACTAATCTAGTAGCTCTAAGCTCTCCTTCTTTCCACTTTCTATCAAAATAATTTTCAAACCTATGTGCTACACCTTGCACTATCATTCGCATTGGCTTGTTAGGTACATTAATAATACCCTTTATTCTGTATATTTCGAAATCAGCGACTAAAGCTTCTAACGTCTGTATTAATTGCTTAGGAGTATGCGGTGCTTTTACTTCTAGAACTAAAGAATTAATTGTTTCATCATGATCATGGTCATGATGGTGATGGTCGTGATCATGATTATGGTCATGTCCGTGGTGGTCATGGTCATGATGATGGTGATGTGTTTCGTGATGAGAATGCTTCTCTTCAATAAAATCTTCAGACTTCGCATCTAAACCTAACAATACATTAACCGGAACATCACCTTTAACAGCTGATATTATTTTTATTTGATTACCAACTTTATTCTGGATGATATCTCTAACTTCATTAAACTTAGCTTCATCTATTAAGTCCGATTTAGTCATAAGAATTAAATCTGCACATGATAATTGATCTTCAAATAACTCCTCTATTGAAGATTCATGATCTAAACTATCATCTGCTAAACGTTGTTCTTGTACTTTGGCTCTGTCACAGATTTCTCCAGTTGCTTGTCCTACACTATCTACTACTGTAACAACCGCATCTACTGTAATTTGAGGTTTTAAATCTGGCCAATTAAAGGCTCTAACCAAAGGTTTTGGTAATGCTAGTCCTGAAGTTTCAATTATAATATGATCAATTTGATCTTTACGCTCCATTAATTGCAGCATAGTTGGTAAAAATTCTTCTTGAACCGTACAACATAAACACCCGTTACTTAGTTCTAAAATATTTTCTTCTTCACATCCACAGTCATTTCCTTTTAATATTTCGCCATCCATTCCTAATTCTCCAAATTCATTCACAATGATTGCTAAACGCCTACCATTGGCATTTTTAGCTATTTGATGAATCAATGTAGTTTTTCCTGAACCTAAAAATCCAGTAATTATTGTAACAGGTATTTTATTTATAAGCATGATTCCATTTTTTTTCAAAAATATGCTTTTTTTAAACTTGCTACAATATCTTATAAATTTTCGATTCTATTTTACCTATATAGTCTCTGGTCGTAAACATATATTTTATTGATTATTAAGTTAATAATCTTCTTATTTGATTTGAATCTATGTATAAAAAAGCTTGTTTTAGATAAACCAATGGATTTACTGGTTTTATAAAGAGAATTGCCAAAATGTGCGACATAAAAATTAGCCTCAGTAATCATATAAGTCGACATTCATTTGGAAATATTGCTAAAAACCGCATTAGTCCAGAGGTTTTACAACGACTTTATCGCCATAGTAATATAAAAACCACAATTGGCTATCAAGCAAATTTTATACATGATGAAGCTGATGATGCTTTAGATATGGTTTTAAATTCTTAAAATCATATTGTTTGACGTATAAACACATTTTATCTACACTTTAATTACATTTTATTGTACTTTTATCAAAAATTCACCTATGCCTTTTACACCTAATTATACAATTACGTTATCTATAGCGCAAAACCTAGTAGCTATAGAGGAAGGTAAAAAACAATTTGAATCCACTCCTATTAATACAACTCTATTAAGCTCACTTCGTAAATCTGCTCGATTAGTTGCTACGCACTACTCTACACAGATTGAAGGAAATCGCTTAACTATGGAGCAAGTGACAGAAGTTGTTTCTCAAAAAGGAAGTGGATTTTCTGGACGAGAACGAGACGAAAAAGAAGTTGTAAACTATTATAAGGCATTAGAATATATTGAAACTAAAAACAACAAACCATTAACTGAAAAAACAATACAAATCATTCATGGGTTAGTTTTAAATGGGAGAAAAAGTGCTACTCCATATAGAGATGGTCAAAATGTAATAAAGGATGGAGTTTCTAACGCTATTGTATATATGCCACCTGAAGCTTCTGATGTTGATCTTCTAATGAAAGAGTTAGTTTCTTGGATTGACACCTCTTTAGAAAACGGAAAAATTCCAGTGCCAATTATAGCTGCATTGGCTCATTATCAATTTGCTACCATACATCCTTACTATGATGGTAATGGTAGAACTGCGAGATTAATGACTAATTATATTTTACACTATGGTGGTTATGGATTGAAAGGAATTTATTCTTTAGAAGAATATTACGCAAAAAATTTACATGGCTATTATGATGCTTTGGCTGTAGAAGACATCCCTAATTATTACATGGAAAGAGAGCAAGCTGATTTAACTGATTTTTTAGAGTATTTTATTAAAGGAATGGCTATTGCATTTTCTAATATTGTAGAGAAGTCTAAAAAACAGGTTACAAGTATTTCTAATAATAATTCCAAATTATTAAGGGAATTATCCGCCAAACAGCGAATGTCCCTAGATTTGTTTTTACAACAAAAAGAAATTACCACTAATGATTTAGCTATTCATTTAGGTGTTTCTAAAAGAAGTGCCGCTATTCTCATTAAAAAATGGTTAGAGACTGACTTCCTTATTATTGGAAATCCTTCTAATAAAGCTAGGACTTATTTATTGAATGATAAATGGGAGGAATTAATTTAAAATTATTAAAAACAAAACTGTAAATTTCAATTTTTTATATAAAACACATTGGATAAACACAAAGACATACCAAATAGTTGGAAGCAGATGGCTTTAGAAGATATTTCTAAAAAAATCACTGATGGCTCTCATAACCCACCTAAAAAAATTAAGAGTGGTATTCCTATGTTGAGTGCTAGAAATATACATAATAATAAAATTGACTTTGATTCTGTAAGATATATTTCAGAATTTGATTATAAAAATGAAGATTTTTTAAAATTACTTATTTCCTTTATCTAAAACTGACATCGAATCAATACCAAATTCGTGTTTAAATACATTAATTGAATTACTTTCTGGAGATAATGTAGGAACAGGACAAAAGTCATTATTCAATCTTTATGATTTTTCAATTATTCCTGTAGAATTCATAAGCAATGTTTATGAACTTTTTATTGGAGTCGATGAACAAGAAAAACAAGGTGCATATTATACACCTTTATTTTTAGTAGACTATATTCTAGCAGAAACTGTCGAAAAAAAATTTGTCAAGCACAAAGGTTATGATTGTAAAGTTTTAGATCCAGCCTGTGGTTCTGGAATTTTTTTAGTTGAGACTTTGAGAAAAATTATCGAAAAGTATCAAAAAATAAATCCAAATTATAAAGCTGATGTAAATCAATATAAAGAGGACTTAAAGAAATTAGCTTCAGATAATATCTTTGGAGTGGATAAAGATAAAAGTGCTATAAATGTTGCTATATTCTCGATTTATTTGACTTTACTTGATTATCAAAAACCTTCTGATATTGAAAATTTCAAATTTCCACATTTAGAAAAGCAAAACTTTTTTGTTTCTGACTTTTTTGATACAAAATCTGATTTTAATCAAGTTTTAAGGAATAAAGAATTTTCATTTATTCTAGGGAATCCACCTTGGAAAAGAGGAAAAGGAGAAGAGAAAAAACCACTTTACGTAAAATACATTGAGGACAGACAAAAAAGAGAAAAAGGACTTTTCGAAAACGAAATAAAGATAAGCAATAAAGAAATAGCACAAGCCTTTGTTCTACGCACAAGCGATTTTACATCTACAAATACCAACATAGGATTAATTGTAACAAGTAAAATTCTATACAATCAAAACGCAAAAGACTTTAGAAAACACTTTTTAGAGTGCTTTACTTTAAGAAAAGTATTTGAATTAGCACCTGTTCGCAGAGAAGTATTTAATAACTCTAATGACAAAGCGATAGCACCTGCTTCTGTACTGTTTTATAATTATACGAGTCAAAGCAGTAATGATGAAAATATACTTGAACATGTAACTCTTAAACCAAGTCGTTTCTTTTCATTGTTTAAAGTTTTTACTATACAGCGAGCAGATTACAAAAAAGTTTCGCAGAAACAAATTAAGAAATATGACTATCTATGGAAAGTTCTTGTTTACGGAACTTATTTAGACTTTAATTTAATCAAAAGGTTATCCGATAAAAACAATTTCCCTCTACTCAAAAATTTAATAAGCAACGAAGATGAATTTCTTGTTGGACAAGGTGCTATGATTGGCGGTGGAGATAAAAACGATTCTGCACACCTAATCGGCAAACCATTTATTGATACTCGAAAGGACATTGAACCTTTTTGGCTAAATCAGAATATTCAAAATACGTGGGAACACAAAACCGTAAATAGACCTCGAAACGAAAAATTGTATCAAGCACCATTTTTACTTATAACAGGTGGAACAGACACAATGTTTCGTTCAGTTTCAGCATTTAGCGAGATAGATGCTGTATTTAAAAGTTCTTTAACAGCCATAAAAAGCCTCAAGAATAATATAAGACAGCTAAAATCAATTTGTGGTATTCTCAACTCTTCATTCTTTTCCTATTTTGGGCTTCAAACATTTAGTTCTTTAGGTATTGAGAGAGAAGAATCACACGATGTTGAGAAATTCAACATTCCATTCGTTGACAAAAAAGAAATTTCCAATGTGGTTACTGAATTATCATTAAGCATTTTCTACTGGATTGGATTGTTATTAGTTTTTACATGGCAATCATATCCATTATTACACGTATCTTCTTTATAAATAATGTACGTTCTGTATATATTATTTTGTTTCACATCATTGGTTCTCTTTGTATAGGTTGGTTGTATATATTGACGCATTCTGGGATTTTATATCTATTTGGAGAAATAAATCATGAAGAATTCAAGCAATACACTTCATTCAATACAATCATTGCATACTTAGCCAATACTTTCTTAATGTATCTGGGAATGACAGGGATAATTTATACTTATTATTACAGCAACAAATTAAAAACAGCAGAATTGCAAAGAGCTTTGATGGCAGAACAGTTGACGAATACAAGAATGCGTGTGTTAAAATCACAATTGCAACCCCATTTTTTATTCAATACGTTGCATAATATTTCTTCGTTGATCGATTCAAATACGAAACAAGCTCAAAATATGTTGAATGATTTGAGCGATCTTTTAAGAGAAGTTATTGTTTTAAAAGAAGATCATTTCAATACATTGGTACGAGAACTGTACATATTGCAAAAATATATTGACATAGTTTCCATTCGTTATTCCGATCACTTAACCATTACAACACATATTGCACCCAATATTGAAAATACACAAATTCCGATTATGATGATTCAACCGATTGTAGAAAATGCAATCAAACATGGGTTTACAGGAAATACAGAAGCATTACAAATCGTAATTTCAATAGTTGAAGCTGGAGATTATTTACACATTGAAATTAAAAATAACGGTACACAAATATCAGCAACCTTACGTGAACTAACCAACAAAGGAACCGGAATCAATAATATCATAAATCGCCTGGATGCTTTGTATCAAAGTAATTATACGTTTGAAATATTAAATGTAGAAGAATGGGTTATTGTTAACCTAAAAATCCCACAATTTCAAAAAAAGGTATTCAAAGGTACATTATAATAAAAACCTAATCATCTTTAGGCAATTCTTCAACCACTTTATACATTAAAATTTCCAAAATGTACTTTTGGAATACTTATGTTTAAACTTCTCAGAATGATACATTTTCATAGCGATACTGATGCCTTGAAATCATAAATATCCTACGTTTTCAATTTTTTTTGGGTAATGAAACTCTAAATCTCACCCGTATATATACAAACTGTACAAATAGTACACAGAAGAAAGCGAATGGAGTAACCGAAAATCCATATACGAAAGAGTAGGACTTAATATAAATTTTAAAAATAATATTATGACAAATATTTTTAGATTTCATACAATCAGGGGTGTTGAAGAGCTTCCAAAATCAGAATTAGATAAACTTTCAATTGCTACGCATCCGGAATCAAATAGATCTCAATGGTTTACAAGCCTGAAAGGGTTTTGTGACTCCAAAGATTTCAAAGGGATGATAACCGCGACATTAGGATTTTTAAAAAGCGGAAATGCAATTCATTCTGTTGGACAGCTTGATTCCAGAATTACACCCATTTTTGATTTAATTGCAAGTAAAGGGCGAATTAAAAGTGAAAAAGATAAGCAAGAATTGTTACAAATTGTGGATACCACTAGGTTGCAAAGCTATTTTCAGAAGCAACAAAATAATCCGGGTGGCATTAGTAAATTTCATTTGGAACTTCAACAAATTAGTGATACAAAATTATCATTAGCTATTTTAGGGAAACTAGGACACAAAGAAAATATCAATTATGAATTATTGTTTAAAACTTTTCATTTAGTAGATGTTCTTGTTGCCAAGCGAAAAAATGTGTCATTATCACAAATAAAACAGCTGTTTCATAAAACCACCACATTACCTGCTTGTTTTTTCAAAGTAAATCCGTGTAGTAAAAAACTAGAAGCTGTTCAAATTCAACAACCTTTTAGTTATTTAGGAAAACTGGACTTTAGTGGAACAAGCAATGGCTCACAAATACTTAATGTAAGAGGTAGAGATGTAGATTTAAACTCAAGGAATACTGATTATTTTGCAAGACCTGCCGGTCAACAAAGCAATTCATGTGAATGCGAATGTGATGAAACATGTAAAGATCAAAACCTTTGTGGCGCAACAATAAAACCATTCATTACGGATTTAATGGTGGTTAGAGAAACATTACACTGTTATACACCTGAGCATTTAGCGTATGTAGAAACGGTAATGTTAGGAGAAAACAGAGAACGAGTACATCGTCATTTGGAAAGAACGGAGAATTATTCGGAAAAAGAAACTACCGTAGCTAAATCCGAGGAAAGAGATCATCAAGTTTCCGAGAGATTTAGTTTGCAAACCGAAACACAAAAAACGATAGAATCCGATTTAAGTATTGAAGCTGGAGTAACAGCAAGCATGTGGGGACCAAGTTATGAAGTTTCAACTTCGTTGAATGGAGCCTATCAAAATTCCAAATCAGAATCGCAACGAGTGGCTAGAGAACAAGCAGTTGATATTACAGATAGAACCGTTCGAAAAATACAAGAAACGGTTCGTGAGTTGGCTTCTGAAAAAAGAATCTTTGAAACGGAAGAAACAAATACACATTCTTTTAATAATGTAAGCGGGACAAAACATATCAACGGAATGTACCAATTTATCAATGCTGAATACAAAGGACAAGTAATGAACTACGGGAAACGCTTAATGTTTGAGTTTATCTTACCGGAACCATTACAAATGTACAAAGCATTAATGCGTAAAGAAATTGCACCTTTTGGATTAACAGAGCCGGAAAAACCAAAAATTTCTCCTAATAGTATTGATGAGGATAATTATATGAGTCTTGCGGAAACGTATAATGTTTCAGGCATTACGGCGCCTATGGAAAAGGATAAAATTTTCTCTTTTTCATTTGGAAATTCTACTGTATTGAACAGAGGAGTAGAAGCACAGGCTTCTAATGAAATAGTGACGATAGGAACAGTGCCGGATGGATATACAGCAAAACGCATCGAATTGGATTTTTGGTTTGTTGATAATGATGAAGATGCCGAATCACCGGATGCTACCTTCTTTGTAGGCGGACATCATATTCCGTCAGGATATCAATCACGCGATATTTCTTTTACACAAGGAGAACAAATATTCGGATCGCTTCGTTCGTTAGGAACAGTTTCTATTTCGGGAGCAGGACAAGTTAGGTGTGAAAGAAATGAAGATATTTATAACAATTGGAAATTAGATGTCTACAGTAAAATAATGCAGAAATATGAAGAAGATTTAAATGAGTATAAAGCGGCATTGGCAAGATATAATGCAGCCAAAGAGCAAAAGACTAAATTTGGACGAAATCCGTTTTTGAACAGAGAAATTGAAAGAACCGAGTTGAAGCGAATGGCAATTTCGTATATATCAAGTCAGTTTTATGATCAATTTACTGCATTAAAGAAAAATGTAAAACCATGTGGTTATCCACAAATGGATCTTGTAGAAGCGGAGAAAGACGGAAAATTTATTCAATTCTTCGAACAGTTATTTGACTGGAATTTAATGAGCTATCTATTCTATCCGTATTTCTGGGGACAAAAATGTGAATGGGCAAATAAAGTTCAGGAAGATTCAGGAGATCCTTTATTTGATAAAGCATTAATGGCTGGAGCCGGAAGAGTGCAAGTACCTGTAAAATCAGGGCATGAACCATTAGCAATACACTGGATTACATTTGGAGAAATTTGGCAAGGAACAGATCAACCACCGGTTCCGGGAAGTCCATATTACATTTCCATGGCACAAGAAATCAAAGAACAAAAAGGTGTATTCTATGCAGATAGAGAAGGTATTTTAGAAGTGACCAATGGATCGAGTGAAGTGATACTTACAAATTCAAGCTATTATTGGAATTTCTCAGAAGATGCGGTTGACGAATTAAAAATCGGCAATGATATTGACAGGGAAATCATTCTTGACTGTGTAACCTATCGTATTGTTGACATTCAAGAATCTGACATAAGTCTAACACATGAAGCATGGGAAATCTCTATAGAACGTGTGTATGAAGGCGCTACACAAACAAACCTTAAATGGTCTACAGGCGCTGTATTTGTAGGCACAGAATTCTTAATCAAAGTACCAACAAACTTAGTGTATTTAAAAAACAAAAAAGTAGATGGTGCGTATGTAACAGAAGATTGCTTGCCATGTTTTCCACAACCTAAATGTGAATAGTTATGGATGGATATAATTCTTTAAAAAATCCAACATCATTATATAATCAACCTCAGAAATTTTCTGAGGTTGATTCAAATGATAAGGATTATAAAACCCTAATTGATGATTACTGCGGTTTATATGAAAGTGTTATTAATGCGATCTATGTAGAGAAAATTCGAGCGTATAAAGATTTTTATGCGTTTTGTCAGTTTGGTGATGATGTATCAATTGAAAAAAGTGATTACTTGTACATTCAATCTTTTGTTATAAGTACTCTTGAAAATTATATGACGCAAGAGATAAGTGAACTAGGTATGGATGTTGGAAATACGTTTAATTTTGACGAAAGAGATTTAGAACAGCAAGAAAACATAATCTTACGTTTGTCAAATCAAATCAATGAAATAGGTCAAGATTATTTAGCAGATAATACATCAGAGTTTTTTGATAATTTCAGTTTAAGCAAGCAACTTTCTAAGTTACAAGATGCTTTAAATGAAGGTAAAACGGAACTAGCTCTTTTTAAATATAAATTCTTAAGTGATAAGCCATACAGGACTGAATTTAAGATGCCATCTTTAAGAATCAATTATAGTAATTATGCTATAAAAGCTTTGAAGGCTTTGGCAAGCTTGAACTTAGTAACGTTAATTGGAGATATTCTCATAGAAATAATATTTACAGCAATTACCGAAAACCAAAATACATTAGCATATTTTGAAAGCTTGGATAGCTATATAAAACAACAGTCTGATAAAGATGATTATTTTATAAAGTTAGAAGCTGAATTTAAGAAAGGTACAAAAATAATGATGTCGAATCTCAAAAAAGATTTGGAGCTTATATATGATAACGTGACTAAACTTGATGATGCTGCCGAAAGAAAATTATTTCATTTTCAAATGGAAAGAAAATACAATGCATTAGTCGGATTTGTTTCAAGATATAATTTAAAAGTAATCAGTGAAGATATATTATTTATTGATGGAACACATACTTCTTCTGTACTGAGAGGAGCTTCATTAAATCAAAAACAATATTTAATTGAAAAATGGACATATTTCAATACAGGTAGTAGTTATGATATCGCTAAAAACACTTCAATTTTTGGTCCTGAGAAAAATAAATGGCGTTCAGGATTAAGGTATTTAGATAAATTATATACCGTAAGTGAAGAGGTATACGATGTTAGAGGTACATATGAAGATCTTCGAGTAGGTATTGTAAATAAAAGATGGGTGTTTCTTGAACAACTTTTGCACGAAGGTTTAAAGTTTGGTATTGATTTTTCAGCATTACAAAAAAAGAAAATATTGTATCAAAATGCAATTTTCAAAAAAATATCGGAACAGATAGAACAACAAGTATGGATGAGTTTTGATTTATACAATAGAAAGGAAAGAGACATTATTATTCAAAATACCATAGACAAATACTTTTACTTTGATAAAAATGAATTATTTAGTAGAAATCAAACAAAATCTTACTTTAAAACTTGTGAAGGAAATGTAATAAACATTAACCCTAAAAATATTTATAGAGTAGGGATAAAGATATTAGATTTAAACGATGACGATACTAATGATCTGGTACTTTTAGATTCAATTGAATTTCAAATATTTTATTATAAAAACGGAAGTTCTGATAAAGAGAGTGAAATTACTCGTGAATGGATTTCATACGGATAGAATATGTGAAATAAAATGATTGTTTAGTTAGCACTGATCATTCCCCCATCTTTTAGACAGGTTTTGTATTAAATTAAGTTCAAGTTATATTTCATTTACGCTGCATTTTGTTGTTTAATCAAATACCTTTTAAAAGGTATTTGATTGTCAATTCCTTGGTGTCTTCTTTCATTGT
>JABSPM010000045.1 GCA_013215095.1 Flavobacteriaceae bacterium | reverse complement strand
TATGTTGGCTAAAACCAAGCCATTAAATCCCAACAAAGAAGTCAAAAGATTTATATGCCGTATACAGTATTACCTGGCTTTTAAGCCCACCACACAACTAACATTTAGAGGTCCATATCTATGAAACTAGAATAGATAAAGACACAAAAATACCACCAATTGACAGCTCTGGTCAAGATATTCTTAAATTTATTATTTCCAAGTAAATATTTTTTTATCAACGAATTACGTGCCTCTAAAGTCAACAATAGGGGTCAGCTCAAAAGCTAGGTAATACGGTAGTTAATTTTTAAAATAGTTTGAAATCAAATTATTGATCAATAACTTTAGAAACGCAAACAAACACTAAAGCGACGAGGAAAAGGTGTGAGACTAAGTTTATCTATTCCGT
Organism: Flavobacteriaceae bacterium; assembly: GCA_013215095.1. Taxonomy (GTDB): domain Bacteria; phylum Bacteroidota; class Bacteroidia; order Flavobacteriales; family Flavobacteriaceae; genus DT-34. The sequence continues at coordinate 1,685 of JABSPM010000045.1, read as the reverse complement.
CATCCAAAGTTGGATGGATAGTTTTATAGTTAGTTTTGCCTCAAACATGATAGTTTTTCAGATATCAGCGAATTTGTTCTCGCCTGTATTTGAGCAGAGAATTAAAAAAAAATACTTGTTTTTTAAAAGAAAATCGAACCCGTTTGATTTCAAAAGTCGGCATTGCAATACATCGTCTGTCATGAATTTTTTGTATGTAGATAACAAATTAGTTTAAGTTCTGAACGTGCTATCTATTTCAATGAGTGCGGATTTTTTAAACACCTACCTGTTTACCAAACTAACGGTTGTTATATGTTAACATCTGTAAATTGTAGTCTTGGAATGAACTATGTGTCAGTTCGAGCAGTATTACATACACAATTATCAATGTCATTGTGTTTAAAATATCTTTGAAAATAGCGCAAAAGGTTATTTGAATCTGAAAATACGCTGATATCAGCTCTGGTCAAGATCTTCTTAAATTTAACATTTTCAAGTAAATATTTTTTTATCAACGAGTTACGTGCCTCTAAAGTCAACAATAGGGGTGGGCTTAAAAGCGAGTTAATACGGTAACTAATTTTTAAAATAGCTTGAAATCAAATAAATGATCAATAACATTAGAAACGCAAACAAACAAATAAGCGACGAGTAAAAGGTGTGAGACTAAGTTTATCTATTTCGTCATCAAAAGTTGGATGGATAGTTTTATAGTTAGTTTTGCCTCAAACATGATAGTTTTAAAGATATAAGCGAATTCGTTCTCGCCTGTATTAAAGCAAAAAATTTATAAAATACTTGTTTTTAGAAGGAAAATCGAACACGTATGATTTCAAAAGTCTGCGTTGCGATACATCGTCTGTCATGAATTTTTCGTATGTAGATAACAAATTACTTTAAGTTCTGACTGTGCTATCTATTTCAATAAGTGTGGATTTTTTAAACACTTACCTGTATATCAAATTAACGCTTTTAATATGTTTACATCTGTAAATTGTAGTCTTGGAATGAACTATTTGTCTGTTAGATCAGTATTTCATTCATAATTATCAATGTCATTGTGTTTTAAATATCTTCAAAAATTTCGCAAAAGTTTATTTGAATCTGAAATTACGCTGATATCAGCCAATCCATTTGATCATGAATTTTTTGTATATAGATAACAAATTATTTTAACTTCTGAACGTGCTATATTTTTCAATCAGTGCGGATTTTTTAAACACTTACCTGTTTACCAAACTAACGGTTGTTATATGTTAACATTAGTAAATTGTAGTCTTGGAATGAATTACGTGTCTGTTCGAGCAGTATTACGTTCATAATTATCAATTTCATTGTGTTTGAAATATCTTCGAAAATAGCGCAAAAATTTATTTGAATCTGAAAATACGCTGGTATCAGCCAATTTATTTGTTTGAATTGGACTTTTGGGATTTTACTCTTGAATTTCTGAAAGACTGGATTTTTATTCTGTTCGACAAAGGACATAAGAAACGGTCTTTGACCACTTGTGACCAAGTCTTTATGTCTTGGACAATTTTTCCAACACCAATTATATTAAATATGTTGGCTAAAACCAAGCCATTAAATCCCAACAAAGAAGTCAAAAGATTTATATGCCGTATACAGTATTACCTGGCTTTTAAGCCCACCACACAACTAACATTTAGAGGTCCATATCTATGAAACTAGAATAGATAAAG
>JABSPM010000044.1 GCA_013215095.1 Flavobacteriaceae bacterium | reverse complement strand
TTTTAAACCATTGCCACATTTTCTCAGCAGGGTTTAATTCTGGACAATATGGGGGTATAGGAATTAAGATTATGTTTTCTGGTAATTGTACCTCTTTTGTAGAATGAAACATCCATGCCTAATTTTTAGACACACATCGGAATGATTATTTTGCGTTGAAAACACGGACAATGAAAAAATCAATCACATTTGAACAAATAGTAGAAAAAGGTTGTGGTATAGACATTCACAAAAAAGTATTAGTAGCAACAATAAGAGGCACTGATATTAGAGAAGAAACGCGAATTTTTGACAGCTTTACAGAAGACATAGAAGCTTTACGAGATTGGTTAAAGTCTAATAATATTACCCACGTAGCCATGGAAAGTACAGGGATCTATTGGAAGCCTGTTTACAATATTTTAGAAGAAAACTTTCAGGTAATTTTAGTAAACGCTCGCCATATTAAAAATGTACCAGGTCGTAAAACAGATAAAGCGGATAGTAAATGGATTACCAAATTATTATTGAGCGGTTTGTTGCGAGGCAGTTTCATACCCCCAAAGCAGACAAGAGAGCTTCGAGATTTAACACGCTACAGGCGTAAGATTATTGGATCAATTGCCTCAGAAAAGAATAGATTGCACAAGATACTTGAAGATGCTAATATCAAACTCTCAAGTGTAGTAAGTAATATGAGTGGAGCAACAGCCACAAAAATTATTTCTGCTATGATTGATGGACAAGACGATATCAATGAACTGGTAAAAATGCGCCATGGCAAACTAGCTGTTAGTAAAGAAGATTTAGGCAAAGCTTTAAAAGGCAACCTAAGTGAGCATCATAAATTTATGCTTATCACTATCAAAGCTAGTATTGAAGAAAAACAAGTTATCATTGATAAGTTAGACACTAAAATAGAAGAGTATTTAAGAACAAGCGAACAGAGTTTGTCAAGTGAATTATTACAAACTATACCTGGGGTTGGTAAAGATGCAGCTGCAGGGATATTGGCAGAGATAGGCAATAATATGGATCAATTTCCAAGTGAAAGACATTTAGCCTCTTGGGCAGGGATGAGTCCAGGGAACAATGAGAGTGCAGGTAAAAAAAAAGTAGTCGCATCACCCACGGAGACAAGTATTTAAAAATACTATTAGTCCAATGTGCGTGGGCATCAACACGAACAAAAAACACCTATTTAAGAAGTAAATACGATAGTTTGGTAGTACGAAGAGGTAAAAAAAGAGCATTAATAGCAGTAGGACATAAGATCCTAATCGCCGCCTACTTCATACTTAAAGACCAAGTAGCTTACAAAGACCTAGGTGTAGAATTTTTAGAAAACAAACGTAAAACCAATCAAATACAGCATCATATCAAGCGGTTAAGAGAACTTGGTATAGATACAGAAAAATTACAAGTTGCCTAAAGGTCGATTTTTACTGGAGGTTGAAATATCCTATTAACATTAGGAAACCCCGAGAATGAAACTGACAACAAACGCTAAGCACACAGCAGTAAGCCATAGAGCTTGAAGATGAAAATTTAATTTCCTTGGTGTTTGCAACTTATTTTAAATCGCTCATTTTGAGCATAAAACAGAATTATAAACAGATGAAAAGCAGCATTATCAATAATCAAAATTTTAAGTTCTTTTGGATTATATAAACTAAGGTCTTCTAAATAAGCCATAAAAGCATTTTTAGATACCCCATCACTAATCATATAATGTGCATCTCCAGT
>JABSPM010000043.1 GCA_013215095.1 Flavobacteriaceae bacterium | reverse complement strand
TTCTGAGCCGCTTTATGCGACCCTGCAAAAAGGTAGTTTTTTCTACCTAGCGCTAATGGTCTTATAGAATTTTCTATTAGGTTATTATCAAGTTCCAATCTAGAGTCAAGAGTAACAGCTTCTAGTTTATGGTACTGATTGAGATAATATGCCATGGCTTTACCGATAGCACTTTTTGGAAGTACTTTTAGGTTTTCTTTTTCAATCCATAATTTAATAGCTTTAATCAATGGATATTTTACATAGTTGTATTATAGCACAGGAACAAAAGGAATGTTGCTATAATACCCAATTATGTAAACATAGCTTTGGTATAGTGAGGATTAAAAACTATCTTGCAGTTAGAAAAAGATGTTCATTGAAAATTTTTTTGGAGTAGAGTTTTTGGGAAAGGCAAGCGAAGAAAATAGTGGTTTTTGCTAAAAAATTGCATAAACTACTATCCTTTTGGCATGCCTATGCCTAACCGTAATGTGGAAGGAGATTATCGCTATGCTTTTCAAGGACAAGAGAAGGATGGAGAGACTGGAATGGAAGCCTTCGAACTGCGACTATGGGACAGTCGTATAGGACGTTGGCTTACAACAGACCCAGCAGGACAATATGCAAGCCCTTATCTTGGTATGGGTAATGACCCTGTGAATGGGATTGATCCAGATGGGGGATACAAGACGAAATGGGGAAGATTTTGGGGATGGGCTAATTCTGGGTTTCAAGGTAAATTTTGGAATAACCCAAATGCAGATGATCCCAATAAACGGTATGGTGTTATACAAGAAATGGAAGGAGTAGCTGGATGGAATGTTTGGTTTGATCATGATGGCTGGGTTAGGGCAAATTTAGACGAGTGGTCTCATCAAATAATAGATGCTGGATTAGTAGATATAAATTCTAAGAATCTTGGAAGAGATTTGTCTAGATTTAAACAATCACAATTTAACAAAGCGTTAAGTGAAGCAGCTCATGAACATTTAGCTCCAGTAAAAGCTGGTTATGAAATGGGGCTTGTAGGTTCAGGATGGGGTACTGGAGTACGAGTGACGCGGACAGTATCTAAATTTCTAAAGAATACAGTAGATTTAACATCAGATAGTTATAGGTCTTTTGGTCGAATAATGTTTCCCGTCAAGGATACAAAAATACTCAAGACATTAAAAGGATATGCAAGAGGTGAGTGGCTGAAAGTTTATGATGCAGCTAAAATTGATGGGGTTAAAACGGAAGTTCATTTCTTTAAACATTCAAAGTCAGGAATGTATTTTCAAAGTAAAGTCAAATATCCAGAAAAAACTAATTATTGGAGTAGGCAATTCCGGAAAGGAAAGAATAAAGTAATTGAATAAACGCTGGTAATATGACAGTAGATAAACTAATTGATCTCGTTAATGATTTACCTGAGAAAGAAGTTGTTTTCTTAGGATTAGAGAATTTATCACATGCAATATTTGGTTGGAATATAGAAGTTGATACAATTGAAGAATATCTTGAAGAGGTTAAACTTTTTTTATCTATAGAAGAATTAAACAGTTTAATACTTAATAAAGCGTTGAGAAAAAAATCAATAAATGATTTTATAGATGAAATAAATTCTATAAGTGAATTGATTGTTTTTTTAGATAAAAATAATGGTAATGTTCCATTTTGGTTGTAAGGAATTCCCTAGCTCGTCCTAGTATGTCATACAAGAGTGATCGCTAGCGCTTCGTCTGTGACGAGTGCCGTGTTGAGTAAGAAATAAATGCAAAGCCTTTACAGAGATGTAGGGGCTTTTTGTTTTAAATAGCCTTTAGTTTAGAGGCTTTAACAAGATTATCAATAAGATAAAAGATATGTTGCTTGTCCTCTTGTGGCAGATGCTCAATGTCATTAATACGTTTTAAGACCTCTTTATCGTAAGATGATAAAGAACCTTCGCCAATCAAATAATCTACAGATACATCAAACTCCACTCGCGCGACATATAACACGTACTCTGGCGCGCTTTTGTAAATCGTGTCAGGGCAAACTCATACTTTTTAAAGTAAAAAATTAGAGTTATTAAATTTAAACAAACAATTGAATTTCAATCGATTATTAGTTGTTTTTGTGATTGATTTTTAGTGTATTATACTGATAATCAACATTTTAAATACTTTGGAAACAACTAGCAACTTTAGGTCTATTTTTAGCCAAATAGACGATCCTAGAA
>JABSPM010000042.1 GCA_013215095.1 Flavobacteriaceae bacterium | reverse complement strand
TGATTTGTGTGAAAAACGTTTGCTTTATCTTACGTGAACGTAAATTGCAAATACTATCTGCTAGAGTTGGGTGTTTAATAAATTCCATACACAAAAGATACCAAATCTCGAGAAAATATCAAAACCCTTGCAACGGTCTTAGATAGGTGTTTCCATTGATTTTTGGTTATCATTTTACCCATAAATACAATTTGACCAATGTAGTATACATAGTATGTAAGTTGTCTATTGATAGCTTCCGTAACGGTGTGTGAACTTGATTTCTAATATAAATGATATATCTAAATTTTTAGGGAGTTAATACGGCAAGAGCATCAAATAAACATTGCAACTCTTTTTCCCATTCATGGCAAAGTTCTGCTTTACTTTTATAAGTGTTCACAAATTTTTCAGATAAAAAATTAGTCCAATGCGACATCATATTTACCTACCATATGCTTTACAAGAATGCATATAGTATTACTTTACTCATTAAATTTTCAGTGGATGTCTGTATCATTTAATTGCATTGAGGTAGTATGAACTAACGTCTTATAGTATTCAAATTGCTTCCTTACTCTAGATAAATAGATGGTTTTGGCTATTAGCTTTTGTTTAAAACACTAAAAATAAATCAATGCATTGGGTTTAAAGCGATAATTAATCTGTTTTGGGGATGAATTTTAATGCAACACCATTTATGCAATGACGTTTGCCAGTTGTTGTTTTTGGCCCATCATCAAAAACATGACCTAAATGCCCCCCACAAGTCGCGCAATGTTCTTCGGTTCGAGGAACTCCAATTTTATAATCTACAACATATTTGATATTACCTTTAATTTCTCTGTCAAAACTTGGCCAACCAGAACCAGAATCATATTTATGTTTGCTTTCAAATAAAGGTGTTTGGCAAGCAGCACAGACATAGGTTCCTTCCGCTTTATTCTGGTTAAATTGACTAGAAAAACGGGCTTCTGTTTCGCCTTTACGTAGCACGTTAAATTGTTCTATAGTAAGCTGTTGTTTCCATTCTGATTCGGTTTTGCTAACGCTATAATTTTCTTTTTTAGCATCTTGTGCGTTTGTATTGCAGCTATAAACTGTAAAAACGAAGCATAAAATAGCGAACTTTTTCATAATTTATTTTGTTATATTAACACTGTCGCTAAAAATAAATACACATTACAAAACTTTATTTTAAAAATGTGACGAAATAGTGTTTTTTGTGTCTTATTTTTGTAGTGATTTTAGACTAAATTTCTAAAAACCATACATAATCTTAAATAAAATATTATGAAGTTTCAACCTATTATAGTTACAATTGGAGCTGTTCTGTTGTTTTTTTCTTGTGCTGTAAATCCATTTACAGGTAAAAAGACAATGGCTTTAGTGTCTAATGATCAATTGTTCCCAACTGCTTTTGCGCAATACAATCAATTTTTAACAGAAAATAATGTTGTAAAAGGGACAAAAGATTCAGAAATGATTACCCGAGTTGGACAGCGTATAGCAGTTGCCGCAGAACGCTATTTGAATGCCAATGGACATCAAGGCTATTTGAAAGATTACAAATGGGAATACAATTTGGTAAAAGACGAAACCGTTAATGCTTGGTGTATGCCTGGAGGTAAAATTGTGTTTTATACAGGAATATTACCAATAGCTGATAATGAAACTGGAGTAGCTGCAATTATGGGACATGAAGTGGCACATGCTCTAGCAAATCATGGACAACAACGTATGAGCGCAGGAATGATACAGCAATTTGGTGGTTTGGGAGTGTCCTTAGCTACAGGGAGTCAGAGTAGTGAAGAGCAAGCCATGTGGATGCAAGCCTATGGAGCTGCAACAACAGTTGGAGGAATGTTACCCTTTAGTAGAGCGCATGAAACCGAAGCGGATAAAATTGGAGTGTATTTAATGGCTATTGCTGGTTACAATCCTGATGAAGCTGCCGAATTATGGAAGCGTATGAAGGCGAATAGTGGAGGACAGGCACCTCCAGAATTTTTGAGTACACATCCCTCTAATGATACTAGAATTAATAATCTAAAGGCTTTAGCACCCCAAGCTAAAGTCGAAGCTAAAAAATTTGGAATAACTTCTTGGAGACAATAATTTTCTGTAAAAAATAAATGCTTAATTTAGGCTGCTCAAAAGAGCAGCTTTTTTTATAGAATAGATTTGAAAAAACGAAATAAAGGATCAAATAAATTACTTAACGCTTGGGCATTTTATGATTGGGCTAATTCCGTTTATACCCTAACAATTGCTTCTACAATTTTTCCATTATATTATGGATTATTGTTTTTTGGTAGGTCTAATATGGTGGCAATAGCTGGACTTGAGATTAAAAATTCTGCATTAATCTCATTTGTTACTGCATTTACGTTTTTTGTTATAAGCTTTATGTCGCCTATTTTAGCAGGAATAGCAGACTATATTGGTAATAAGCGTATCTTTTTAAAATTATTTTGTTACATAGGGAGTCTTGGAAGTATTGGTTTGTTTTGGTTTGATTTAGAACATATATACATCAGCTTGTTGTTTTATTTTCTTGGACTTATAGGTTATTGGGGAGGTTTGGTGTTTTATAATTCTTATTTGCCAGATATTGCCTATCCAGAACAACAGGATAGTATTAGTGCCAAAGGGTTTTCTATTGGTTATCTCGGCAGTGTATTACTACTAGTGATTAATCTTGTCATTGTGATGAAGCCTAGCTGGTTTGGAATTACAGGAGAACATCCTGAAAAAACTGCGATGAAAATCTCGTTTGTTACTGTGGGTGTTTGGTGGTCTGTATTTAGTCAATATACATTTTACTACTTACCGAAAGGAAATGGTAATAAAAATTGCGATGTAAGTCATGTTCTATTTAATGGGTTTAGAGCGCTTAAAAAGGTATGGAATCAGCTTAAGGAAAATTTTCTTCTTAAGCGGTTTTTATATGCGTATTTTGTGTATAGTATGGCTGTACAAACCATCATGTTAATGGCGGTCTACTTCGGAGAACAAGAGATACTTTGGGAAGACAATAATCAAAAGACAATTGGTCTTATAATAAGTGTCTTGGTAATTCAGTTAGTTGCCGTTTTAGGGGCTAATTTTACATCTCGAATGTCTTCTAAGTACGGTAATATAAAAACCTTAATTGGAATTAATATGATATGGATGTTATTGTGCTTTATTGCATACTTTATTTGGACACCATTTCAATTTTATATTACTGCAGGATTAGTTGGTTTTGTTATGGGAGGCGTGCAAGCTTTATCCCGTTCTACATATTCTAAATTTTTGCCAAATACAGAAGATACCACCTCATATTTCAGTTTTTATGATATTACTGAAAAAGTAGGTATTGTCATTGGTATGATAATATATGGAGTTATTGATCAACTTACTGGAAGTATGCGCAATGGCATATTGTTTTTATTTATATTTTTTTTAATAAGTGTTATTTTATTATCTAAAGTTCCAAAACAAAAAATGACTTAAAGTTTTAACTATGAAGATATTAGAGAAAGGAAACCGTAAACTTTTAAATGCTTGGGCATTTTATGATTGGGCAAATTCGGTATATTCATTAGTAATAAGTACGGCTGTATTTCCAATTTATTACAGTAGTATGTCAGCTTCTTTTGCAAATGTAAACGGAGAAGTTAATTTCTTAGGAACATCTTGGAATCCAACAACACTTTATGATTATACACTGGCATTTTCTTTTTTGGTAGTAGCCCTTATTTCTCCAATTCTTTCAGGTATTGCGGATTATACAGGCAATAAACTAAAGGTTTTAAAGCGTTTTTGTCTTTTAGGCTCTTTATCTGTTATGAGTTTGTATTTCTTTAAGGATGAATCCACATTGTGGGTGGCTATAGTTTTTACGATAACAGCAAGCATTGGATTTTGGGGGAGTATTGTATTTTATAATGCATATTTGCCAGAAATAGCTCATCCAGAACAACAAGATGACGTGAGTGCTAAGGGTTTTATTTATGGGTATTTTGGATCTATTATATTAATGGTATTGAGTTTAGTATTGGTTCAGACTAGTGTTTTTGGTTTGCTCGATGAAGCTTATGGTTCTAGAATTACCTTTGTTTTAGTTGGAATTTGGTGGCTTGGTTTTGCGCAGATTACTTATAAGTATTTACCTAATAATGTTTATAATCATAAACCCGAAAAAGATTATATATGGAGAGGTTTTAAAGAATTGAAGAAAGTAGCAGTTGAGATAGGTAACCACAGAGCTTTGAAACGGTTTTTGTTCTCTTTTTTCTTTTTTAGTGTAGGTGTGCAAACGATTGTTTTAATGGCTGGTATTTTTGGAAGTGATGAGCTAGGATTACCGACTACAAATTTAATATTAACCATAATGTTAGTTCAAATTGTTGCTATTTTTGGAGCATTTTTATTTTCAAGATTATCAAATGCTTATGGGAATTTATTGGCTTTAAAAATTACACTAGTAATATGGTGTGGGGTTTGTTTTTTAGCATTTA
>JABSPM010000041.1 GCA_013215095.1 Flavobacteriaceae bacterium | reverse complement strand
TACCATTCCGAACAGAGAAGTTAAGCCCATTAGCGCCGATGGTACTACACTTGTGGAAGAGTAGGTCGCCGCCTTTTTTGAAACCCTTCATTTTTTAATGAAGGGTTTTTTTATTACAAATGAATCATAAATTATTTTTTTTGAATATCTTGCTATTTTATATGAGTTATTTGTCTTTTTTTAATTATTTTGAACATAATTAATGGTATAAATACTAATGTGTTTTATGATAACTACTGTAATTGATGCTTCTATTCATACGTTAAGTCAATCTATATACTTATTAGCACAATTGACTAATAAGCAGTTGTCAAATAGATCAATTCCTCCTTACTATTCTTGCATTGGTGCTCACATAAGACATATTTTAGATGTCTATGATTGTGTTTTAGAGGGGCTAAAGACCAAATGTATTGATTTAACCCTACGAAGGCGAGATGAACGTATGAATTTAGACACAGCTTATGCTACAGTAAAGGTGAAATTGACAATTTCAAAATTACAAGCTATTGATCTTAATGTTATGCCGCAAACAGGGTATATATTACGTGATGATTTGGGGTTGGGGGTTATAGAGATGTCCTATACCTTAGATGCTGCTTTGTCACAAGCTAATAGTCATGCTATTCATCATTTCGCAATAATTAATTATTTATTAGATCGCCTTGATATTGGGTTTGAGAATGCTGATTTTGGTTATAACCCTACATCGCCTAGAAACGATTCTATTAATGAGACTTCTTAGAATCTCCAAACATACTATCCATGATTATTTGTATTCCCTTAAAGGCTATATATATTGCAAGAAAGCAACATATAATACTCAATATCAATAAGGGTATATATATGGGTTTTGTTTTAAGTGTGTTTGCAACGTAAAACAGGGTTGGTCCTAGGAATATAAATAGTAGTGATAGTACCAAAGTTTTCAAGCCTTTAAAAAGTATAATCTTATTAGTGTGTTTATTTTTCATTGTTATAAGCGTTTATTGCTGCTCTTACGGTCTTATAATCTTCTAAAAGTGACTGTGCTTGGTTATAATTTATATGAAGTTCGTTTATAAGCATTTTAATGCCGCGGTCTACAAGTTTGTTGTTGCTAAGTTGCATGTCTACCATTTTATTTCCTTTGATTTTTCCTAGTTGGATCATACTTGCTGTGGTTAACATATTTAGAACTAATTTCTGAGCTGTTCCTGCTTTCATTCGGGAACTCCCAGTGACGAATTCTGGTCCAACAATAACTTCGATTGGAAAATGTGCAGTTTGCGATAAAGGGCTATTATGATTGCAAGTAATACACCCTGTAGTGATGTTGTTTTTATTGCAGAATTCTAATGCAGAAATGACATAAGGAGTAGTTCCTGAAGCTGCAATACCTACTACGATGTCTTTAGAACTAATGTTGTGTTTTTGTAGGTCTTTCCAACCTTGGGTCTTAGAGTCTTCGGCAAATTCAACTGCTTTTCTAATGGCGTAATCTCCGCCAGCAATGAGTCCAATAACCCTATCATGAGAGACTCCAAAAGTTGGGGGACATTCAGAAGCGTCTACTATGCCTAGACGTCCACTTGTACCTGCACCTATATAAAATAGACGGCCACCGTTTTTTAGTTTATCCACAACATGTTTGACCAATGTTTCAATTTGAGCAATAGCATGTTCTACGGCATTTGGTACGGTTTTGTCTTCTTTATTGATGTTAGTAAGTATTTGCATAATACTCATCTGATCAAGGTGATCATAATGGGAATCTTGTTCGGTAGTTTTTTTGAAATCCATAAATCAAAAGTAATAAAAGAAAAGTGATAATTATGAATTAATGCCATTTTCCATTTAAAAGTACCGCATAAGAAAAAGGAGTTTTGTCTTTTTTGAATATCTGCTTTATGTCATAATCCTGTAATACTTGCTATTACAACTCTATCAAAGAGTTTATCCCCAAAATATCTACGATTAAGCTTGTAAACGAATTCATCTAGGTAAAGTTGTAGGTATTTACCTTTGATTTTAGGGTAATTACCTAATAAGTTTCTCTTTGCATTACTTATAAAGATATGTACCCATTTCAAGGTTTCTTCCGTTGATTCATTGCTGGATTTTTCTGTAACGTGCATTTCAACATAGTCGGTTATATCAACATAGGAAGTACTCTTGTCTGAAAATACTATGGTTTTATCATCAAGATTTTCTTTTACTGTTTGATTTATTTCTTGGGCTG
>JABSPM010000040.1 GCA_013215095.1 Flavobacteriaceae bacterium | reverse complement strand
ACTTTGGAATATGTTATTTAAAAATCAGCAATACAATCCACCAACAGTTTATGAGTATTTAGATCAAAAAAGAAAGAGAAAAGTACGTGAACTTCAAAAACAAATCGCTAATTTGGATGCCAGAATGAGAAAAGTCCAACCGTCATGAAAGTCACTGAAATCAAGGGATAGTAGAAACGTTACTCAGAATTAAAACTAACTCTTCCCTAATTGAAAAGAACTGTTTACTCATTCAGGCTTTGGAACATTAAGTTAAGAATCTAATTTTGGAGAAATAACCGAATTATGAATAAAATATTACTTGTCTTATTTCTGACTTTTTCCATTCTCGCTACTGCACAAAATAACTGCGAAAAATATACAGATAAATACATTCCTCTTGACTTGAACGATGCTATTTCCTTTTTTGAGTGTAAATGCCCAAGAGAAGATTTGGATAATTTTAAAAATAAAAACGAGAATACTGCAACAACCGAATTGCATTTTGGAACTGGAATGTCAATCAGAAATAGTTGGAAGCTATGGGCTGGAACTTCAGATATATCAAAATATTTTCGAGATTTAGGAATTCATCATCCAGATGATATGTCAAGTATAATTCTGACTTCATTGCACAGAAAACTGAACGGAAAACCTATCGAATTAGAAAATCAAATTAAATATTATCAAGACTATTGGGCTGAATCCGAAAAAAAACAAAAAGAAAGACAAAACGAGGAATTTAGCGAGTTCAAAATTGGAGATAAAGTGGAATTCTCATACGACTATGATTTCGTTTCTAAAAAGCAAGAGAAAAAGTGGATGGACGACAAATGCTTCGCAACCGGAATTATAGTCGGACTGAATACAGAAGTATTAGAAGTTCAAGTCAAACTCAAAAAGAGTTGCGACCCAAAAGGAATTATCATTTCGAAATATGATGTTTGGGAAGAAATTGACGGCAAATATCAAAAGATTGAGGAAAATAAAATTACGATAATGAAGAAAGGAGAAACGCGTTGGACTTCATATGAATTATGGGATATTGTGGAATAATAACTGTGGGCAACAAAGTGTATAGTTAATTGCTATTTAATCTTAAACCAAAGGTAAGCGATTTTTTATAAAGTTGGTGCTTTATTGGAAAATCAGTACTTTTAAAAACGCAACTAACCATACACAGCACGTTGCCATTAATTTGAATGAAAAAACGAACTAACATCATATTAGTAATAATTATTGGAGGATATTTCCTCTTTAATTATTTAGCACCTTTTAATAAAAATCACGGAATTGAATTCAATTCTGAAAGATTGAAAATAGGAATACCTGAAATATCATACAATCTAAAACAAATCGAATCATCGGATAAATATGAAGCAGTATGGTATGATGAAAACTCTAAAAATGGGCATTTCAAAAAAATAGTTGAGTATGGTTTCTTTGACACTAAAACAGAAACTGATTATTACGAAAATGAAAAACTAAAAAGTACTTTTCTTTGGTCAAAATATGACTTTAGAAATAAAAGTTTTAAATACTTTATTGAAAAGCCAAATGACAAATTAGTTTCTGCAACTAAAAACGGGAATCTGAAATTTGAAAAACCAACTATAATTGAAGAATTAAGTAAAAAAGTGTTTGAAAAACATATTTCGGAAATTAATGAACCAAAAAACACCGAATTCGAATCGAAATCCATTTACCTAAAAGCGGACAAAAAAGTAGAAATGGTTTTGGAAAACAATGCAGAATTTTTAGTTACTGGACAACCGACTAAAGCAAATTTTGTAACAGAAAATATCGACAATCAAAAATTTATGGTTTACGGACCTGGAATTATGGTAAATCAAGCAGACAAAGATGGTTTCCGATTTACAATCACACCGATTGAGAATACTCTTGTGAATGAAAAGCTGGAAATTCAAGTAACTGAAAGAATTGAAAATGGAGAGAATTTTACTCATAAATTTTTAGTTCCAGTTAAAACAAAAACGGAATAAAAACTTATGGCAACACCGTGTATAATTAATTGCTTTGGCAAGTGCTTATTTGGAAAATTCCTTCGGAATTTTCTCAGGTTCGTATTTGTTTACTAATTTAGTTGTTTAACCACGCAACTAACCATACACAATACCGTTGCCATTAATACCTGACAAACCGTAAAAATTCATCCTGTTTAAAAAAATGTTCTCTAAATTGTCATATTTCTCGAACTATGGTAACTAAAGTAATAAAGGGAAGTATTAAAAATGGAAAAACAAAAAAGCCTATTTCTATCCGAACTTGAGGAAAACCAAGATAAATTATATAGGCTTTGTTCAATATATTCTGATAATAATGAAGACTCAAAAGACCTATTTCAAGAGGTTTTAGTTCAAATCTGGAAGTCGATGAGTTCATTTAAAGGCAATTCATCTATTGGTACTTGGATGTTTAGGATAGCATTAAATGTTTGTCTTCGTTTCAAATCAAAATACATGAAAAACCAAAACCGATTTATAAGATTAGATAGCATACCTATTATCAATATCAGCTCTAAAGTAAAAGATGAAAATAATGATGAAAAAATAATAGCTTTAAGAAAGTGTGTAAAAAAATTGAATGATGGAGACAAAGCAATAGTTGCTTTGTACTTGGAGGGAATAGCATACCGAGAAATTTTAGACATACTTGGGTTATCTGAAAATCACATAGCCGTAAAAATCAAGCGGATTAAATCAAAATTATTTAACTGTATAAATGGAATATTATGATTGAAGATGAATTAATTAAAATCTGGCAATCTTCCAGTAATCAAGAGCGTATAAAATTTGAGAAATCAAAATTAATGATAGAAGTACAATCGAGTTTAAAGCGTTTAGACAAATGGTGGAACTATATAGAACTTTCAGAAACGGTTTTAGCCATATTTGGAGTTTTATTATGTACTTTTTTATTATTCAAAATTCCATTTATTCTGACAAAAACAGCATTAGCTTTAATGATTATTTGTGCAGTTTATTTAATAATAAAATATCGAGGTGTCAAAAAGTTTCAGCCTAGTGATTTGGAAAATAACTATCTCAATTATCTCAAAAAAAACAGGGAATATCTTGAAGCACAAAAGAAATTTCTTAAAACATACTTCTATTGGGGAATATTGCCAGTTTACCCAATAATGTTGTTATTCACTATCAGCGTTTGGGAAAAAGCTCCAATACATTTGATTGCCCTTATTAATGGGGCTACAATCGGAATAGGTATTTATGGATATTTCTTAAATAAAAAAAGAGTAAAAAGAGAAATAACCCCAAGAATATCTGGAATTAATGAATTAATAAATCAATTGGAACAATAGCATATGAAATCAAAATATAGCCCCTCGAAAGTTTCAACAAGCTTTTTAGAACAATTGTCAAAAATTTTGCGATTTTCAACTTCAAAAACAAGAAGAGAAACAATTAAACAAAAGAGAAATCAAATTAGGACTAAAAAGTACTAATGGCAACAATGTGTATAATTCATTGCTTAGTTGGTTAAGATTATGAAAGTTCCTACATATTAATAACCCTAACCCTATCGGAAAAAAACGTAACTTTAAAAACGCAACAAATTATACACAAGACCGTCATACGCCATAGAATACAGAATGCAAAAAAATGGTTTGATAAAATCGAACTGAAATCAAATTCGGAACAGCGTAGGATTTATGACGAACTCTGGAAATTAACCAAGCCTGAAACAAGATTAAAACATCCAATGTTCAATACGGCCGACAACTGGAGTTTAGATTCGATGATTTATGTGATTTTTCAAGGAGATTACGAATTGATCAAAATCGAAAAGTCAAATGACAATGGAACCTTGTATTATAATCCTGTTGGAATACCTTTTGGTGGAACTGAATCACTTGTTCAACTAATAGAATCTTTTGGTAATACTGTCACTTATGACTCATGGCATGAAGGAACACATAAAAGAGCAGAGATTGCTTGGGACTTTGAAGTCGCGAAAAAATTAGTTGAAAAGGAAAAGGAATCGAGTAGCAGAATGAAAAAGAATGGTGGGAATTTTGGAAATAAAATACGTCGTACAATAACTAGAACTGCGTTTAGAGAGGTGTTGTGGACAATTAAACCATTCAACACCAAAGTAGTCTAAATACAAAACACATTAATAATGAAAATTACAAGACACATTATATCATTTTTATCACTAACATTACTTTATAGCTGTGGATTTTACTCACAGAAAAAAAATAAAGTCAATGCGACTTCAGAATCACTTTCCATTTCAAAAATTGATTTTACAAAAGAATACCAAATAGACAATGACGAATTTGGCACAAAAACGAAAGTAGTAATTAAAAATGGAAATCGTATAATAAGAACAAACGGTTTGCCAAATCACCCCACGGGAAGGTTTCCTAATGAAGGAAATCCCAATTCTATTAAAGCACAAGATCTTGAATACTCATTACCTTTAAATCCAAAACTAACTGGTAAAAGCAAATGGGCTCGTGAACCAGGAATTTCTGTAAATGGAGTTAAATTTGAACCCGAAACGGCAGAAAGATTTGTTTGTGAAACCGGCGAAGTATACAAGATAGAGGCTATTCAAGAATTGGTTAATTTAGGACTAGATTTTAACAACGCTCATGTTCAGCCGAGTGGTGCTTATCATTATCACGCTATTTCTCCTGAATTAATAAAAAAACTAGACAATGGGAAAGATATTATTCTTGTTGGGTATGCTAAAGACGGATTTCCTATGTATTATTCTAAAAGCGGAAAATACAAACCAAGCTATGTGTTATCAGAAAAATTAAGAACAGGTGACGTTTGTAATTATAATAATCCTCACCAACGAATGGAAAAAGAACTAAATTATACAAGGCCTGATGGCACTTTTGTCTCTGACTGGACTTATGTAAAAGGATTAGGACAATTAGATGAATGTAACGGAATCGAAATCGATGGTGAATATGGATATTTTATAACTGACGAATATCCTTATGTTAGTCGATGTCTGAAAGGTGAATTTAAAGAAAGTCGTCCATCAGGTCCGCCACCAAGACAACATCCTCACGGAAGAAGACAACGACGCAATCATTAAATAACCACCCATAGAAATGGATAAGTAATTGCTTCTACTTACATGCTTATGAAAATTCTTACGAATTTTCGTGGTTTGTTAATTAATGCTTGCGTGTTACTCCTTACTGTTGATTTTAGTCAGATTTAAAAACCCATGGACTTTCTCAGTCCATAGTGGTTTAGTTTTGTCATGTACTTCTAAAAATTAATTAAACTGCCAATCGTTCAACCTATCAAAAACTACTTGCTTTATAATAGTTTTTACAATTTGTTCTTGATCATCGTCTAATTGAGTATCGTTATACGCAAGTAAAGTCGGGTCTTTTTCAAATATCATCGCATAAAAAGAACAAGCGGCTGCATAAGACCCTATTCTTGACGGATGATTTCCATCCGAAGTATATAAATCTATATTTGGATAATTGGCTCGTATCTGTTTTCACACAGCTCCCACTGGACTTACCATAGAGTTGGTAGCACTTGCATAAAAAGTATAACGTTCTTCAATTTTATCATTCATAGCTTCAAAATCGCACATGTAGGGTAAGCTAGAACACAGTGGTTTATAACCATTTTCATAGCCCCAAGTCATAAAAAACAAAGGCATACTTTCGGCATGATTATTTCTAATCTTATTCACTAACGTTTGTGCATACGGATACACATTGATGTCGAAATAATCCTGGTCTAATGCCGATTCTCTACTTTGGCTTTGGATAGTGACAAAATCCCATTCTTGACTATTTATTAAGTTGTATAATTGGGCTGAATTTGCATGTTGGTGTAAATAAGCTCCTCCAGGAGTGTGCGTCGCATATATCATGGTGTCTTGAACAGATGAGGCGAGAAGTCTTGTCATTTTTGGCATGTTATTTCCGTAGGTATAGCTATTACCAATAAACAATACTTTTTTGGGGTTTTGTGCTACGACTTCTCCTGTTACTATAGTTTCTTTATTGTAATCATCAGAACTGCAAGAGTTTAAAAACACAATGTTAAATATTAAACTAACGGTAAAAAAGATCTTTTTCATGATTTTATATTTTAAATCATAACAAAGAAAAATCAATACGTACTTTTGTACAGTTACATTTGTTACATAAAAATGATTATTAAAATAATATGAAATTAAAAAGCTTTACTTTACAAATTTTTGAACCCGAAAAAACAATTGATTTTTACACTAAAGTTTTAGGTTTTTCGTTGCTAAAAACATATTCAAATAGAGATTCAACCTATTATAATTTAGGTTATTCAAATGCGAATTATTATATTCAATTAAAACATACTCCTTCTTTAGCTAAAGAAAATTATCAACAGCACCCCAATGATAACTATTGGAAATACAGTGTTTTTGTTAATAATATTCAAAAAGTATATGCAAATTTATTAGCAAAAGGTCATGCTATAAAAGAACCTTTCCAATTTGGTAACATTGGTTATTTGGCTCATACTATTGATACTGAAAATCATCAGATAGAATTTATTCAAAAAACATTTAAAGGAAACCCTACAAAAAATATCAACCCTACTAATGTTTTAGGTTTACTAACCATTCGAACAAAAGACCCATTAAAAAGTATTCGTTTTTATGAAAATGTTCTTAATTTAAAGCTTTTTGTACGAATGTATGTAGGGAGAGGAAAAGGGTTTACGTTATATTTTTTAGGGGACAAAAACTTACAAGCCCCAAACCTTGATATTGATGCGATTGAAAACAGAGAATGGATGTATCAACAAGAACATTTATTTATTGAAATTCAATATTATTGGGGCTCTGAACGCGATGATAGTTTCAATTTGGCAAAAGTTAAAAACACAGGGTTACAACACATTAATTTTGGGAATAATGGTACTGTTCCAAAAGAGCCATTCGTTTTTGAAACTCCAGATCAGCACACTATCCTTCTGAAAAAGGAGCAAAACTAAGAGTTGTACGCAAACTTATTCCGTCCTAAAATATGTACAAAGAATTTTTTAATTAAATATAAGAATATAGTAATCAAGAGCTATCAAACGAGCAGAAAACTTAAACCCGCATTATGCATTAGAATATACAAAAGGCGGGCTTAAATTCTTGATTTGACTAAATAATCCGTCCATCCATGGTCTCTTTTTTGCAGGCAATGCAATCTTCAACACCTTTCTATTGTCGTGTTTTACCTGCCATGCTCCTAATGCAAAGCAATAGACTTTTAGCGTTTTCAATATTGCTCGGTTATGATGATTTAGTGCAAAATGTCTAAACAAACTCATTAGATTATATGCTATCATAATGCACCTAAAGGAGGCTTCAGTAGCCCAAAAATCCTGCAGACAAAAATTGTCTAGTCCAAAATCTTGTTTGAGTT
>JABSPM010000004.1 GCA_013215095.1 Flavobacteriaceae bacterium | reverse complement strand
AATTGCAGGGATGGCCTCTAAGAACTTCTCTTTATCTTCAGCTAATATCGCAATTTCATCTAATGATTTGGACTGTACTACAATACTTTTTTGAAGTATGTCCATCTTACGATTGGCCTCTGAAATAAGTTTTGAGTTGTCATAACCTTCAAACTTTTTATAACGATTAATACCTCCAAATCCTTGTCGTCTTTGTTCTTCGGGTATAGGATTAGCTTCAAAATATAAACGATAAATAGCATTGTCGCGCTCCTCTACATTTTCAAGTGCAGCAAAGGCCTCGTTCATTTTTTTGTCTAGTAAATCGTATTGTAATTGCATGTTTTGAAGCTCTCTTGAAAGGGCTTTTTCTTTAGGCGATTCAAAGTACTGTCCAGCAATAACTAAAAAGAGAAACCCAAATATGGCAGCAGCTAATAAAAACACAAAAACGTACTTTGCAGTTGTTCGTTTTTTGCGCGCTATAATGCGATAGGATAGCGTTTCGGAATCGTAATAATATTTTACCTTAGACATTAGTTAAAAAGTTCTATTTTTGCGCTTATGTTTTGCGTTTTTTTTGCAATACTAATTGAACAATGAACAAATATATAAATTGTTTCATATTTAAAGCAATTTATTAGAACAAGCTTAACACAGTTACATGAAGTCTCAAGAGATTAGATCTAAGTTTTTAGAGTTTTTTGAAAATAAAAAACACAGCGTAGTAGCATCAGCGCCAATGGTTTTAAAGAATGATCCAACATTAATGTTTGTAAATTCTGGAATGGCGCCATTTAAAGAATATTTTCTCGGAAATTCTGAGCCAAAAAACAGAAGAATTACAGATACTCAAAAATGTTTGAGAGTTTCAGGTAAACATAATGATTTGGAAGAAGTAGGGTATGATACGTACCATCATACCTTATTTGAGATGCTCGGGAACTGGAGTTTTGGAGATTATTTCAAAAAAGAGGCTATTGCTTGGGCTTGGGAGCTATTGACAGAAGTGTATAAAATTGATAAGGATATACTTTATGTTAGCGTTTTTGAAGGTGATAAAGAAGATGGTATTCCAATGGACCAAGAAGCTTATGATTTTTGGAAAGCAATTATTCCTGAAGATCGCATCCTTATGGGGAATAAAAAGGATAATTTTTGGGAAATGGGGGATCAAGGGCCTTGTGGACCATGTAGTGAAATACATGTAGATATCCGTTCGAATGAAGAAAAAGCAAAGGTTGACGGAAAGGATTTGGTAAACATGGATCATCCGCATGTTGTAGAAATATGGAACCTTGTATTTATGCAATATAATCGAAAGGCAGATGGATCATTAGAAAATCTTCCAGCTAAACATATTGATACCGGTATGGGGTTTGAACGTCTTTGTATGGTATTACAAAATGTAAAATCTAACTATGATACTGATGTATTTACTCCGATTATCAGAGAAATTGAAACAATTACAAATACCGCATATGGAAAGGATGAAAAAGGCGATGTAGCCATTCGTGTAATTTCAGATCACGTCAGAGCTGTGGCATTTTCTATAGCAGACGGACAATTGCCTAGTAATAACGGTGCAGGTTACGTAATTCGTAGAATATTGCGTCGTGCGGTACGTTACGGATTTACATTCTTGAATAAAAAAGAACCATTTATCTACCGTTTAGTTGAGATTTTGAGCAAGAAAATGGGAGAAGCATTCCCAGAGATTAAAAATCAAAAACAATTGATAGAAAACGTTATTAAAGAAGAGGAAACCTCATTTTTAAGAACATTAGATCAAGGTTTGTTGCTTCTAGACCGTATTATCGAGAATGTTTCAGGAAATAAAGTATCTGGAAAAAAGGCATTTGAATTATATGATACTTATGGGTTTCCTATAGATTTAACAGCATTGATTCTTAATGAAAAGGGATTAACCTTGGACGAAGACGGGTTTAAAAAGGAACTGCAAAAACAAAAGCAACGCTCTAGATCTGCTAGTGAAACTTCAACCGATGATTGGACGGTTTTAGTGGAGCATGCAGAGCAGGAATTTGTAGGTTATGATATGTTAAAGGCTGATGTAAGGATAACGCGTTATAGAAAAGTGAAATCCAAAAAAGATGGCGAACAATACCAATTGGTGTTTAATCTAACCCCTTTCTATGCAGAAGGCGGAGGCCAGGTTGGAGATAAAGGGTATTTAGAAGATGCCCATGGTGATGTGGTCTATATTTTGGATACCAAAAAAGAAAATAATGTAATTATTCATTTTACTAAAAACTTACCAAATAATTTAAATGAAAAATTTACTATCGTCGTAGATGAAAAACAACGCCATAGAACCGCCTCTAATCATACTGCAACGCACTTGCTACATCAGGCATTACGAGAAATATTGGGTGATCATGTAGCGCAAAAAGGATCGGCTGTGCATTCAAAATATTTGCGTTTTGACTTTTCCCATTTTGCAAAATTAACAACAGAGCAATTGCGCGATGTTGAAAATTTTGTTAATGCGCGTATCGAAGGGAAGTTACCCTTAGAAGAAAAACGCAATGTGCCAATGGACCAGGCCATTTCAGATGGTGCTATGGCATTATTTGGAGAGAAATATGGTGATACAGTAAGGTCTATTAGATTTGGACAATCTATAGAACTTTGTGGAGGAACACATGTGAAAAATACTGGAGATATTTGGCATTTTAAAATCCGTTCAGAAAGTGCGATAGCATCAGGGATACGACGCATAGAAGCGATAACCAATGATGCTGTTAAAGACTTCTATTTTGAGACCAACAAAGCTTTTTTCGAAATTAAAGAGATGCTGAATAATGTTAAAGACCCAGTAAAATCGGTAGGGGACTTAAAACAAGAAAATACCGATTTAAAAAAGCAAATTGAAGCCTTGCTAAAAGATAAAACTAAATACTTAAAGGGCACTTTAAAAGCTGAAATACAAGACATAAATGGTGTGAATTTCTTAGCTAAAGAAGTGGACTTAGATCCAGCAGGAATTAAGGATTTGGCATTTGAAATTGGAGGTGAAGTTGATAATTTGTTTGTGCTGTTTGGTGCAAATAACAAAGGCAAAGCTATCTTATCTTGTTATGTGTCTAAAAACTTAGTAGAAGAAAAAAGTTTAAATGCTGGACAAATTGTAAGAGCACTCGGGAAGTATATCCAAGGTGGTGGAGGTGGACAACCGTTTTTTGCAACTGCTGGTGGAAAAAATCCTGATGGTATTGCAGAGGCCTTGAGTGCTGCTAAAGCCTATTTGGACTAATTTTTTTTAGGGCACATGAAGTATTTACGGCATACTTTTTTTATCGTTGTGTTAACGGGCTCATGTGTTGAAAAAAAACAAAAGCCTGAGCAAGATTCTGCACGTGTTAGTTATTTGTGGCAGCGGGATAATGCACAAAATTTATTTGCGAATCAACGTCAAATTTATCTAGATTCAATACTTCAGATTCAGCTAGATAAGCCTTGCATATGGCAACAGAAATCAATGCCTTGTTTTAAAAGCTCAAAATATGAGCTGGGAATGACTTATATTGATGAGGCTGTTAGGTTGCGGCCAGAAGAGTACCTAGACTATCTTACTTTTATTAAGTGTGTTTTTTCAAAGCAATATACAGAGGCAATATTAGATTTTAATGAAGCTATAGCGGCTTTTGATAAGGCAATGTTAGAATGTCCGATGTTCTCGGATGCGTTATACTGTAAAGCCAAAGCATTACTTCGGTTGAAGCCTAAAAAAGAAGCGAAAAAATGCTTAAGCATGGGGTATACGTATAGTTTAGATGGAAATTCTATCAATGATACGAATGCTGTTTATGAAAACTATCCTTATCAAATAAAACCAGTGTTTTTTGAAAATTTTGTAGATTAATATGAACTTGCAAACTAAAATATCTTTATCTAAACAGTCGAAACATCTAATAGACTATGAGTCTAACATGTTATTGTTAGGTTCATGTTTTGCGGAAAATATTGGTAAAAAACTATCGTATTTTAAGTTTAAAAACTCTTTAAGCCCTTTAGGAATACTATTTCATCCTTTAGCGATAGAAAATCTTATTACAAGAGCGATCAATAAAGATTATTATTCGGATGATGAGGTGTTTGAACATCACCAACAATGGCATTGCTATGATGCGCATTCATGTTTAAGTGCACATTCAAAAGAGGAATTATTACAGCGTTTAAATAAAGCAATTGATTTGACGAATAGACAAATCCACGAGTCGACCTATTTTATGATTACCCTAGGAACAGCTTGGGTGTATCGTCATATAGAATCGGATAAGATAGTTGCAAATTGTCATAAAGTGCCTCAGAAAAAATTCGCTAAAGAACTCTTGCCTGTAGATGTCATACAAGCCAGTTTACAGGCTATTGTAGGTTTGGTGCGTGCTGTAAATAAAAATGTACGATTTATATTTACGGTGTCTCCAGTGCGTCATATTAAAGATGGGTATGTAGAAAATCAGAGAAGTAAGTCGCATTTAATTACTGCGCTTCATGAGGTTGTTGCGCCTCGAAAACATAATTTCTATTTTCCGTCTTATGAGATTATGATGGATGAGTTGAGAGATTATCGGTTCTATGCAGAAGATATGATTCATCCTTCTCCCTTGGCTATTGATTATATTTGGGAGTGTTTTAAAGCTGTTTGGATAGGGGATAATGCAAAGTCTATAATGCAGGTAGTTGAAACAATTCAAAGAGGATTGGCACACCAGCCTTTTAACCCAAATTCTGAAGCGCATCAGAAATTTCTAGAAAATCTAGAATCAAAAATAACCAAACTTAAAGCGGAGCTACCTGATGTGAGTTTTTAGCAGATGTTAAGTCAGTAACAACAACCTTAAATTGATGTGCTGTATAGTATTCCGAATTCTAATACATCTTAGGTTTGTTTTAAAGCTTGTTCCTTAAGCTATTCCAACCACCACCATTTATAGCATCAATACCATGTTTTTTCAAAATGCTAGCAGCACGTTTAGAGCGCATACCACTGGCACAACACGTAATCACTGGCTGGTTGCGTTTTTTGATGGTGCTAATTTTAGAATTGAGCAGATGTAAAGGGATGTTTTTTGACCCTTTTATTGCCCCATTGGCATATTCAGAAGTCGTACGTACATCTATAATTATTGCGTTTCTCGATATAAAATCAGTAACCCGTTTTTGTTTGTTTTTAAATAAGAAGTCAAAAAAACCCATAAGCAATATTGTTTTTGCAAAGTACTAAAAAATTAACGGGTTTTCATGTAATCGAAGTTACACTTTTTCTGTATCTTCAACGCTTCATTATAAATGACATTATTAGGCATTAGAATGTTGTAACGCGTATCAAGTGTTTGCTTCAAGTTGAGGTTGTTATAGTTGTAGATTTTGAATGCATAATGTGGGATAAAACAAATAGTCTTGAAATACGAAAACAGAAAAGACGAAATCATACAAACGGCAGCACTGCTCTTTAAAGAAAAAGGATATAGTGCTGTAACTATGAGAGATATAGCAAAAGCTGTTGGGGTCAGAGCTGCAAGTCTATACAATCATATCAAATCTAAACAAGAAATCCTGTCGGAGATTATTATCGCTTTAGCAGAACAGTTTACCTGTGGTATGAATGTGATACAAGACGCCGAAATATCTAGTGTAGAAAAATTAAAACGTATTGTAAAATTGCATGTAGATATTACAGCCAATAATCAAAACGGAATGGCATCATTAAATAACGATTGGATGCATTTGGAAGCAGACCTCGATTATTATCTCAGGTTGAGAAAGGACTATGAAAATGATTTTCGAACAATTCTTAATGAAGGCATTGCAAAGGGAGAATTAATAAACTTTGATTCTGAAGTCATGCTGTTTTCAATTTTATCAACTTTACGACTATTATATGGGTGGATTCCAAGAAGAGAAGAATTAAACCCAAACTACCTTGCAGACAAACTGAGTGGCGTCCTACTAGAAGGTGTTATTAGATAAAGTCATTTTTATTTTGTAGTTTTACCAAAACTAACACTTGTTAGTTTAGAATGATTTTAAATAATGGCAGAATTTTACACGATAAAAATTAAAGATATCTATAAGGAGACGAACGATACCTCAGTGGTAGAATTTGATGTTCCTCCAAATTTATATGATGATTTTAAATTTACACCAGGACAGCATTTAACTTTGAGAGCTTTTATCAATGGAGAAGATGTGAGGCGTTCATATTCTTTATGCTCTAGTCCATTGGAGCAACAATGGAAAGTAGCAGTAAAGCAGATACCAGGGGGTAAATTTTCTACTTATATAAATCAGGAATTGGAAGTTGGAAGTGTCTTAGAGGTTATGGCGCCAAGTGGTTCGTTTGGTGTAGCCTCAAGTCCTGAACTCAAGAAGAATTATTTATTTTTTGGAGCAGGAAGTGGTATAACACCCTTGTTGTCAATGATTAAATTGCATTTGAAAAATGAACCCAATTCAACATGTAAGTTATTTTATGTAAATAAAACGGTAAAATCTATTATCTTTAAGGAGGAGTTAGAGCAATTAAGAAACGCATATTTTGGGCGTTTCGAGATTTATTATTTTCTTACTAAAGAACGAAGAGATATTGAACTCTTCAATGGTCGATTTGATGACGAGAAGATGAGGGTGCTAACCAAAACATTTATAGATATTCCAGATACGAATGAAGTTTTTCTTTGCGGACCAGAAACTATGGTGAATTATGTAAGTGAATATCTTATAAATGCGGGTTTGCCAAAAGAATTAGTGCATTTTGAGTTGTTCGTAAAAGGCTTGTCGGAAGAAGATATCAAACGCGCAGAACGTTTGGCAAAACAAGATGTAGAAGGTGTAGAAATAACAATTATAGATGGTGGTAAAGATTTTAGTTTTACCATGACTAAAGCATATGATAACATATTAGACGCAGCGCTTGGAGCTGGTGCAGATTTGCCATTTGCATGCAAAGGAGGTGTTTGTAGTACCTGTAAGTGTGAAGTCAAAGAAGGAACTGCAGAAATGAAAATCAATTATGCTCTAGAAGATTTTGAAGTCGAGAAAAATTGGGTATTAAGCTGCCAAGCAGTACCAACATCAGATAAAGTTGTGGTGGATTTTGATTTATAAAATAGTTTACAATCAAAACCCCATAAGAAAGTAAGAGTTTAACTAAAAGATACTCGCTTTAGCGAGCAGAATCATGAGTGAAGCACAAATAAAAAGTTTAGAGGAAGAATTTGAGGCACGTATAGCACGTAATGAGAAAATTGAACCTAAAGATTGGATGCCTGAAAAGTATAGAAAAACACATATAAGGCAAATGTCACAGCATGCCCATTCTGAGATTGTTGGGATGTTGCCTGAAGGAAATTGGATTACAAGAGCACCATCCTTACGTCGTAAAGTTGCCTTGTTAGCTAAGGTACAAGACGAAGCGGGACATGGTTTATATTTATATAGTGCTACAGAAACCTTAGGGGTTTCTAGAGATGAACTGTTTGAACAATTGCATACAGGAAAAGCAAAGTACTCAAGTATCTTTAATTATCCTACAGTAACTTGGGCAGATATGGGGGCTATTGGATGGCTAGTAGATGGCGCGGCTATTATCAATCAAGTGCCATTGTGTGGTGCATCATACGGACCTTATGCGCGAGCTATGGTGCGCGTTTGTAAAGAAGAAAGCTTTCATCAACGTCAAGGTTATGAATTAATATTAACCTTAGCAAAAGGCACACCAGAACAAAAAGAAATGGCACAAGATGCTTTAAATCGCTTTTGGTGGCCAGCTTTAATGATGTTTGGACCACGTGATGATGATTCGCCAAATACCGAACAGTCTATGAAATGGAAGCTAAAACGTAAGACCAATGACGAATTGCGTCAACAATTTATAGACCAAACGGTGCCGCAAGCAGAGTTAATTGGTTTAACCATTCCTGACCCCGATTTAAAATGGAATGAAGACAAAGGAGGTTATGACTCGGGTAAAATTAACTGGGATGAATTCTGGCAAGTCGTTAAAGGACACGGACCATGTAATAAAAAACGAATGAATACAAGAGTTGCTGCATGGGAAAATGGGCAATGGGTTCGCGACGCAGCAATAGCGCATCGCGAAAAACAAGAACAAAGAAAAATGAACAAAACAGCATAAGTAGTACCCATGTGTTAGGAGGTAATTATACTCATAATGCATATACAATACGATAAAGATTATGAAAAAAGAATGGCCACTTTGGGAAGTCTTCGTAAGAAGTAAAAATGGATTAGAACACCGTCATTTTGGAAGTTTACATGCTGCTGATGCAGACATGGCGCTTGTGAATGCACGTGATGTGTACACAAGAAGAAGTGAAGGTGTGAGTATTTGGGTGGTAGAATCTAAGCATATTAAAGCCTCAAATCCAGAACATAATGGAGAGTTGTTTGAACCTGCTCAAGATAAGGTATATCGCCATCCAACCTTTTATGACTTGCCAGACGAAATAAAACACATGTAATCAAAAATTGAAAATGATTTAGCAAGACAATTTTAAGAAAAATGTTAGGTGTTGGTAAAAATATAAAGCGTCTTAGCAAACCTTATAATAGCCAACATATTAAAGTTAAAGTAACAAGAATATAAAATAGATCAATAGAACTTTTTCAAATTGAAATTCAGGTTCAGTCATATTATGAATAACAATTTATATAATTACATTTTAGGTATAGCAGACAATAGTTTAATACTGGGGCAACGCTTAGGGGAACTTTGTGGACATGGTCCTAGTTTAGAAACCGATATTGCCTGTACCAATATATCACTAGATTTATTTGGACAAGTACGTAGTTATTTTCAATATGCTGCGCAAATAGCTAATGATGGGCGCAGTGAAGATACAATTGCAATGCTACGTACAGAGCGTCAATACGTCAACGTCTTGTTGGTGGAACAGCCCAATGTTGACTTTGCTTATACCATCACACGTCAGTTTTTGTTTGATGTGTATCATTATAAATTTTTAGTACAATTACAAAAAAGTAATGATGCTACATTAGCAGCTATTGCGAAGAAATCGATTAAAGAAGTGTCCTATCACTTGAGATTTTCTTCAGACTGGATAAAGCGTCTAGGTGATGGCACAGAAGACAGTCATAACCGTATTCAAAATGCAGTCAATGATTTGTGGGCTTATACCGATGAATTATTTCATCAGACACCAGCAGATAAAACTATGATTGCCGAAGGTATTGGAGTAGATACTTTAAAGTTTAAAGACAATTATTTTAAAGAGGCTACTGAGGTTTTGATTGAAGCAACATTAGTTGTGCCCGATTTAGAATATTTTCAAAAAGGAGGTAAGGAAGGCGTACATACAGAACATTTAGGCTATTTGCTAGCCGAAATGCAATATATGCAACGCACATATCCTAATATGAAATGGTAATACATGCCTTTGAAAAACGAATCTAAACGAAAATGACATGTCATTCTGGGCGCTGTCTTTACTCAGAGCAATCAAATTGAAAGCAATAATTTAAAAAATAATGTCACTTCGAGTAATTTGTGAAGAACAACAAATTGTATCTACCAATGTTATAAAAAATATCCCCATCGTCATGGGAATTTAAAATGGCCGCAGAACAACCACATATAGACAAACGCTTAACAGCTGTTTTAGGAACCGTTTCGGATCCTGAAATACCTGTGCTTTCTATTATGGAAATGGGTGTGATACGTTCAGCAATTATAAATGAAGCTGGTGTTGTTATGGTAAGAATAACACCAACCTATAGCGGATGTCCAGCGATGGATGTTATGGGCGAAGATATTATTAAAGCTTTGAATGAAGCTGGATATAAAGCAGAGGTTAATCTCGTATTATCGCCTGCTTGGACTACCGATTGGATTACAGAAAAAGGAAGAAAGGCCCTAGAAGATTATGGTATTGCGGCGCCTTTAGATGAAGTTGCCGATAAAGCTGTACTTTTAGGAAATCAAAAATTGGTAAAATGTACCCTTTGTGGATCAACCAATACCAAACTTATTAGTCAATTTGGATCTACAGCATGTAAAGCTCTATTTCAGTGTGAAGACTGCAGAGAACCATTTGATTATTTTAAATGTTTGAAATGATGATATTCAGAGCGTTAGCCAAGAATTTTATCAGGATTTTGTAAGACGTTAAATAAAGTAAATGACAAATGACAAAATCAGACAAAATAAATATAAAAAATGCCATTGAAGTAAGATGGTAAGTAAAATAAACATCATTTCTAACGCAATATAGGTGTTGCAATAAAATACTGTAAACACTTTTTTTATAGAAATGATAATTAAAAAGAAGGTATGAGTAATAATTCAATTCTAATCAAAATTGAAAACAATATAGCGTACATTACGCTCAATAGACCAGAGGTGTTTAATAGCTTTAACCGTGAAATGGCTTTAAGTTTACAAAATGTACTTGACGATTGTGAGAAGAACTCAGCGGTCAGAGCTATGGTTTTAACTGGAAATGGAAAAGCATTTTGTGCGGGTCAAGATCTAAAAGAAGTGACTTCACCTGAACTAAATCCAGGATTTAAAAAGATTTTAGAGGAGCATTATAATCCCATAATTCTGCGTATTAGAAATATAGAAAAACCCATTATAGGGGCAATAAACGGGGTGGCAGCAGGAGCAGGTGCAAATATCGCGTTGGCATGTGATGTGGTCGTGGCTCATGAAAAAGTGAGCTTTATTCAAGCATTTAGTTTAATTGGGTTAATCCCTGATAGCGCAGGAACTTTCTTTTTACCAAGATTAGTGGGCTTTCAAAAAGCAACAGCATTAGCAATGCTTGGAGATAAAGTTGGAGCTCGTGAAGCAGAACGTATAGGAATGATTTATAAAAGTGTTGCTCCAGAAGATTTTGAAGCTACTGTTGAAAAATTAGCAACCAAAATGGCTAAGATGCCAACAAAAGCACTAGGATTAATTAAGAAAACATTCAACCAATCGTTAACCAATTCTTTAGAAGAACAATTAGCATTAGAATCAAAATATCAAATAGAAGCTGCCGAAACAGAAGATTATGCAGAAGGTGTTGCAGCATTTATTGAAAAGAGAACGCCAGAATTTAAAGGACAATAAAAATTATAGACGAATGTATATCGAGTAGATAATTTCGATATTTAGTAGTCATAATGGGTTATGCAATATTTATGAAGAACATAGGAATTATAGGTTCAGGAACCATGGGAAGTGGAATTGCTCAAGTAGCAGCAACTTCTGGCTGTAACGTAACATTATACGATACAGATACAGCTGCATTAGATAAAGCAAAAGCAGCATTAGAAAAGATATTAAATCGACTCATAGAAAAAGGGCGTATTGATACTGTTGAAAAAGATAGAATTCAAGGGAATATTCAATATGTAGACAATTTAAAAGCTTTATCAGATTCTGATCTGACGATTGAAGCGATTATTGAAAATTTAGAGATCAAGCAAAAGGTGTTTTCTGAACTAGAAACTTATGTGTCTGAGAACTG
Source organism: Flavobacteriaceae bacterium (assembly GCA_013215095.1). GTDB lineage: Bacteria > Bacteroidota > Bacteroidia > Flavobacteriales > Flavobacteriaceae > DT-34. The sequence continues at coordinate 34,659 of JABSPM010000004.1, read as the reverse complement.
TATTATCGCTTCAAATACATCGAGCTTATCTATAGCATCTATTGCGGCATCACTCCAAAAACCAGAACGTTGCGTAGGCATTCATTTCTTTAATCCAGCACCATTAATGAAGTTGGTTGAGGTGATTCCAGCAATTCAAACCTCAGAAGCAGTGCTTGAAAAATCAGTGCAAACGATCTCAGACTGGAAAAAGACTGTTGCGGTTGCTAAAGATACCCCAGGATTTATTGTAAACCGTGTTGCACGGCCATTTTATGGTGAAGCTTTACGAATTTATGAAGAAGGTGTTGCAGATTTTGTAACGATAGATTGGAGTTTGAAAAACTTGGGAGGATTCAAAATGGGCCCATTTGAATTAATGGACTTTATAGGTAATGATGTCAATTATACGGTGACCGAAACGGTATTTACAGCGTTCTATTTCGACCCAAGATACAGACCGTCTTTTACGCAAAAACGTTTGTCTGAAGCGGGATATTTAGGACGTAAAACAGGACAAGGATATTACGATTATAATGGAGATGTAACTAAACCAGAACCAAAAAAAGACACCGAATTAGCACAAACCATTTTTGATCGTGTGTTAGTGATGTTAATTAATGAAGCAGCAGATGCTTTATTCTTAAATATTGCTTCAGCAGCAGATATAGATAATGCCATGACAAAGGGGGTCAATTATCCAAAAGGATTATTGGCTTGGGCAGATGAAAAAGGTATAGATTGGTGTGTGCGTAAGCTTGATGAGTTATATGATGAATACCATGAGGATCGCTATAGATGCAGTCCATTGTTGAGAAAGATGAATAAAGAACAAAAAACTTTTTTTGACAGGTATTAGGTATTTGGGATAAGGCATCAGAAAAGGATATGGAGAGTAAATATCATTTTAAATTTGAAGATTTAAAAGTTTACCAAAAAGCTATGGATTTTTGCGAGTTGGTAGATAACCTTGTTAAGCGATTCCCTAATCACGAGTTATATGCTTTATCATCACAATTTAGAAGAGCAGCGGATTCAATTGCACTCAATATTGCTGAGGGATACCCTGGATCTGATGCTCAATTTATAAAACATTTAAATCATACTATTTATAGTACTAATGAATGTGTAAGTTATAGTACAAAAGCGAGAAGAAGAGAATACATTAATTTTGAACAAGATCAAGACAATAGAAAGTTAGTTTCTGAATTAATAAAAATGATGTCTTCGTTAAGAAAAAAGATAATTGAAAGAAATACTAATACCTAATGCCAAATTCCTAATGCCTATTAACGGAGAACAAATACCATACAAAATGCTAAGTCAAGATGCCTATAGTCAATGGTTGGGTGTCAAAATTTTAGAGTGTGAAATAGGTCGCTGTAAATTAGGTATGACCATTCGCAAAGACATGCTAAATAGCATGAATAAAGCACATGGAGGTATCAGTTATTCATTAGCAGATACTGCTTTTGGTTTTGCGGCTAACACACATGGTAAATATGCAGTGTCAATAGAAACGAGTATCAACCATATTGAAGCACTTAGTGAAGGCGATTATATCATTGCCGAAAGTGTTATCGAAAAAGTAAACAATAAATTAGGGTTCAATATTATTGAAGTAAAACGAGGTGATGAGTTAATCGCTTTATTTAAAGGTGTAGTGTACAGAACATCAAAAAAATGGGAAGAGTAAAAAGGTGTTGATTTCAGTTGGCAAGTAAGTACTGTTGCAATGCTGCATAAAAAACTAAAATCGGAATACATTTCTGAATTCTTAGCATAACCCGATAAGAGATTGGAAATTTACCCATTTCAAATTGAGTTTTTGCTGTGTTTTAGGTTAAACAAAAATGAACATAAAAAAAGTTAAAAATAAGAATTAAAGAGGTACCTGTTTTTGCAGGCTGTATTATGAAACAAGTATATATTATTGATGGTGTTCGTACACCAATAGGAAATTATAAAGGCACCCTATCTGCTGTGCGTACAGATGATTTAGGGGCTTTAGTTATTAAAGAAATAGTAGAAAGAAATCCAAATATTCCAAAAGCGGCATACGATGATGTGATTATGGGGTGTGCGAATCAAGCTGGAGAAGACAATAGAAACGTAGCACGTATGTCAGCGTTATTAGCAGGACTTCCACATACAGTTCCAGGAGAAACGGTAAATAGATTATGTAGCTCTGGTTTGTCGGCAATTATTCATGCCAATCGTGCTATTAAGGCAGGCGACGGTGATGTGTTTGTAGCTGGAGGTGTGGAGAATATGACACGTGGCCCTTATGTGGTAGCAAAGCCATCATCTGCATTTGGAGGGGATTCTAAAATGTATGACTCTACTTTTGGATGGCGATTCGTCAATAAGAAAATGCATGCAATGTATGGAACAGATGGCATGGGAGTGACCGCAGAAAACTTGGTGGAACAATATGCAATATCTCGCGAAGATCAAGATAAATTTGCCTATTGGTCACAAATGAAAGCAAGCAAAGCGCAAGAAAATGGGCGCTTAGGGAAAGAAATTGTAACGGTTGAAATCCCGCAACGTAAAAAAGAACCAATTCAGTTTTCAAAAGATGAGTTTGTAAAACCAAACTCTACCTTAGACGTGTTAGGGAAATTGAGACCCGCTTTTAAAAAAGAAGGCGGTAGCGTGACTGCTGGTAATTCATCAGGATTAAACGATGGAGCTGCAGCAACTATTATTGCTTCTGAAGACGCGGTAAAAACATATAATTTAAAACCATTAGCAAGAATTATAAGTTCGGCTGTTGTTGGAGTAGAGCCAAGAATTATGGGAATAGGTCCTGTGCAAGCCTCTAATAAAGCATTAGAAAAAGCCAGTTTAACTATGGATGATATGGATGTGATCGAATTAAATGAAGCATTTGCAGCACAAGCCTTAGCGTGTACTAGAGCTTGGGGATTAGCTGATGACGACCCAAGATTAAATCCAAATGGTGGTTCTATCGCTATTGGACATCCATTAGGGGTAACAGGAGCTAGAATTGCATATTCGGCAGCTTTAGAGCTACAAGAACAACAAAAACGATACGCATTAATTACAATGTGTGTTGGTGTTGGTCAAGGGTATGCTGCGATTATAGAAAATGTGAATGTCTAAGAATTTGATATTCCTGCAAATGCTGGAAACATGCCGCTAAGAGAACGATAAAACGTCGCTCTGGATAGTATGGCAAATACAGCAAATGGACGATTTTATAGTAGAGTGACATATAATTGCAAAAAAATATAAGCGTTTATAGTCAAGTGCAATTGTGATGCATGGGTGTGTTTTGTGGATTTGATAGTGCAGATTAGGTTATGATAAGAGAAATACAATAAATAAGGGAAATGAAATTGGAGATACTATTAATGGAAGATACGAATTCAGATTGGGCTAATTTAAGTGTCAATTTTAATTGTAATAACAACAAGAAATAATTAAAACGATAACTGCTTTTGCAGGCATGATTATGAATAAAATACAACATTACGTTCAAGGCCATTGGACAACAGGAACAGAAGAAGGTATACCTGTTTATGATGCAATCACAGGAGACGCTTTTACCAGCGTTGCTATAGAAGGTTTAGATATTCCAGAAATCTTGCATTACGGAAGAACAAAAGGGAGTGAAAAATTACGTAAAATGACTTTTCAAGAGCGTGGAAATATGCTTAAGAAGCTAGCGTTATATCTTACCAAAAGAAAAGATGCGTTTTACGACTTAAGTTACAGAACAGGAGCTACAAAAGTCGATAGCTGGATAGATATTGAAGGTGGCTTCGGAAACCTATTTGCTAATGCCTCTTTGAGAAAGTTATTTCCAAATCAGTCCTATCATGTAGAAGGTGAACCTATTGATTTGTCTAGAGGTGGACGTTTTATGGCACATCATATTATGGTACCAAAAAAAGGTGTTGCTGTGCATATCAATGCCTTTAATTTTCCAGTTTGGGGAATGCTAGAAAAGTGTGCTGTTAACTGGATGGCAGGTGTGCCAGCGGTTGTGTTACCAGCACCATCATCTTCGTATTTAGCAGAAGCTGTAGCTAGAGAAATTATCAATTCTGGTATCCTACCAGAAGGTGCGTTGCAGATTATTAATGGAACCGTTCGTAATATATTAGAGACTGTAGAATCTCAAGATGTTGTTACCTTTACAGGATCTGCAGCAACAGGGCGTATCCTTAAAGCTCATCCTAGAATTATTCAAGAAGCAGTACCATTTACAATGGAAGCCGATTCGTTAAATGCTTCTATTCTTGGAGAAGATGCTGTTCCAGGAACACTAGAGTTTGATATCTTTATTAAAGAAGTACGTAAAGAAATGACGGTGAAAGCAGGACAAAAATGTACTGCTATTCGTCGTATCATAGTGCCTGAAAACGTAGTGGAAGATGTGCAAATTGCTTTAGGAAAAGCTTTAGATAAAGTCACTATCGGAGATCCAAGGTTAAAAGAGGTAAGAATGGGAGCTTTAGTAAGTAAACAACAGGTAGAAGCGGTTAGGAATTCGGTCCAAGATATTGCTAAAGAAGCGCAGATCGTTTACGGAAGCTTAGATAAAATTGAAACGATCGGAGCGGATGCTGCAAAAGGCGCTTTTGTGAGTCCTATTGTATTAAGAGCAGATCATCCTTTCGAAAATACTGTTGTTCACGAACGCGAAGCCTTTGGTCCAGTAAGTACCATAATGCCTTATAAAACATTAGATGAGGCCATAACTTTAGCCCAAATGGGTAAAGGTTCCTTAGTGTCATCTATTATCACAAATGATGATCATATAGCGAAGGAGTATGTGGTAAATGCAGCAAGTCATCATGGACGCATTTTAGTATTGAACAGAGATAATGCAAAAGAAAGTACAGGCCATGGATCGCCGCTCCCAACCTTAGTTCATGGTGGGCCTGGACGTGCGGGAGGTGGAGAAGAAATGGGAGGAATGCGTGGAGTAAAACACTATTTGCAACGTACAGCAATCCAAGGAACACCAACAACTTTGACAGAAATCACAGGAATCTATCAGCAGAATGCTAAATATAAACAAGCTGAAGCGCACCCTTTCAAATACCATTGGGAAGATATCCAACCAGGAATGTCTTTAAAAACGCATAATAGAACCATCACAGATTCGGATATTATGGCTTTTGCCAATCTCACTTGGGATCATTTCTATGCACATACAGATATCACTTCTTTAGATGGGAGTATTTTTGAGAAACGTACTGCTCATGGTTATTTTATCATTTCGGCTGCGGCTGGATTATTTGTACACCCAAATAAAGGTCCTGTTTCGGCTAATTATGGTTTAGATAGTATCCGCTTTCTAAGACCATTATACCATAATGATACCATTTATGTGCGCTTAACGTGTAAAGAGAAAGTAGACCGTGACGTAGCTACAGCAGAACATCCTAGCGGTATTGTAAAATGGCACGTTGAGGTTTTTGATGCAAATTTTGAAAACCGACCAGAAAGCCAAAAAACAGATAGAGACACACCATTAGTTGCAGTGGCTACAATTTTAACAATGGTACAAAAGAAACAAGAAACTTTTGTTGAGATGACCGATGTTAAAATTGATCAGTGTTTGTCTAAACTGTCTGAGGTTGCAAAACCTCAATGGGGAATTATGACACCTCAACATATGATTGAGCACTTGGAATATACCTATAAGATTGCGGCAGGAGAAATTCAGGATTTTGAAATTGCAACACCTGAAAAGATTTTAGATAAGGTAAAGAATAGTCTTTGGAATTATGATAAATTTCCAAAAAACTCACATTTCCCTTTGTTGAAAAAAGATACATTAGAACCTTTAAAACATGATAATTTAGCGGTAGCTATTGAGGCATTTAAAGCACAACGTAACATCTATATAGAGTTTTTTAAAGAACATCCAGATGTAAAATTAAAGAACATGGTCTTTGGCGTGCTCAATAGATATGAATGGTATCTCTTAGAACGAAAGCACCTAAATCATCATTTCGAACAATTTAATTTATTATAACTTACATCAGGTTTACAGCTGTAACTTGGAATTAAAAGCGAAAATTTTTAAAGAAAAAGTTGTAAATACTAAGACATAAAAAAACGAAACATTGTGAGATGCCAAAATGATAAAAAACGTTTGAGCATCTTAAGATATAAGAATAACTATAAAAAATTTCCGATTCAGCGGAACCAAAATATGAAAGCACCATACGTAAAACAACATATAGAAAACGGAGTAGGATATATCGAATTTTTTCATCCTGCTCACAACTCTTTACCAGGAGATGTTTTAGCAAAATTAGCCGAAACCATTACAGAAGCTGGCGCAAACGATGTGATTAAAGTTATCGTTTTAAAAAGTGGAGGTGATAGAACCTTTTGCGCAGGTGCTAGCTTCAAAGAATTAATTAATATTAATGATGAAGCAACTGGAAAAGTATTCTTTTCAGGTTTTGCTAACGTAATTAACGCGATGCGTAAATGTCCAAAATTTATCATTGGGCGTATACAAGGAAAAACTGTTGGAGGCGGTGTTGGATTGGCTTCTGCAACAGATTATTGTATGGCTTCAAAATTTGCTTCAATTAAATTAAGTGAACTTAATGTAGGGATTGGACCTTTTGTAGTGGGGCCAGCAGTACAACGTAAACTTGGTTTGACTGGAATGTCGCAAATAGCTATTGATGCTAATAGTTTTTATTCGGCAGAATGGGCGAAACAAAAAGGATTATTTACGCAAGTATTTGAGAGTAATGAAGAATTAGATGAAGAGGTTAAAGCCTTTGCAGAGAACTTATGTAATTACAATCCTGAAGCTATGAAAGACATGAAAACTATGTTCTGGAAAGGTACTGAAGATTGGGATACACTTTTAGCAGAACGTGCAGCTATTAGCGGACGTTTAGTATTGAGTGAATTCACAAAAGAAACGCTGAAAAGATTTAAATAAAACTTGTCATTCATAGCGAAACGAATAATTTCAATAAGAAATCACGTTATTCGTTCTCGCAATGACAAAAAGGAAATTATGATTTACGAATTTCAAGGCTATATACCGGTGGTGCACGAAAGCAGTTTTGTGCATCCATTGGCAGCAGTTACTGGAAATGTCATTATAGGTAAGAACTGTTACATTGGACCAGGAGCTGCTATTCGTGGAGATTGGGGGCAAATCATTTTAGAAGATGGCGTCAATGTTCAAGAGAATTGCACCGTTCACATGTTTCCAGGAAAGTCTATAGTGCTCAAAGAAAGTGCCCACGTTGGTCATGGGGCTATTATTCATGGGGCTAATTTGGGGCGTAATTGCTTAATAGGGATGAATACAGTTGTTATGGATGATGCTGTCATTGGAGATGAGTGCATTGTTGGTGCTATGGCATTTGTAAAGGCAGAAACCATTATTCCTAAGCGAAGCTTAGTCGTTGGTAATCCAGCAAAAGTAATCAAGGAAGTGAGTGATGCGATGATAGCCTGGAAAACAAAAGGGACTGCATTGTACCAACAATTACCAGAAGATTGTCATAAGACCTTAAGAGCAGTGGAACCTTTAAGAGTAGTGCCTTTAGATCGAAAACTTCAAGACGATACATATAAAACACTTCGAGACACTTTTAAGAAATAGCATGTATTGTAAGGTTTGAAATTGTAACAATAAGAGTTAAAAATCGAAATGTCTAAATCTTAAAAATATTAAATTCTGCTCAAATCAATTTCATTGGTGTCTTTCCCAGTAGAAAGGGTAATTAAACTCTGTACATTTCCTAAATATGGTAGAAGTGTCAATTTAGAAATAATAAAGGTTTCATAGGCTTCAATATCTTCTACAATAAGTTTTAGGAGATAGTCAAAATTTCCACTAACACGATGACATTCCACAATTTCTGGGAATTTGTTGATTTCCATAACAAATTTGGTCAGATAACTTCGGGTATGTCCTTGCAATGTTATGCCAACAAATACCGTAAGCTTGAGTCCTATTTTTTTATGGTCTAAAACCGCAACATATTTTTTGATAAAGCCCTCCTTTTCAAGTTTCTTGATACGCTCAAAAATAGGAGAAGTTGTCATGCCTAACTCTTGCGCAATACTCTTTGTTGTGCGATTACTGTCATTTTGAAGAATACTTAGAATTTGAATGTCAATTTTATCGAGATTGTAAGCCATAAGGAAATTATAATTTAAAATAGCAATAGAGCAAATGTAAAAAGAATAAAAAACTGTATTACATTTTAATTAAAGTTATTTTTTCTTATCATGTCTAATTTTGAAGTTGCTAAGGGTGTGAAAATACGATATTCCTTATATTTGATTCTTAAATATTCCTGCGATAGCAGAAATCTCAAGAAAAATGGTGTTAAGAATGAAATGAGGGTAGGTTTATCGCATAATAAATAAATTAAATACAGAGTTATGCCATGTAGCCATAATTAAAATCAATCTACAAAAGGGATATAAACAAAATCTTATCTCAGTACATTCATGACAGCAAGATGGCTAGAGAATTAGTGATTTTTTCAATACCATTAATGGAAAAAATCTTGTAGAGAGAAACGATTGATGACCTGTAATGGCACATCATTATAAGAAGGAATAGGAATCTAAATAACAAACAGATTTAGGAATGAGCAAAAATGAGAATCTTGCTTCCGCAGGACATTATGAATTTAAAATGCCCAAACTGGGCGAAAGTATTTCTGAAGCAACTATTATCACATGGTTGAAAAATGTTGGTGATACTATTGAAGAAGATGAAATGCTGCTTGAAGTGGCTACAGATAAGGTAGATTCTGAAGTGCCATCCACGGTTACAGGAATCGTTGAGGAGCTACTATTCAATAGTAATGATGTGATTCAAATAGGTGATACTATTGCGATTATCAAAACCGATGGTTCGACCTCTAAGGTAAAATCTAAAAAGCATATAAAAGCAGATACGGCTCAGCAGACTTTGCAAGCAGAACCCAAAAAAGTTAAGCGTCCAAAGTTAGCAGCTACTGCCTCAAATACAAACACATCTTCGGTTTCGGCATCCATAAACAACAATACGTTCTTTTCCCCTTTAATAATAGCTATTGCTAAAGCACATCATATCAGTTTTGAAGAATTAGCGCGTATTCCAGCAACAGGTACAGATAAGCGTTTGCGCAAAAGTGATATCTTTCAATATATTAATGATGGACGCCCATATAAATTTGTGCAACCTGCGGTTAGCAAAGACCCAACAGCATATCGTATTCCACAATTGAATTTAGATAAAGGCACAGGGAAAATTGTAAAAATGGATCGCATGCGCCAGATGATTGCAGACCATATGGTCTATTCAAAACATACATCACCGCACGTTACCGCTTATGTAGAAGCAGACTTAACCGAACTGGTGCAGTGGAGAAATAAACACAAAGTGGCGTTCCAAGAAAATTATGCGGAAAAACTAACCTTTACACCATTATTTGTAGAAGCTGTAGCAAATGCCGTAAAAGATTTTCCAATGATTAATGTCTCTGTCGATGGCGAAAACATCATCGTAAAAGAACATATTAATATCGGAATGGCAACTGCTTTACCAAGCGGAAATCTCATTGTACCTGTGGTTAAAGATGCAGATAAAAAAGCCTTACAAGATATTGCCGCAGATGTTAATGCATTGGCAAGCAAGGCCAGAGAAAACAACTTAAAACCCGAAGATATACAAGGTAGTACCTTTACTATTTCTAATGTTGGAACCTTTGGAAGCTTAATGGGAACACCAATTATCAATCAACCAGAAGTCGCCATTTTAGCATTAGGAATTATCAAAAAACGCGCTGAGGTTATTACAACAGATAAAGGCGATGAGATAGCCATTAGAAGTATGATGTATTTATCATTGTCATTCGACCACCGTGTAGTAGATGGCTATTTGGGCGGAAGCTTTTTAAGACGCATTGCAGACAATTTAGAACAATTTGATATCAATAGAACCTTATAATAGCATGGAACACAACATAAAAATCACCACAGTCAATACATCAAAAGTTAAGGACTTAGACTTCAATAATATCCCATTAGGAAGAACCTTTACAGACCACATGTTTATTTGTGATTATGATAATGGACAATGGAACAACCCAAGAATAGAACCTTTAGAGCGTATCCCAACACATCCAGCAGCAATGGCTTTACATTACGGACAAGCTATTTTTGAAGGAATGAAAGCAACTGTTCATGAAGATGGTTCGCCCATGCTTTTCCGACCAGAGAAGAATGCAGCACGCTTAAATTTTAGTGCAGATCGTATGGGAATGCCACATTTCCCAGAAGATTTATTTGTAGAAGCCTTAAAGCAATTAGTCGCTATAGAACACCCTTGGATTCCACCTCAAGAGGGAAGCGCCTTGTATTTGCGTCCATTTATGTATGCCGATGAGCCATTTATAGGCATGAGAGCCGCAACAAGCTATAAATTTATAGTTATTGCTTCGCCAGCAGGAACATTTTTTAGCAACCGTATTAAGCTCTATGCAGAAACCAAATTTATTAGAGCAGCAGAAGGCGGCACAGGAGAAGCTAAAGCTGCAGGAAATTATGCTGCTGCAATTAGACCAACAGAATTGGCAAAAGCAAAAGCCTATGATCAAGTATTGTGGTTAGACGCCGTAGAACATAAATATATTCAAGAAGTAGGTACCATGAATATTTTCTTTAAAATTGATGGGAAATTTATCACACCAAAGCGTGATGGCGCCATTTTAGATGGTATTACACGCATGAGTGTTATGGATGTATTGCGTCATAAAGGATATGAAGTCACAGCACGCCCCATTACAATAGATGAAATTATCGAAGCCTCCAAAAGCGGCATCCTACAAGAAGCTTTTGGTACAGGAACAGCAGTTGGTATTGCCTATATTCAAGAAATCGGTTATAAAAATCAAGTCATTCACGTCTCAGATGAAAGTCCAGTGGGATTAGAAGTCAATACAACTTTAAACGCCATAAAAACAGGGCAAGGAGACGACCTGTTTAATTGGATGGTTAAAATAGACAAAACAGGATTATAAGGGCGTTACCCTTTTTAGTTACAACTGCAAAGGGTCAGGCTTTCGGCAGTCGCTCTCTACGAGGAGCTTCAACAATGCCTTAATCCTTAACGCAAAAACAACGGCGTTGTGTTGCCGCGTTTAGAACGGCATCTCATTTAAAAAGAAGAAACAATTAATACAATTCCCAAGGTGTGGAAATAGATATGAAAAAAGATATTCTAAAAAAAGGGTTTTTCAATTTGTGTACAGCCAAAGCTATGGCAGAACTATACGAAGCAAATTTTAAACAAGTATCAAAATATGTACATGCAACTTCTCGTGGTCATGAAGCCGTCCAAACAGCAATTGGATTGCAGTTATTACCACAAGATTATGCCTTTCCATATTATCGTGATGACGCTATGCTATTAGCTTTTGGTATGCAACCCTATGATTTAATGCTGCAATTGCTAGCCAAAAAAAACGATCCATTTTCTGGAGGTCGAACCTATTACTCACACCCTAGCTTAAAGGATATAGATAAGCCAAAAATACCACACCAGTCCTCAGCAACAGGAATGCAGGCCATTCCAGCAACAGGAGTTGCCATGGGAATGCAGTATCTAGAAAACCAACATTTAGAAAATACAACCATCACTCATTCCGATAGCGAAACACCGCTAAACCCAATTGCAGTATGCTCTCTAGGCGATGCTTCGGTAACAGAAGGAGAAATCGCAGAAGCATTTCAAATGGCAGCGCTAAAACAAATGCCAATCTTATACCTAGTACAAGACAATGGATGGGATATTTCTGCCAATGCAGCAGAAACTAGAGCCCAAAATGCTTTTGATTATGCAAAAGGTTTTAATGGATTAGAAGCTATTACTATAGATGGAGCAAACTTCATGGAAAGTTATAAAGCTATTGAAACGGTAATTGCAACGATAAGAAAAGAACGCCGTCCATTTGTAGTGCATGCAAAAGTTCCTTTACTAAATCACCATACATCTGGTGTTCGTATGGAGTGGTATCGGGATGACTTAGAAGAAGCACGTTCTAGAGACCCTTACCCTGTTTTAAAGCAACAATTGTTAGGTAATGGATTTACTTCAGAAGAAGTAGAAGCGATAGAAAAAGATGCCCAAGACAAAGTGGCTTCAGATTTTGAAAAAGCCTTAAAAGAAGACGACCCAACTCCAGAAGACTTATTCACGCATGACTTCGCACCAACACCAATTACTGAAGAAACAGGTGAACGTTCTCCAGAAGACGGTGAACGTGTAGTCATGGTAGATTGTGCATTACATGCTATTGAAGAATTGATGCGAGAGAACCAACGTTGTTTGTTGTATGGACAGGATGTTGGCGGACGCTTAGGAGGCGTGTTTAGAGCAGCAGCAACATTGGCACAAAAATTTGGTGACGATCGTGTATTTAACACACCTATTCAAGAAGCCTTTATTGTAGGTTCAACCGTTGGTATGAGTGCTGTAGGCTTAAAGCCTATTGTTGAAGTGCAATTTGCAGATTATATATGGCCAGGATTAAACCAATTATTTACAGAAGTAAGTCGTAGTTGCTATTTGTCTAACGGAAAATGGCCAGTAAGTATGATTTTGCGCGTGCCTATTGGCGCCTATGGTAGCGGAGGTCCTTATCATTCGTCATCGGTAGAAAGCGTAATTACAAACATTCGCGGTATAAAAATAGCATATCCAAGCAATGGTGCAGATTTAAAAGGGCTAATAAAAGCAGCTTATCACGACCCAAACCCGGTCGTCATTTTAGAGCACAAAGGGTTATATTGGTCTAAAGTTCCAGGAACAGAAGGTGCAACTTCTATAGAGCCCTCCAAAGATTATGTGCTGCCATTTGGTAAAGCTTGGGTCTTACAAGAAATATGGCAGCAAAATGAAGTAGAAACCGCAACGATTGTGACCTATGGTATGGGTGTGCATTGGGCGTATAATGCTACTGAAGAACTCAGAGACCAAGTAGAAATTATTGATTTGAGAACTTTAGCACCTTTAGATGAAACGACCATTATGACCTCTGTTAAAAAAACAGGCAAGTGTTTGGTAGTCACTGAAGAGCCATCAAATAATAGTTTTGCAAGAGCATTAGCCGGAAAAATTCAAGAGCTGTGTTTTCAAAGTTTGGACGCTCCTGTAATGGTTATTGGTAGTGAAAACATGCCAGCAATTCCATTAAATTCAGCCTTAGAACACACAATGATTCCGTCTAAAGAAAAGGTGCAAGTAAAATTGCAAGAACTCTTAGATTATTAAGTTTGACCTTTATTTAATTAGACATATAAATATATTATAGAAGAATAATGTTCGGATAAAAACGCGATGCAATAACTTCTGTTTGGACTGCTCGAGTTTTAGTAACATGTTTTAAATCTTCCTTTTGAAGGACTGATGTTACACTTTTGTTTTAGAAGTTGAGCAAACGCATATTCAAACGTAATGGATTTAGCGCGAATTGGTATCAGCTCTTGTTTTTGGTTTTATTTTGAGCATAATGATACGCAGTACAACAATAACTATCGCAAAATTTTTTACCAATTCTTCCTTCAAATTCCTTTTGACATTCTAAATATTGCATATTGGAATTCCTATTGATTTTAACGTTAATATACGGTTATCCTTTTGTTTGTTAAATTTTCATTCTAGAATTAAATGCTTTATGAAGCATTCTCTACACATAATGTTAAAGTACCTCTTGATTGATAATCAAAAAATGATTGGTATTGAATTTCTGCCTTTAGATGCTCTATTTGCTTTTCCAAAATAGTTATAAGAGCAACTTGTTGTTGAAGCAACCTTATTTGATGTGCCTGCTTTTCAATGATGGCTGACTGCTGCCTTACTAAAGAGGCTAATTCTTTGTATGTCGGACCTTGTGGCATTGATACAAAGATCCTAAGTCTAGGAAAGATAGCCTAGAAATAGCCCTAATACTTCTTCACTCCCGCATGGCGTTTTATTAACAAATCCGAATAAATACTGTGTTTTCTTGACTCTAACCTGAAGAAATGGATTATATCCGTGAATAACAACTATCTAATTGTTAATAACATACACAAAACCAAAAATTAACCGTAAGTTTGAGACTGATTGGTTACAAAAATTTGTTAATTTAGTATATTGCTATAGCATCTTTTAAGATGCCTAAAAAAGAAAAATTAACCTTAAAAAAAGGTCAACCTATATCAGTATAACACAGACAAAATTGAAAATTAAATTTAACATATGAACCAAATGACTAAAATGCTGTTTATAATTACAGTAATCGGATTTACAAGTTGTAGTCCAAAAATATCTTCAAATTTTACTAACCCACAACCAAAATTGTCTATTGACCAAAAAGTAGCGTTTTTGGATATAGAACACGAATTACCAAAAAACTTGACTAAAGTAGGAGATTTAAGATTTCAAGATTCTGGATTTTCAACGGATTGCAGTTTTAACAGCTTGATGAATCAAGCAAGAGTTGAGGCCAGAAAAAACGGAGCTAATATTGTAAAAGTTGTGGACAAAAAAAAGCCTGATTTGTGGAGCAGTTGCTATCGATTAAAAATTGAACTTTACAAATATGATGGAGATGTTTCATCGTTACCTCAATACAAATTAAAACTTGACTAAATACTAAAAACAAATCAATGAGAACTATTTTTAAAACTATCCTACTTTCATCAGTGTTATTTCTAACAAGTTGTGCAACTATTATCTCAGGTTCACGACAAAATGTAGAAATTACTTCAAAGCCTACTTCAGCAAAAGTTTATATCAACGAAATCGAAGTCGGAAACACGCCTATTCAAAAAAACCTGAAAAGAAATCAAGAATACAATCTGGTACTCAAATTGGACGGATATGAAACCTATGAAACAAAGCTGGATAAGAAATTCAATGCTTGGTATATTGGAAATATCGCTTTTGGTGGACTAATTGGAATTATAATTGACCCAATAACTGGAGCAATACATAAATTAAAACCTGAGGAAATTGACGGAAGTCCAAAAAGCGGAACAACATATACCTCAGAAAACGGAAAATTATTTATTAATATAAGTATGGACGTTGATCCGAGTTCTGAAAAAGTTGGACAATTAAAAAAATCGGAATAAAAAGTCTACAATAACTAGTGTTCGGATTGCCGAAGCGCAAAATCTGAACATCCTGTTGACTAAAACCCAAGCCCTGCTTGCGTTTGGTGTGATTTCAACTAGTATGGGTATTGGAATGCATTTGCATTTTGGCATTCGAGTCCAGATTTTATAAAAGCATGAATGGAGGAAAATTTGTTTTTGACAATGAAACTGACTTCTTGAATAAAAGAAAATAACTTGGAATTTTTGAAAGTCTGAATTTCACCATAATTGATAAAGAATTAGAGTAAAAACACTACAAAAATTTTAAAGTCTACAAAACATTTGGTCTAAGAATACAATTCACAACCTCTAAAAATGGTAGACTAATAGAGCGTTCTAAATATCAAGAAGCAATAGAATCTAATGAAAAACGAGTAAAAGAAAATTCGGATTACTATAGATTGCGACAACAAGTTACCGAACATCAATTTGGCACACTAAAAAGGCAATGGGGATTCACCAATACCCTAATGAAAGGTAAAGAACATGTACTCTCGGAGGTTAATTTAGAAATGATATGTTACAATCTTTTAGGAGACTTATGTTTATTTATGCATAAAACCCCTAAAAAACAGCCTAAAAAACCATATATACTACATTTTTAAACATATACAAGGTGTTTGCAGAAGATTCTAGACACTTTAAAAATAATATTTGCTATATTGATCATTATAATAGACTAAATTCACCAGCCTACATGAGTTTTATTTAGCCTATAATAGAAATTTTAATAAACGGAGTTTATGCGCATACTCCCGTTATGAGCAATTCAACGAACTCTAGATATAGAGTCAATTGGAGTAGAGCTCAAAATAAATTAAATAAACAATTTTAAATTTAATTCCAATGAAAAAATGTTTCTTTACCTTACTGCTAATTTGTTCTCTATCATCTCTCTATGCTCAAAATGATTCAACTACTATTAGTGTCTTAAGACCAGTAAAAAATAGCATTGAGTTTAATCTTATTTGGCCTTTTTTACCTAAGATATACCAATTAAAGTATGCCAGAGAAGTTGCTCAATTCAAAAAAGGGATGAAAGGAGAATTGATCACGAGTGTAAATTACCGTCCTTGGATTTTTTCGGAAAATGAAGGTGACAAAACTATGTTTGCTTTAGCATTTGGATACCGACATTTTTGGTGGAAAGGGGTTAATAGTGAGCTTTCCATTTACCCAGAGTTTGTACGAATAAAGAATAACGTTGTGGATGGAAAGAGTTATTCTGATTTCTATATCGTTCCAGAATTTTATACTGGATACAAAGGAAAATTAGGAGAGAAGGGGCTTTTTTACAATATCCAGATAGGTACAGGTCTTATAATTTTCCCTGACCAATCATACCCTAGATTGGAAGAAACAGGGATTTTTCTTAATGGAAATTTGACATTGGGTTATTCGTTTTAACCCAAGAGGTTACAAAATGAGAATAAACGAATAACTTCCTCAGCATCACCTAAACTGCATTAAAACGCAGCTTAGTCAAACCGTTGTGCATAATGCTAAAAATCGTGCTAAAATTGAACTTTCTGCTGTAAAAGTTTTCATAAATCTAGAAAACTCTTCCCTTAAGAGCTTAATAAGCCTATACAAAATTTATAAGCACTTATTCGCTCTATCATTCGATTGATTATTCTCTCACTCATAATCAGGGAAAAATTGAAAATCATAATCAACCTTTCAGCATATTTCAAATACAAATTATAATTAAAACTACGCAAAAAAGTGTTTTACTATTGATTATTAATAGTATTACTATTATATTTGCGCATATATACATTGAATTATGCAAGAATTATTAAAAAACATCAAGATTCAGGTTAATGAAAAAACCTTTATTAAAAATCCTGAAACTTCTGAATTAGGCAAACGCATAATCGAGCACAGTATTACGCTCATTGACGAGATTGGTTTTGATGCTTTTACTTTCAGAAAATTAGGCGTAATCATTTCATCAAATGAAAGTTCGATATATCGTTATTTTGAAAATAAGCACAAACTTCTATTATACCTTACTTCGTGGTATTGGGCTTGGATGGAATATCAAATAGTTTTACAGACTTATAGTATTCCTAATGCGAGTGAAAAACTTGAAAAAATTATTTCGATTATAACAGCCAAAACTAAAAGTGATTTAAATTTCTCGCACATTAATGAAAAACTTTTAAACAAGATTGTAATTAACGAATATTCTAAATCCTTTTTAACAAAAGAAGTTGATACCGAAAATAAGGAAGGGTATTTTTCAATATATAAACGACTCATCACACGTATTAAAGACGTAATAATTCAAATAAATAACAACTATCCATTTCCTGCTTCATTGGCAAGTACGCTTGTGGAAGGTTCTTTGCACCAACATTTTCTTGCAGATCACTTTCCAACTATTACAGATTGTGGAAAACAACATCCATCACAAGAATTTTATACACACTTAATTTTTAATACGCTCAAAAAATAAATTAGATGAAAAAAGAAATGAAGTCTTGGCAGCGTTTTATAAACTTGCTTAAATTGGATAAAAAGGATATTAGACAAATTTTCTACTATGCTATTTTTGCTGGATTGGTTGCTCTTACATTACCATTGGGTATACAAGCCATTATTAATCTTATTCAAGGAGCAGAGGTGTCGACTTCTTGGATAGTCTTAGTTGTGCTTGTTACGTTGGGTGTTGCCTTTCAAGGACTGTTGCAACTAATGCAAATACGAATACTAGAAAATATTCAGCAAAAGATTTTTACTAGGTCTTCTTTTGAGTTTGCATACCGTTTTCCAAAAATAAAATGGAATGAACTAAGGCAACACTATCCACCTGAAGTAGCTAATCGATTTTTTGACACTTTAACAGTTCAAAAAGGATTGTCTAAAATTCTGCTTGATTTTCCAGCTGCAATTCTTCAAGTTTTGTTCGGTTTGATATTGCTATCACTCTACCACCCATTTTTTATTATTTACGGGTTACTACTTTTAATATTGGTTTATGTAGTATTTAGTTTTACTGCAAGAAAAGGCTTAGAAACCAGTCTTAACGAATCTAAATCAAAATATGCAGTTGCTCATTGGCTTCAAGAAATAGCACGTTCACTTACAAGTTTTAAGCTATCTGGACGTACTTCGCTTGCAATGGAGCATAATAACAGGTTGACCGAAAATTATCTTGAAACAAGGGAGAATCATTTTAAAATATTGATGACACAATTTATTCAGATGATTGGTTTTAAAGTTTTAGTAACCGCTGGATTATTGCTTATTGGAGGACTACTTGTTTTAAATCAACGAATGAACATTGGGCAATTTGTAGCGGCAGAAATTATTATTCTTTTGGTCATCAGCTCTGTAGAAAAATTAGTTACAGGATTAGAAAGTTTTTACGATGTACTTACATCCTTAGAAAAAATAGGACAAGTCGTTGATAAAAAACTAGAGGCACAAAAAGGAACAAATCCATTTTTACAAAATGATACGGTTTCAATAACATTGCATAATATTACTTACCACACTAAAGAAGGAGATACTATTCTTAACAATGTAAACCTTAATTTAAAGCATAAGGATAGATTGTTAATTGAAGGTCCATCAGGTTCTGGTAAAACGACTCTTCTTAAAATACTTTCTGGTTTAGTCGAATCTTCAAATGGAGCAATCTATATAAACGACCATAGTTATAAAGGAATGAACATTAATGAATACAGGTCTTACGTAGGTCAAGTACTTCCAGAGCAAATGCCTTTTGAAGGTACTCTACTTGAGAACATAACATTTGGAAATAAATCAATTTCAATCGATAAAGTTAACAAAACGGTAAAAGAAGTGGGCTTACAAGAATTTGTTAGAAAGCAAGCTAAAGGCATAAATAGTGAAATTTTATCGCAAGGTCAAAACTTGCCATATACCGTTGCCAAAAGACTTCTATTAGCAAGAGCCATCGTTCACGTACCAAAAATTTTGTTACTAAAAGATGCACTAGAACATTTTGAACCAACCGAGGCAAAACGTTTGATGAATTATTTGACTAGCCCAGAAAAATCTTGGTTACTTATAGTAGTGGGGAAAAATGAAGAATGGAAAACAGTTTGCAATAAAAATTTACGTTTAGAATCAAATTAATCGACCCAACAATGCTTAATATATCTAATAATCAATTAAACAAAAAAGTGAATCTTGACAGCTATTCTGCTTTAGCGAAAGCCCAAAAGGTAAAACACAATAAATATTTTAATGGCTTTTTACTTGCAGCGGCAATAATTGGTATCATTATACTCTTTTTACCTTGGACGCAAAATGTTACAGGTGCTGGCTATGTCACAACGCTTAAGCCAGACCAACGACCACAAACTATTCAATCACCTATTCCTGGTAGGATTGAGCAATGGTTTGTTCGTGAAGGCGATTATGTGGCAAAAGGTGACACTATTTTATTTGTTTCTGAAATTAAAAATGAATACCAAGACCCACGCCTTGTTGAGAGAACTATTGCACAACGAGATGCAAAAAGTAATGCTGTGATTTCTTATAAAGATAAAGTTCGTGCACTAGAAAATCAAATTAATGCGTTACAGTCTGAGCGCAAATTAAAAATTGAACAAGCTGAAAACAAATTAAAACAAACACAGTATAAAGTAAAGAGTGATAGTATAGATTTGGTAGCTGTAAAAACCAATAAAGACATTGCACAAAAACAGTATGACCGAACGATTACCTTACAATCCGAAGGCCTAAAATCAAGAGCTGATGTTGAAGATAAACAACTAAAACTACAAGAAACAGAAGCAAAGTTAATTAGTCAAGAAAATAAACTGCTCGCCAGTAAAAATGAATTAATAAATGCTCGATTGGACATCAATAGAATTGCCTCGGAATATGCCGAAAAAATAAGCAAAGCACAGAGCGATAAATTTACAGCAAGTTCTGCGCAATTTGATACAGAGGCGCAAGTATCAAAGTTAGAAAATGCTTCTGCCAATTATAAGCTAAGGGATAAAATGCGCTACATACTTGCGCCTCAAAACGGTTATATAAATAAAGCAATAAAATCTGGTATTGGAGAAACTTTTAAAGTAGGAGAGCAACTGGTTGGTATAATGCCAGCCGATTATGACATCGCAGTTGAAACATTTGTTGCACCTATTGATTTGCCTTTAATTCACGTAGGCGAAGATATAAGAGTTCAATTTGATGGTTGGCCTGCAATTGTATTTAGCGGTTGGCCAGATGCGTCCTTCGGTACTTATAGTGGTACTGTTATTGCGGTTGAAACATTTATAAGCGCAAACGGAAAATTTAGAGTTTTGATTGCGCCTAAAAAAGACGCAGAACAATGGCCGAAAAATGTGCGAGTGGGTTCTGGTGCTCGTACTATAGCATTACTTCAAGATGTAGCTGTTTGGTACGAATTATGGCGAAAACTTAACGGTTTCCCGCCAGATTATTACGTACCTACAACGGTAAGCAATTCAAAAATTGAAAAGAAATGAAAAGATTGAAGAGCATAATTTTAGTCATTTTAGTCTTTTGTTTTACCAATACTGTTTTAGGTCAGATACATGAGAAAAATTTAGTTGATCTTTCAAGTGAAATATTAACTTTTGAAGAATTCCTTGGATTTGTGAAAAAACATCATCCTTTAGTCAAGCAAGCCAATCTTGTTCTCAGCATCGGAGAAGCAAATTTGTTAAAATCAAGAGGCGGTTTTGACCCAAAGTTTGAGGTAGATTTTGACCGCAAGAAATTTAAGAACGTTGAATATTACGACCAATTAAATTCTACCTTCAAAATTCCTACTTGGTATGGTGTGGAATTAAAAGCCAAATTTGAGCAAAATAGTGGACAATTTCTAGATCCAAGTCTTACCGTTCCCAATGAAGGCCTTTATAGTGCTGGAGTTTCACTTTCACTCGCACAAGATCTTTTAATCAACGACCGTATGGCAGCCTTAAAAAAAGCGAAGATATTTGTTAGGCAATCACAAGCCGATCGTGAGCTTTTAGTGAACGAAATAATCGTAGAGGCAAGTAAGGCTTATTTTGAATGGTTGCAAGCTACAAATGAACAAAAAATCTACACCAATTTTCTTGATAATGCACAGGAGAGATTACTAGCTGTAGAACGAAGTGTTGAAGAGGGAGATAAAGCAGCTATAGATATCACAGAAGCAAGAATTACATTTCAGAATAGAAAACTAGAACTAGAAGCTGCAAAATTAAACGAAAGAAAGGCATCACTTAAAGTAAGTAACTATCTATGGCTTAATGAAATTCCGTTACAATTGGAAGACGAAGTTTTACCAAAATCCCTTGAAATTGAAATGCTTGAGGATATTTTAAATATTAATTCAATTTTAAATACTAACATACCGAGTGAGAATCATCCGAAATTATTGAGCCTACAAGCTAAAATCGAAAGACTAGCAGTAGATCGAAAACTTAATAGGAATAACTTATTACCAAAAATTGATTTGCAATATAATTTTCTTTCAGAGGATTACGATAGGCTCAATAGCTTTAATACAGCAAATTATAAAGCCTTTGTAAATCTGAGTTTTCCGTTGTTTCTGAGAAAAGAACGTGGGAATTTAAAATTAACCAACTATAAAATTCAAGATGCAGAATTTGAACAGGATGCAACTATCTTAGAATTAACCAATAAATTAAATGCTATACGATTTGAAATAAATTCATTGAATGAACAAGTCCAGATAATCGCGGAAATAGTAATAGATTACGAGACATTAGTAAACGCTGAAGATCGAAAATTTTCTTTAGGCGAAAGTTCATTATTTTTAATAAATACACGTGAGCAAAAATTGATTGATGCCCGATTAAAGGAGAATTTCTTATTTACTAAGCGACTTAAATCGTATGTTTCATACTTCAACGTTCTAGGATTGGCAGATATAACCTTAAATTAAGTAAATCACTCGAATTTTAAACTTTTTAAAATTATCCCATTGCATACACTTTTACGCTAACGCTGCATCAAACAACCGACAAGCGTGATTCCTTTCTGCTGACCTATGACATCATATACTGGACGACCTAAGAGAAGTACCAATTCAGTATAACTTAAAACCAAACTTTTTACTGAATTATCATAAACAGGTAGCTCAAACGTGCCTTTTTCTAAACGCTTATAATACAAAACAAAACCTCCTATGCGCCATTGTAATAATTTCACCTTATTATGAAGACGATTTACAAAAATATAAACTGTACCATCTGCAGGAAACTCTGATAGGTCACTTGAAACAATTCCACATAAACTATCAAAACTCTTACGCATATCCGTTGAACTCAAATATAACTCAAATCTAAAACTACTATCTAAAGCTAACATAATTTCTGATTTTTAAAAAATCAAAAATAAGTCCAGGCACAAAACACGTCAAGATGGGTTAGACGGAGGAATACTCTAGAAAAGCAATACCATTTGATAGTATCGGAAATGAAAAAGATGATTTTTTTTCTGTATATGAAGCAGCAAATGATTAGCTACGGTTTAAAAGAGCTAAGTGTATTTTATCCAAGTAATTTCTAATGCAAAATGGTATTATACAAAAAGCCTATCATGAAAATGATAGGCTTTTTTAAAAAAGTTTAAAAGATATATTATATAACTTTTACGTTTATAGCGTTTAATCCTTTTTTTCCATCTGTCAATTCGAATTCAACTCTATCTCCTTCTCTAATCTCGTCGATTAATCCAGAAATGTGTACAAAATGCTCTTTTCCAGATCCTTCTTCTGTGATAAATCCAAACCCTTTAGAGTCATTAAAAAATTTTACTGTACCAGTCTCCATAATAGTATTTTTATATTAGGCTGCAAATATAGTGCAATATTCTGTCTTTCAATTAATTTTGTGAGTTTTGTTTGAAGTAAATAAAAAAGCTTCCAAAAGGAAGCTTTTTTGAGCCGATGGAGGGACTCGAACCCACGACCTGCTGATTACAAATCAGCTGCTCTAGCCAGCTGAGCTACATCGGCAATGAGAGCGCAAATATAATTCCCTATTTAGAATTGACAAATGTTTTCAGAAGATTTTTTTTAAAATATTTTTCCAGCGCAAGCGTCTGATAAATTTTCCTTCTTCTTCTGTGACCATAGGTGTTGTGTCTGAGAATTTTGCCTTTAAATAACCAATTGTGGTGTTTTTTAAGTAAGCAAGACTTTTTTTGTTAAAAGCACTTTTACTGGCAGAAATGAAAGCTAAAATTAGACCAAAACGCATTTTATAAAGTCCTTCGCCTTGCAGATATTTCGTGTTTTTACTATATGTTTTTCCAGTAGGCTTCAAGTGTTTTACATGAAGGGTTCTATCTGTTTGTATATTCCAACCATTAAATTGTGCTAATAATACATCAGCGGTATCCCAGCCAATAGAATTTTTTAGACCTCCTATGGCTTTAAAGCAGGCTTTGCGGTAGGATTTAATAGGTCCTCTGACATGACTTTTTGAGGCTACAGTTTCATAAATCCATGTATCATTATTAAGAATATAGGGCAAACCTCCCGCTATACCAACAGTCTTGTCAGCTTTAAATAGCTGGGCAACAGATGCGATGTAGTTTTTTGGAAAAATAATATCCGCATCGTACTTACAGATGATATCGTAGTCATCATCTAGCAATTCAAGCCCTTTGTAAAAGGCATGAATTACTTTTCTGCCAGGAATATGAGCTTCAGAACTGTTTATGGTTAGTGATGTTATCCAAGCATATTTGTCTGTATAATGCTTGATAAGGGTAGCAGTATTATCTGTAGAATTATCATTGACAACAATGATTTGTTTTGGTAATTGTGTTTGTTGGACCAAAGATTCTAAGCAAAGACCAATATGATCTTCCTCGTTATGTGCTGGTATGACAATGTAGAAATTCATTAGTGACGTTCCGCGTAAATAATGTAATATCGTGGCGTAAACCATCTTAGAATAGGTCGTATTCCAATTTTTTTAGTAGGATTGGTCCATTTTTTGGAATCTATAATTTTCCATCCTGTTTTTTCTAATAACCAATCCAATTGCCAATCTTCAAACTCATGATAATGTCTGTCCCACATGTCTGTTTTACTGCGATATGCAGATGCAAACCATAAGCGCATTGGGATGCTAATGATTAACTGGTTTGCTTGTATGCTTTGCAGTACTTTGAAAGGATTGAGAAGGTGTTCAAATATTTCAAAAGCGGTAACTACGTCACAATGAGAATTGGTAATAGCAGATTGATCCAAATCTAAATCTTCTCCTGAGGTATTGTTCACCTTATAACCGTTTTTTAGCATGACTTCTGTAAAGGGGTTCTCTACTCCTAAGTCTAAAATACTAGCATTGGTTGCGACGTGTTTTTTTAAGAACTCTAAAGTTAAACGATAACGTTTATGAGGAAATTTTCCTTCGTACATAATTTTGTACCGCAAAAACTACGGATTTTATCAATATTTATAAACAAAAGCATTAATATGCATTCCTGCACCTACACTTGCAAATATAAGAACATCACCTTTGTTAATAGAATGATCTTTGAGTTTATTGTGTTTTATAAGGTCGAATAAAGTTGGTACCGTAGCTACTGAGCTGTTTCCTAGTTTATGAATGCTCATTGGCATAATGTTTTCAGGGGCTTGCATTTTATACAATCTATAAAAACGTTTGATGATTGCCTCGTCCATTTTTTCATTAGCTTGATGCAGCAACACCTTTTTTACAGCTGTAATGGGAATGCCACTTTTGTCCAAACACGCTTGCATTGCTTGAGGTACTTTTGTTAGTGCAAACTCATAGATTTTGCGCCCTTCCATTTTGATGTATCTCGTGTCTTTGCAAAGCGCTTGGTTGTTCGATTTTCCGTAGTGTAAAAAATAGGCTTCATCATAGGTGTATGAAGCCGTTTCATGTGCCAAAATACCACCTTCTTCATGTGTTGCTTCAATTATAGTTGCGCCCGCACCATCTGAGAAAATCATGGAATCACGATCGTGCTTATCAACGACTCTAGATAAAGTTTCGGATCCAACAACCAAACATTTTTTAGCAATGCCTGCTTTGATAAATGCTTGCGCTTGAATGACACCTTCTATCCATCCAGGGCAACCAAATAGAATGTCATAAGCAACACATTTTGGATTCTTTATGCGTAATCGATGTTTTACTCGAGAGGCCAAACAAGGCACTAGGTCACTTTGGATAGCGTGGTGTTTGACATCACCAAAATTATGTGCTATGATGATATAATCTAAAGTTTCGGGGTCAATATTTGCATTGGTAATGGCTTTTTCAGCTGCAAAAGTAGCAAGATCTGATGATGTTAAATGCGGCTTGGCATAACGACGTTCAGCAATACCTGTGATCTCCTTAAATTTCCCGACAATAATTTCATTTGGATATTCTATTTTGGAACCATCGGTGTTTAAAAACTGATGTTGGTAAAAATCTTCATTCTTTTGGACGTCTTCTGGGATATAGCTTCCAGAGCCTGTGATATGAATATTCATAATAAAAATTGCCTTTAATTAAATATAAAACGCGAAAGGTAATAGTAATCTAAATAAAGGCAATCATTTTTTTGTTAAACTTTACGATGTTCAACTTTGGTTTAGGCGTCAATAAAATCCTCAATTGGCGCACACGTACAGATTAAATTTCTGTCGCCGTAAGCATCGTCTACACGTCTCACACTTGGCCATAATTTATTTTCTCTAATATATTCTAAAGGATAAGCAGCTTCTTGTCTTGTATATGGTAATGTCCACTCATCTGCTGTTAAAAGCGCTGCTGTATGCGGTGCATTTTTAAGAATGTTATTGGGTTGGTCTTTAGAAACAACGTCAATTTCTTTGCGAATAGAAATCATAGCATCACAAAAACGGTCTAATTCTGCTTTGTTTTCACTTTCTGTAGGTTCAATCATTAAAGTTCCTGCTACGGGGAAAGACACTGTTGGCGCATGGAAGCCATAATCCATTAATCGTTTGGCAATGTCTACAACTTCAATACCATTGGCTTTAAAAGTGCGGCAGTCTATAATCATTTCATGAGCAGCACGTCCCATGGCACCAGAATATAGTGTGTCAAAATGGCCTTCTAAGCGTTGTTTTAAATAGTTGGCATTGAGGATTGCTATTTTGGTAGATGTTGTTAAGCCATTAGCACCTAGCATGCAGATATAGCCATAAGAGATTAAGCAAGCTAATGCAGATCCAAATGGTGCTGCCGAAATAGCAGTAATCGCTTGATCTCCTCCTGTTGGTACTATTGGGTTACTGGGTAAAAATGGTACCAGTTGTTTAGCGACGCATATTGGGCCAACTCCAGGTCCACCACCGCCATGAGGGATTGCAAAAGTTTTATGTAAGTTTAAGTGACATACATCTGCTCCAATATTACCAGGGTTTGTTAATCCGACCTGAGCATTCATATTGGCGCCATCCATATATACCTGTCCACCGTTATCGTGGATAATTTGTGTAATTTCTTTAATAGAGGCTTCATATACACCATGGGTAGATGGGTAGGTTACCATTAATGCTGAAAGGTTATCTTTATGAAGTTCTGCTTTTTCGCGTAAGTCGTTAACGTCAATATTACCTTCTTCAGTAGATTTTGTAACGACAACTTTCATTCCTGCCATAACTGCACTTGCTGGATTGGTACCATGAGCAGAAGCAGGGATTAAACAAATATTGCGATGCCCATCTCCTCGAGAATCATGATATGCTTTAATAACCATTAAACCAGCGTACTCTCCTTGAGCGCCAGAGTTTGGTTGTAATGAAGTTCCAGCAAATCCTGTGATTTCAGTAAGTTGATCTTCTAGTTTATGCAAAATTGCTAAGTAACCTTCAACTTGATGCTTTGGTGCGAATGGATGAATGTTTCCCCATCTTGGATCACTTAAAGGTAGCATTTCTGATGCTGCATTTAGCTTCATTGTGCAAGATCCTAAAGAAATCATGGAGTGGTTTAGTGATAAGTCTTTACGCTCCAATTTCTTAATGTAACGCATCAATTCTGTTTCTGAATGGTAGGTGTTGAATACATCGTTTTCTAAAAATGCTGTTGTTCTTTTTACGCCCTCAGGAATCATAGTATGCGTTCCTATGTCTTTAATGTGTAAAGCTTCTTTATTTGCGGCTGTCGCGAAAACGTTAACGATAGCATTAAGATCTGATAAAGTTGTGGTTTCATTAATAGAAATAGAAACTGTTGTTGCGTTGGGATAATGGAAGTTTATTTTATGTGCTTCTGCAATGGTTTTTATTACAGTGACATCTTCCACTTTTATTTGAATGGTGTCAAAGAACGCACCATTAATTTGCTCATAATCCAAATAGTCTAAAGCATTCGTTAAGGCGCAAGCTGAGTCGTGTACTTTTTTTGCAATATAGGTTAAGCCTTTAGGGCCATGATAGACACTATACATTCCTGCCATTACAGCTAACAATACTTGCGCAGTACAGATGTTTGAAGTGGCGCGATCTCTCTTGATGTGTTGTTCACGAGTTTGCAGTGCCATACGAAGAGCTCTATTTCCAGTAGCATCTTTAGTTACCCCAATGATGCGTCCAGGAATATTACGTTTATAGGCTTCTTTAGTTGCAAAATAAGCAGCGTGAGGTCCTCCATAGCCCATAGGTATACCAAAGCGTTGTGTAGTTCCAACAACAACGTCCGCACCAAATTTACCAGGTGCTTCTAATAAGGCTAAACTTAGAATATCCGCAGCTACAGCTACTTTAATTTGTGCGGCATTGGCTTTAGAAATAAATGCTGCAATATCAATAATTTGTCCTGAAGCGCCAGGGTATTGTATAATGGCTCCAAAATAGTCCTTAGTCGCTTCAAAAGTATCTGCATCGCCAAAAACTAATTCAATACCTAAAGGTAAAGCACGTGTCTTTAAAACCGATTGCGTTTGTGGTAACACATCATTGGCTACAAAAAAATGAGTCACCTTATCTTTTTTTTGTTGACGCTCTCGTGCTGCAAATAATAAAGCCATGGCCTCAGCAGCAGCTGTACCTTCATCTAATAATGAGGCATTAGCTAGTTCCATTCCGGTAAGGTCAGTAACCATCGTTTGATAGTTCAATAGCGCCTCTAAACGTCCTTGAGCAATTTCTGCTTGGTAAGGAGTGTAAGCAGTGTACCATCCTGGGTTTTCTAAAATGTTACGTTGAATTACTGCTGGTAAGTTGGCTGGGTTATAGCCTAAACCGATATACGATTTAAAAACTTTATTCTTAGCAGCTAAGTCATTTATATGTGTCGCATATTCTTGCTCACTCATGGCTGCTTTTAAATTTAAAGGTTTTTTTAGTTTTATTGCATCAGGAACGGTTTCAAAAATTAATTGTTCTAAAGAGTCAATTCCGATGGTTTCTAACATCGCTTTATGGTCTGTATCTCTTGGACCAATATGTCTTAGTGCAAAAGCATCTGTATTCATTGTCTTAAGTGTGTTGAATTAAGTTGAGCAAAATTACGTAAAACTTAGGTTATTTTAATGCTCTGTAATGAAAGTTTTTTGCCGATTGATCGTGTTATGCTCACTTTAGTTATTTTTGTGATATGAATGTACTAAGGCGCTTATTCGATTTCTATATTAACAGCAGTATTCATGTGGCTTTGTCTGTTTGTAGTTTGTCTTGCCTTACGATGCTAGAATACGCAATGATCATAGATGTTGTGCTACTTTGGTTTATTTTTTTCGCAACAATAACAGGGTACAATTTTGTGAAGTATTTTGGTTTGGCAAAGTTTCATCATAGAGGTTTGGCAACTTGGCTGAAATATATTCAATTATTTAGTTTTTTTTGTTTCATTTTGATGGTCTACTTTGTGTTGCAGTTAAATTATAAAGTAGTGTTGTTTTTGTTTGTTTTGGGAGTTATAACATTTTTATATGCCATTCCATTTTTACCAAAAAAATATTTTTTAGATAAAGGAAAAAATCTTCGTGCCATTAGCGGTTTGAAAATATATGTTATTGCCTTTGTTTGGTCTGTTACTGTAGTGGTATTGCCTATTGTAAATCAAAATTTACGGTTTGAGTTTGATATGATTTTAAGTTTTATGCAGTGTTTCTTATTTGTTTTGGTGTTGATGCTGCCTTTTGAAATTAGAGATATGAATTACGATAGTTTGAAACTCGGTACCATTCCGCAACAAATTGGTGTGCAACGAACTAAGGTTATAGGTAGTGTTATACTTATGTTTATAGGGTTTATAGCGTTTTTTAAAGATTATTTTTTTTGGGAAAAAACACTAGTCTTATTTTTTATTGTAATATTGACTTTAGGTTTGCTTTGGTTGAGTAAAGTGGATCAGAAGCCTTATTATAGCGCGTTTTGGGTTGAGAGTATACCAGTGATATGGCTGGTGTTGACGCTTATATTGGTTTAGATATTACGGAGTTCTTTAAAAAAAGCTTTTTTCATTTTTTCTTTTTCTCTAGCGTTTAGGTAGTGTATATTTGGACTAGAGGTGAGCTTTGTTAGTGTTTTATTATCCTTACTGTACTTTCTGCAAGCTGTACAATAAATGAGGTGTATGTTTAATTTGATTTGTTCCCAAAGCGAAGCTTCTCTATACTGTGATTTATCACAGGTGTGATTTGCTGCTTCGCAAGGAATGAAAATGCTTCTTTTTTTACTCATATCACAAATTTAAAACCAACTTTCTTTTAGGCAAGACGCTAATCCTGTTCTTGCTCGGTGTATAATAACCCATAGATTAGACGCTGTGATGTTCAATTCATTACAAATCGTTTGAGTTTCATAACCCAAAAGTGTTTTCATCTTGAAAACTTCTGCTTGTTTTTGTGGTAATTTCCCTAAACAGTTGTGAATTGCGAGACCTAATTCGGTGTTTTCCATACTGTCTTCTGCTGTTTTATCGTAGGGATCAGCAATTTTTTTTTCTAGCCAGTTCCCTTCTTCGCCGCTTTCTTGATTAAAATTAACTCTAACTTCTGCTTGACCTTTTTTAGAATTTATTTTTCTATAATGATCAATGATTTTACGTTTGAGAATAGAGACTAGCCATGTACGCTCAGAAGCTTTACCTTCAAAATTTTTCATTGACTTTAGCCCAGCTACAAAGGTGTCTTGTACCAAATCTTGCGCAGTCTCGCGGTCTTTTACACGCGATACTGTGTAATTGAATAGGTAATCTGAATACAAATCGATCCACGCATTTGGATTTATTTGATGTTTCGACATAGATGCTTTTTTGCGTTTTCAAATTTAGTATAAAAAGTGAATTTTTTACGGTTTTTTTAGAAAGATATAAATCTACAGGCAAGCCATTGGTCTACTCCGTTGGATTTATCTCATAAGTCTATAGTGTTTTCTGTACGACATCAGATATTGATTTTTTTCTTTGAATTAGCCGTTATTTGGCACTTTAAGAATTAGGTGATTCTAAATTTTTAAGAGCATGCTCAAGGGCTGTATATTTGAACTTAAATTTGTTTTTACTCAGTTGTTCTGGAATTACATTTCTGCTTTTGAGTCCCAATTTCTCCATTCGTTTCAGTCATTTCTTTGTTGTAAGAATTGCGATATATAGTTGTTGTTGGAGCATTCATCCATAAGTTTGGTGGATTTTGCAAAGATTTGTGGCTAAGTCTAAAAGGTTTGTTACCTTAATTATAAAGTTATAAATGAACGCTTTGTTCGTAGCGTTATATCTGCAATCAACCGATTTGTTAGTAAGATTAATGACAATTTCTGTTTGTTTTAATAGATTTGTCCACTCGCCCAAATTTTTACCATTCCAATAGATATGATTCTGTTTTTTTGGGTGGCTTGTGAGTATAGTAACCTTATAATTTTTTTTGTAAAGTGGCTTTCTAGTATTTGACCTAAAAAACCACTAACACCTGCGATTAATAACTTTTTTCATTTGGAATTACTCGAATAAAACGCCTTTTCTGCTTTCTCTTTCAGTAGTTATTGAAAGTTATTTTATTTGCAGGTGAATATGGTCATCGTGTCTAACCGCTTTACAACCGTGAAACCTGAGTTTTGTTTCACTAGATAAACCTAGAGATGTTTTGAGATGTGGCTCAATGAATAGGCATTGCGTTTGTGGTTGCTTTATGAAGTGACGAATTAAAGTTTTTGTGGTTTTGGCATCTAATGTTAAGTCATTTAATGTGCCAAAGGTTAAATATTTTGGATAATCATAGTGCCAATAGCCTTTTTTAATACAGGTTTTACTTGTCGTATTTGCCTCAGAGTTAGAAAACACACCATAGCCAGAAACAGAAGGTTTTTTGTCCGTAGCTTGCTTAGATTTATCCAGATACATAAAGGATACATCAATTTTTTTACCATCATTATGACTTAAATGAGGTAGTAGCGGAAAACCATCCATAAATGGAAAATTAGCATCTAAATATGTGATACGAATATTGGTGGATTTTGAGGTGTTTTCGAGTATAGTTTTTAGTTCGGGAGTCACATAATTTCTAAATAGTAGCGGATAAACAATGTTTATTGGTTGCACATGTTTATCAAAAATCGGTAGTTGTACTCTACCAAATAATTGGGCAGTGGGAGGAATGATAATAAGATTAAATATCATATAAAGGATTGGAAATACAAATCGTTTTTTCCAAGCGTATTGCTTAGATAAGATAAGAGTTAAGAGCCATATAAATCCAGCAACTTGAGTTAACAGGCTTAATATTAAAATAACTGTAATATGCAATAAAAGTTTAAGATGTATTTTAATGTTCATAAAGGCGATTCTGGCGGTATTATGCTAAGATAGGGTAAATTCTAAAAAGCTGATATGTCAAAACGGTGGCTTTGGCTTGATGTATAAAAAAACCACCAAATATATGGTGGTTTGTTAGTGGTGTTTTATGAAGTTATAAAAGTCCAGCCCGTTTCAATAATGCTTCAGGTTTTGGTTCTTGACCTCTAAAGCGTTTGTAAAGTGTCATTGGGTCTTCGGTGCCGCCTTGCGATAAGACATGAGTTTTAAACTTATCGGCTATGGCTTTATTGAAAATACCTTCTTCTTTAAAATACTCAAAAGCATCAGCATCTAGAACTTCTGCCCATTTATAACTGTAATATCCAGAAGAATATCCACCTTGGAAAATATGGGCAAAAGCAGTGCTCATACAGTTTTCTTTAACTTCAGGATAAAGTTGTGTTGCTGCAAAAGCTCTAGTTTCGTAATCTTTAACAGAAAAATCTTCCTCATCATGTTTGTATTGCGCGAAATCGAAGTGCCAAGACATATCTAATAAACCAAAACTCAGTTGACGCAAAGTTTGCATGCCTTCCTGAAATGTTGCTGAGGTTTTAATTTTATCAATTAATGCCATTGGAATAGGTGCATTGGTCTCATAGTGCTTAGCAAATAAGGCTAAAGCTTCCTTTTCATAGCACCAATTTTCCATAACCTGACTAGGTAATTCTACAAAATCCCAAAAGACGGAAGTACCAGATAAACTTGGATAAGTGGTTTGGGCTAGCATACCATGTAGTGCATGTCCAAATTCATGAAATAAGGTCG
This sequence comes from Flavobacteriaceae bacterium, assembly GCA_013215095.1. GTDB lineage: Bacteria > Bacteroidota > Bacteroidia > Flavobacteriales > Flavobacteriaceae > DT-34. The sequence continues at coordinate 1,981 of JABSPM010000004.1, read as the reverse complement.
TTACTTCATTAAAGGTAAGGAGTGAGGGCTTACTTTTTGTAGGTTTCGTAAAGTTACATACTATAGAGACATGAGGACGATGCATCTCTTTATTTTGAATATATTGTGGCTTAAAAGAAGTCATCCATGCGCCATTTCGTTTTCCTGCTCTTGGAAAAAAATCGGCATAGAATATAGAAACTAAATCACTATTGCTGTCCGTAACTTTATAAGTCAAAACATCATCATGATATTTGTCTATGGTATTAATCGCTTCAAAATTTAAATCGAATAATTTGTGCGCTATACTAAAAGCGCCTTCAATTACATTTTCTAGCTTAAAATAAGGTTTAAGCTGTTCGTCATCTAAACTAAATAATTGTTGTTTTAGTTTTTCAGAATAATAAGCTGCGTCCCATTTTTGGAGGGTTTCTATACCATCTAATTCTTTAGCAAAATTTTGAAGCTTTTCAAATTCCTGTATAGCGGCTGGTTTTGCTTTGTCTAATAAGTCATTTAAGAATGTCTTGACGTTTGTTGGGGATTTTGCCATGCGCTCTTCTAGGATAAAATGGGAATGTGTTTCATAGCCAAGAAGCTGAGCCCTATTATGACGAAGCGTCGCAAGCTTGAGTACAATATTTTGATTGTCTAAAGCATCATTTTTAAAGCCTTTACTTCCAAATGCTAATGATAGTTTTTGGCGCAATTTTCGATTATCAGCATAGGTCATAAAGGGAATATAACTCGGATAATCTAAAGAAATCATCCAGCCTGTTTTGCCTTTGCTTTCTGCTAATTGCTTAGCGGCTTCTTTTGCGCCCTCGGGTAAACCAGATAAATCGTTCTCATCCGTGATTAGCATTTCAAAGTTGTTAGTTTCTGCTAAAATATGTTCGCCAAATTCGAGTTTAAGCTGACTTAATTCTTTGTCAATTTCACGTAACACTTGCTTTTTGTCTTCTGGAAGATTAGCGCCATTTCTAGAAAAACTTTTATAGTGTTTTTCAAGAAGTGTAATCTGTTCTGTCGATAATTCTAAAGTTTCTTTAGAGTCATAAACAAATTTGACACGTTTAAATAAAGCGTTATTAAGGGTTATGTCATTGCCGAATTCTGATAACATTGGCGAAACATCTTGAGCAATTTTTTGAATCTCATTATCGGTTTCGGCAGAATTTAAATTGAAAAATATACTAGAAATTCTATCCAATTCTTGACCCGAAAATTCCAAGGCTTCAATCGTATTTGAAAAGGTTGCTTTTTCAGAATTGGATACAATAGCATCAATTTCTTCTTTGGCTTTTTTTATAGCAATTTCAAAGGCTGGAAGGAAGTGGCTCTTAGAAATTTGAGAAAAAGGAGCTGTATTATAAGGCGTTGAAAACTTTTGGTTTAATACATTCATTCTGGTTATGATTTTAGTGGAAAACGTTATTTTTTTTATGACTATCCCGTAATTATCAATTTTTTTTGGTTTAATAGTCTTTTTACCGTTTCTTTTTTACGGTTTTACTGTAAAAAGAACTTTTTGATTAATAGCAACGATAAAACCTTGATTTTTAATGAGGTTTTATCTTTTTATATCCTCAGAAGCAGCAATAACTTTTACTTTCAAGCCTTCTTTATAAGCTAAAATTTTATCAAGTACACATTTATCAGATGCGCCAATAATTTGGGCTGCTAAAATTCCAGCATTTTTGGCACCATCTAAAGCAACGGTTGCTACAGGGACACCTCCAGGCATTTGAAGAATGGAGAGTACAGAGTCCCAGCCATCGATAGAGTTTCTTGATTTTACAGGTACTCCGATTACTGGTAAAGGCGATAAGGACGCAATCATTCCAGGCAAATGCGCAGCACCACCTGCTCCAGCTATAATAACTTTTATACCTCTTGTGTGTGCGTTTTTCCCGGACTGTAACATCGACTGCTAGGAGGACATGTGGAAACAAAACAAACAGAACAATTAACTGCAATTTCACGAACTTAAAAACTCACC
>JABSPM010000039.1 GCA_013215095.1 Flavobacteriaceae bacterium | reverse complement strand
AGCAGGCAAACAAAATGAACAAGAAGAATACAAAGCCAAAGAATTACTAAAAAATGTACAACGCATATTAAAGCCAATTAAGGTTATCAATCCTTTTGCGGAATATCTACAATTACCAAAATCCGTTTTTAAACCAAGACGTATTATCCTTTAACAACGGATAAATACCAATAAATTGCTCTCCCTTTAAATGCTTTGATAATTGATAATCATTTAGCTTCAGGTAGGTTTTGTCTTTGTAATCTTTAAACGTACCGCCTTTTTGTTTATAAAGTCGATACATATAAGGGTCATAAGAGTACGCTGGCATATAACCACTTTTATTTGTTTTCTCCCAGCGTAAAGCAAATACATCTTCACGTCCTTTGAATAAGGATTTTAAAAGTTGTATTTGTAGTGTAGCATCTTCCATTCTTAGAATTCGAATGCTTTATACCAATAATAGAAAGCCTCTAGATTATGTTTTTTCAATTTATTTAAAGCTGAAAAATGATGATTCGAAATTACCCAATCATTCATATCTACGGAATTATCAAACATTTCTAAATTAAAAGAATCAGCATCAAGTTTTGATGATAAGTATGCTGCCTTGGCAACTGCAATTTGAGCTTGGGGTTCTCTAAACTTTTCTCCATAAATAAAATTGTTTAGCCTACTTACTCCTGATCGCATAGTGGCAAAAGTCTTTTTATCAAGTCTTCCATAGATACAGAAATTGTGAGAAGTATTAATAATATCATCAAAGATGGCTTTGTAATTTGTATTGTCAAAACCTCTATACACTAACTCTCTTTCAGCTACTTTAATGAAATTTTGCTTTACGGTTTCTAAGGAAGATATACGGTCAAAGATTCCAGCAATATCATAAATCTGCTTCATTACCTCCATGGGTTTGGTTAAAGGTACTCCAGTTGTATTAGGGCCGTAAGCTGTTAGCTTATCTCCAAGTATAGCTTCTAATGTTGGTGTGGTTACTTGAATTGGAGAACCTTCTTCTTTCAATAAAAAGTGAGAGACATCAGTCTGTTGGATATTTACATAAGGATTAGTTTCATAAACTACGTCTAACAAAATATAGTTAAGGTCACCTCGCATTTTAACTAAAGGCTCATAAAACAGTTTAAAATGACGTTTCTCTATTTCAGAAACTGTTTTTCTCTTATGCTCTTTCCATTTTACAAAAGCTGATTTTTCAACGACATTATTTAAGATTAGTTCTAAATCCTGATCCTTCTTTTCGATTAGAATGTCAATATCAATCGAGAACCTTCTCGGTTCTTGTATCATCAACATCAAGGCTGTTCCTCCCTTAAAAATGAATTCAAGATTTTCAATTCTTAATGATTCTAATAAGGTTAAAGCTCGAATTACTTTTTCGACAATAATTGGGTCTCCTTTGAACTCCTTTATTTTTGAAGACACCCATTCTATGGATAAACTATCTGCTGTTATCATTTATACGATGCTTTTAATGAACTGTTCTACAAAATCTCTTTTTCTTCTTCGGCTTGCATAGCGAAAGAGCTTATCTTCTTGAATGGAGTAAGACTGGTATGCGTTCTCAATAATGCTTTCCAAATCTCGACCTTGATACTCTGAAAGAGTCTCAACATCAAGTATTAAATCAACAATTATTTTTTCAAGTGCTGGAATTCTTAAACTATTTATTTTCTGAAGCGGTGCATCTGTAACCAAATTTTTTATGATAATTTGATTTTTATTTTCTTGAGCATACCTATCTAATATATCTATAGACGGGTTTAGAAATACGTTTTTCCTTATGTCCGAAAGAAAATAGAACACACTATCTTCTGTTCCTTTCTCTACTTCAATTATTGTTTTATTCGTACTAGGAATATGTAGCATCCATTGGGATATCCATTCTGTTGTCCAAATAGAAATATCTAGATAGGGATATTCATTCTTAAGAATGGTGTATAAAGATTTTATGGATTGGTTGATCTTTGGGTGAAATTCTTTTTGCTCTCCAAGTCTATATTTTCCGCGACCAACTCTTTGTATGATTCCTTTTTCAACAAGCTTATATATTCGCCAATTGACTGTACTCTTTTTAACAAAAGCATCTTTGTCTTGGTAGAATTCGAGTATCTTTTTAACCGTTATCGTATCAAAATTCTCAAATTTCTTTTTGAATAATTCTATATGTAGTGTTCTATCTGCGATATGTTCTTTGATTTGAGGCAAAGATATAAAAAACTATAATTCGTCAGCAAATTAGATTTAGTGCCGAATTATAGTTTTAGTTGAAATAGCATAAAGTATAAAAACAATTAGGTCATATAATTGTAAATCTGTAGATTTGAGTTTTAACAAAAAACGTTCTTTGGAAGCCTGCTTGAAAATGTGAGGCATTGGTAGAAAAAGGTCAAAAGGTGTCAAAAATTACGGGTAGTTACTATCCTTTTGGGCTTAAACACAAAGGTTACAATAATATTGTAAACGGAACTGACCATCCTTATGGGTTCGGAGGAAAGGAAGAACAAGATGAACTTGGTCTTGGTTGGATTGATATTACAGCTCGAAATTATGATCCTGCACTTGGACGCTGGATGAACATTGATCCTTTAGCCGAATTAATGAGAAGGCATAGCCCTTATAATTATGCTTTTGATAATCCGATATATTTTATTGACCCTGATGGAATGATGCCTTTTGGAAATTGTTGTGGTGGTATTGGAAAAGGTATTGCAAGAGCATTTGAAACAAAAATAAATGAAATCAGTGATTCAATTAAAGATGGTTGGAATAATGTTACTTCTACAGTTAGTAGTTGGTTTAGTGGCGGTTCTAGTTCTAGCTCTAGTCCTAGTTCCCAATCTAGCTCTTCAAAAATTGGATCCGGAGTTGAGTTGGATAGTGAAGAATCTACGGGGAATCCATTAAATTCGCAAACAAATACCGCAGAACACCCTGAAGACAATTTAAAGCTGGATGGAGATGTTTTAATGCAGGCAGCTGATTTAGCAAGTAATAAACAAAATACAGGAAACCGTACTAAAAATGGAACAGATCCAAAAAAAATAAAACAAAAAACGGCAATAGAACGTGTGGAAAAAATGGTAGAGAATCCTAAAAATGTATTAGATGGTATTAAATTGGGTAATGATATTGCTGATGGAGTTGGAAAAATTAATGGCTCGTTAAATTCTAATAATACTGCAGGAGAGGTATCTACAGGGGATATGCAAACAGTTACAATTACTAGACCAGTTCATGTGGCAGCTCCATATGCTAATCAGGGATTACGAATAACAACTAAAACCATAGATACAACTGTTAATTCTCAAAATGCAGCAGCAACTAAATTAAAATATCAAAGACAAATTGACTCTATAAAGAGGGTTCATAATAATAATTGACACAGAAAATATGTTGATAAAGAAAATAATTTTTACTTTTTTAGTATTTTTAGCATTAATATCATGTGGCTTTAAAGAAGAAAAGCCTAAGCAAACAAACAGAATACTGGATTCTAGTATTACTGAATTTACATTCCCAGATTCTGTTTATATAAATGAAAATTTTTATGGACATATAAAATATGATTCGTCTTTAGATTCATTAAATTTGGATGATATAGATACAAGATTTACACTTTTTTATTTAACCAACGAAAAAGAAGTATCATCTCTAGATGAAATAAAAAAGTTAAAGCATAATGTTTTTATAGATACAACAGGTAGTGGACATTTCTCTTTCAAAATTATTTTTGACAAGTATGGAGAAAATATTTTGAGTGGAGTTGTAGAGGATAAAATCTTTTTCAAACAAACTGATGAAAATGAAAGCTTCCTTATAAGAACAAAAGAGACAATAGTAACTAAAGATATCAGAGTAATAAAAAGACCTCTGAATGAGGAAAACAAAATATAAAAGTCTCTCGTGCGACATATAACAGTTACTCTGTCGCACTTCTGTGAAGTGTGTCTAATTTGTAATGTTTTAAAAATTAGGAGATCCACATCAGCAATGTTGAGGATTTTTTATGCATAAGTATTACGAGCTTTAGCGTCTCGGATTAAAGCATTAATCGTAGTAAAAATATGCTCTCTATCTTCATTGTTCAATTTCTGTAAACTCATAACAACATCAACAATATTTTTATCAAGTTCCAAATTAGATAAACCAGTAAGATAATCTAAAGACCCCCGATTTTTCCTAGTATTGCTATGTCATAATATCAGGGAAATGTTGCCGCTCGTCTGTAACTGGTAGCGGTAAGAGTAAGCGAGTAGAAATTACATTTTAAAAAAATAAAGAAGAATCCACAGCAGCAATGTTAAATATCCTATATTTACAAGAAAATTAAATGAACAATAATAATATTCTATATGTTTTTCTTGTAATTACTTGCGTGGCATGTAAAACAGTTTCTGTAGAACAAGATTTGTATCATAAAGCTTTAAGTTCTGTAGTTTTGGGGGCTATTGGAGAGCAAAAAGATTTTGTTTTAAAGCATTCTTATAAAAATATAGCTTTACCCAATTATAAAAACCGTTTGAAAATACAGATAACTGTAATTCCCTTTACCAAATCTACATTCAGAGCTTATAATCAGGCTAAAGTGACGCGAAAAAATGATTTTTCTGTTGAATATAGCGACTCTTTAAAGATAAAACCGAAGTTTTTAAAGATAGAATTGAGTGATAGAGTAGAGGTGCTTAATGCGCTTAATAGTTCATTTAACCATGATATTAAGCAATATATACAACATAAAAAGCAATCTCAAATTGTTTTAGGTGTTTTAATGGTTTTGAAACCAGAAGATTTAAATACTATAGAAAATGCTCATGAAGTGTTTCTAGAACGAGAAGGATTGAACTCTTACGCGTTGAAATTATACAAGAACTCAGAATTAGAACAAACGATTTTGTTTGATGAAGGTGTTGTTTTTGGATACCAGAGATCTAGTTTTTGTTGGCAAGAAGATAGCATGCGTCAATTGTCTATAGTTGACCTAGTAGATGGTGATGCTAAATGTCCAAGGTATACGTATAGAAATTTTAGACGTGCTCATAAAAAGATAAATTATTTTAAATTATAAAAATGCATTATTTTAAAAAGATTATGGTGCTCCTCTTATTACTAACAAGTTGCGAGGAAATTTTAGAGGTTGAAAATATATCTGATAATATAGTCGTGTTAATTGCTCCTGCAGATGGCGCGGTGATAGATTCATCAGCACCAATATTTTCATGGCAAGCTTTGGCAGGTGCAGAGCATTATCATATACAAATTGCTAGTCCTACTTTTGATGGGGCATCTCAGGTTCTACTGGATTCTTTAGTAACAACAATAAGCTTTACACAAAACTTAGCGCAAGGGAATTATGAATGGCGATTAAAAGCGGTTAATTCTAGTTATGAAACGCTTTATACGACGCATAGTTTTTCGGTAAATCCAGAAGAAGTTGAAGACATTTCTAGCGAGGTTGTTACATTGTTAGCACCAGCCAATAGTGTAACATTGTCAGAGGGTAATGTTAATTTTTCTTGGGATAACGTAGAGAATGCTGATGCTTATTCTATACAAATTGCACAACCCGATTTTGATAACGCTATCGAGATAATTGAAAATGAAAGTACAGCCAATACAAATTACACCGTAACAAATATGACGGCTAACAACTATGAATGGCGAGTAAAAGCTACTAATGCCATTTCAGAGACAGATTATACGACTCAAAGTTTTACGGTTGAAGAATAAGACTAAAACATATCTCTTACTTTTTGCTGTCCTTGCAATTTGGGCAACGCTCGGTTACAAAATAATGGCAGGTTTAAACCCTGATGTTTCACAAATAAATAATCAAGAATTTGATGCAGCTTTTAATCCTAAACCACAAAAAGGTATTGATACCTTTTCTATATCTGATATTGCTCGAGATCCATTTTTAGGAACTTTAGCTTCTTTGAAAAAAGTTTCTAATACAAATACTACACTTAATACTATACCTGATGTAATGCCAGATATTAGTTATGGTGGCTTGATTCAAAAAAAAGGATCTAAATCTAAAGTATATGTAGTTAATATTAATAATCAACAATATCTATTAAAACAAGGGCAGTCCGTCAATGATGTTAAGCTGCTAAAGGGGGATAAAACAGCAATCATTATACGTTTTAAGAGACGTAATTATACTGTAAAATTATAGTCATGTTTGTTTTAAAATTTAAAGCAGGTGCATTACAACTCACTACATTTATCATTGTGGTTATTGCTTTATTGTTGACTACTTTCATTTTATTGATTCATCTTCATAAACAATTTCAAATTCAGTCAGATTTTATTATTGATACAACAAATTTGGCTAATAGTGGTGTTGATTATGTAATCCAAAATAATGTTAAAATTAACGATACAATAGCTATTGATTTAAATGAAGAGGATTATAAAAATCTAAAAATATATCGTAAGTTTTGGGGTGTGTTTGAACAAGTCATTAGTACAGCAGCTATAAAAAATAGACGCTTTCAAAAAGTCGCGTTTTTGGGTGCAAAGCAGCAAAAGAGCAATAGAGCAGTTTTATATGTTCAAGACAATAATACACCTTTAGTGCTAGTAGGTATGACTAAGATTGAAGGGTTGGCTTATTTGCCAAAACAAGGAGTTAAATCTGGGTATATTTCAGGGCAATCCTATTATGGTTCACGACTCATTTATGGTGGAACACGCGTGTCTTCAAAATTACCTAAATTATCTTCTGATGTGGTTAACAGTATTTCTCAATTAGAGCAAAGTTATTCCAAGTTACCTCTAAATCAGTTTTTCAATATTCAAGAATCCACAACTTTTACTAACTCATTTCTTCAACCACTTCAAATTGTGTTCTCAAATGATGAAATTAATTTAAGAAATATTCAAATAATAGGACATGTTTTGCTGCAATCCAAATCTAAAATTGTGGTACATTCATCTTCAAACTTGAAGGATGTAATACTTATGGCACCAGAAATTGAATTACGATCCAACACAAAAGGAAGCTTTCAGGCCATAGCTTCAAAAAAAATAGTAGTTGGAGATAATGTGAAATTAAATTATCCATCTGCATTAGTTGTCAAGGAAAAAAATGGGAGCCAAAAAGAAACTAGCACTTCTGTTTCAAGGGATGAAGTGAGTAAAGTAGTAGTAGAAAAAGATGCTGTTATAAAGGGAGTGATTATGTTTATAGGTGAAGATAGACCCAATAACTACCAATCACAAATCTTAATAAAAGAAAGTGCTACGGTTTATGGTGAGTTATACAATACACAAAATACAGAATTGCAAGGCGCAGTTTATGGAAGTATATTTACAAGTAATTTTATTGCCAATCAATCTGGTGCTGTATATAAAAATCATATTTATAATGGAAAGATTAATGTTAATGAACTACCTCGAGAATATGTAGGTCTATTATTTAATGATTCTAAAAAAGGTATTATGAAATGGCTTTATTGAGTGATCATAACCAGACTATTAATAGTTGTTGTCGTGTAAAAGGGTCGACTTTAATGGAAACCTTAATAGCGACTTTACTTATTGTTTTAGTTTTTGTTTTGGCGAGTATGATACTGAACAACTTATTTTCAAATACTATAAAAAATAATACTCAAGCTATAGATTGTCATTTGAATGAACTGCGCTATTTACAAGAACATGAGCAACTGTTATTACCTTATAAAGAGGTTTTCGAAAATTGGAATGTCAGTATTGAACGTTTTAAAGAAAATAAGCAAACCTTAGTAGTGTTTGAAGCAATACATGTTAAAACTAATAAAGTAATTACTATAGTTAATATTGAAGACTAACAGAAAAATAAAAGCATTTACCTTGAGTGAAATAATCGTAGTACTTGTGGTTACAAGTATTGTCGTTGGATTGGCGTTTTCTGTATTAGGTCTAGTCCAAAAACAAATGTTCGCTATTCAAGCAAACTATACTAATAATTTGGAATTGCAAAAACTTGAGACAAGTTTATGTTTAGACTTTAATCGTTATTCGCATGTGTATTTTAATCGAGAAGAAAATGAGTTAGTGTTAAAACATGAACTGGATTCAGTTTCATATATTTTTTTAAAAGAATTTATTATTAAAGCACAAGATACTTTTTCAATTACTTTAAAGTTGAAGGAGTTTTATTTTGATGGGATATTAACCGAAAGCAATAGAGTTGATGCTATAAAATTGAGAACCACAAAAGCATTTATGAATAAAGAAGTATTTATTTTTAAGAGCAATGATGCAACTCTTTATATGGACAAATGGGATTTGAATTAGACAATATACAAAGACATCATAAACGCAAAGCTAAATCGAACGATAAGACGTCCTTTCTGGAAAAGGAAATCACGTTTTTTGGTCACACTTTTTCTAATAAAGTTAAAGACGATTTTTATACAGAACTTAGTGTGCTTTTAAGAGCAGGAATCACATTAAAAGAGGCTTTAGAACTCATAGAAGAATCTATGAAAAAAAAAGCACAAAAAGAAAAACTTAATATAATTTCCAAGGCTATTATATCTGGTTCAAGTCTTTCTGAATCTATTAAAAGGATTAAAGAGTTTTCAGAGTATGAATATTATGCGTTAAAGATAGGCGAAGAAACGGGCCGCTTAATTGAAGTTACAGGACAATTATCGGAATTTTATTCAAGAAAGAATGAACAGCGGAGAAATTTGATGAGCACATTAACCTATCCAGCCATTATATTAACGACAGCCATTTTGGTAGTTGTTTTTATGTTAAATTACGTGGTTCCAATGTTTCAAGATATTTTTGAGCAGCAAAAAGTAGAACTACCTGTAATAACCAAATTTATTATTAGTTGTTCAGCTTTCCTAAAGGGTTATGGATGGATATTGCTTTTGGTTTTTCTTACACTAATCGGGTCAAGAGCTTTTTTTAGTAAAAAAAAATGGTATAAGAAGCTAAAAGATAAATTCATTTTAAAACTACCTTTTATTGGAGAGTTTGTGAAAATAATTTATTTATCGCAGTTTACCCAAGCCGTAAGTCTATTAACTGCATCTAAAGTACCGCTGGTTAATAGTATTCAATTGGTAAAAAAAATGATTGATTTTTATCCTTTACAAGATGCGTTAGCTGCTATTGAGCAAGATATTTTAAAAGGTAAAACTTTAAGTCTTAGTTTAAAACCACACAAATTATTTGACAGTAAGATGATAGCTTTAGTAAAGGTAGCTGAAGAAACCAATCAAAATGAGTTTATTTTTAAACGACTTAATGTACAGTATAAAAGTCAAGTGCAACAAAAATCTAAACTATTGTCTACGTTGCTAGAGCCAGTGATTATTATGATTGTAGGTTTGTTGGTTGGTGTAATTCTTATTGCTATGTATTTGCCTATGTTCAAACTAAGTAGTGTTCTGGGGTAGATGTAATTTTAAGAAAAGAGCATAAAATAACGGTGTTTTATCCTCTATTTTAACTCCCTCTCCAAAAAAATACAGCTATTTTCTTAGAGCGGCTATCTAAGGTTGTTTGTTTATGCTCATGGAAAGGATATTTTACGAAGCAGTAAGTCTATCGTGTTTGCAGTAAAGTAATTAGTGAATGAAATTTAACCAGGATATCTAAGAATGTTGGTACTCCACTGTAAAATATGCAACAAAGAAAATGTGGAGACATAAATAATTATTGATATTTTTAATTTACAACAAAGCACCGAAATACAGGTGCAGGACGATTATTAAATTCGCGCAAAGTAAATCCAGTTTTATCGTACTTCAAAATCTTCCGTTTGTTCGTTTGGTCTGATTCGTTGCGATGTTTCTGAATTTTAATGACTTGTCAAAAGCACTTGCGCAGTACGTTACTTTTTATGGAGAGTTGTCCCTTGTAGGTTGTTAAGGCAATGATGCAGTTAGACTCCTTTCTACGGGCGCTTATGAGTCAATACATACGTGCTAAATTTTAAATATAAAGAAATTAATCCATAGCGCGAGTTGTGATGTTTTGCGCAATGGACTTAAGATGTACGCTCTAAATTACGATATTTTGCGTTCAGAATATATATGGTTTTGTTCTACATTAAATTTCAAAATAAAAGATTAAACCATTTAAGCTAATCTTTATTTATAAGGAATTGAAAATCTTAGGACTATAAGAAATAAAAATACTTAATGTATGCAATGCGATAGTGTTTTACTAAAACCTGAGATAGTGCTAATCTCTATATGTTTTTAAAAATAAATATTCTATTTTGTTTATTCTCTTTACCTTTGCCTTAAACTAAAGTTTTATGCAATTAAAGTTGAATAAGCCGATCTGTTTCTTTGATTTGGAAACCACAGGAATTAATATTTCTAAAGATCGTATTGTAGAAATATCAGTGCTTAAAGTATTCCCAAATGGAACACAAGAGAGCAAAACATGGTTGGTCAATCCAGAGATGGAGATTTCTAAAGAGGTTGTGGCTATTCATGGTATTTCTAATGAGAAAGTGGCAAACGAACCTAATTTTAAGGCGATTGCTAAGGATGTACACAACATGATTAAAGATTCAGATTTAGGGGGGTTTAATTCCAATAGATTTGATATTCCTCTATTAGCTGAAGAAATGCTGCGTGCAGATGTAGATTTCGATATGAAAAATCGTGTTGCAGTAGATGTGCAAACAATTTTTCATAAAATGGAAAAACGTACTTTAAGTGCTGCCTATAAGTTTTATTGTGATAAAGATTTGGAAGGCGCACATAGTGCAGAAGCAGACACCAATGCCACTTATGAAGTTCTAAAAGCACAACTCGATCGCTACGAGGAGGATTTGGAAAATAACATGAAATTTTTAGCAGAGTTCAGTACGCAAAGACGATTTGCTGATTTTGCTGGCTTTATTTCGTTTGATAAAGACGGCGAAGAATGTTTCTCTTTTGGAAAACATAAAGGTAAAAAAGTAACAGACGTTCTAAATCAAGAACCAGGCTATTTTGGATGGCTACTTAATGCGGACTTCCCACTTTATACAAAAAAAGTACTCACCGCAATTCAGTTAAAACAAAAGTTTAATGATAAACTATTCTAATTTAATATAACATTCTACCATAGTTGGCATTACACTATGATGCTAATACAGTAGAAATTGAATACAATTGTAAATGAGATGTAATACTCAACTTAAAGGCGGAGAACACAGAATATGAAACTTATTTGTATAGGACGTAATTACGCAGCGCATATTGCAGAACTAGAAAACGAAAAACCAACAGATCCTGTAGTGTTTTTAAAACCAGACACAGCGATATTACTAAAAAAACAACCCTTTTTTATTCCAGATTTTTCGGATGATGTGCATTATGAAGTTGAGGTTTTGGTCAAAATCAATAAAGTTGGGAAATATATAGATAGAAAATTTGCTCATAAATATTATGAGCAAGTTACCGTGGGTATCGACTTTACAGCACGCGATGTGCAACGTCATTTAAAAGCTAAAGGCTTACCTTGGGAAAAGGCAAAAGCCTTTGATGGTGCTGCCGTGGTGGGAGAATGGATGTCAAAACATGACCTTGAAGATGTCAATAATATCAACTTTAGCTTACTAAAGAATAAAACCTTAGTACAGCAAGGAAATACCAACTTAATGCTTTGGAAAATAAATGAAATAATTGAATATGTGTCCAAATATTTTACATTAAAGATAGGAGATATTATATTTACAGGAACTCCATCGGGCGTTGGTAAAGTAGAAGCGAATGATACCTTAACAGGATTTATAGAAGATAAACAACTATTCTCCATAAAAGTAAAATGATGGAAGAACATTACAAATTAGACAAAATTAGAGAACTTGCTGATAATGATCAAGAGTTTATTGAAACTCTAGCAATGACATTCCTAGAAGAAGTCACAGAAGATGCACTAATATTAAAGCAAGCAGCGGAGTGTAAAGATTATCTCGCATGCTATAAAGCGGCTCATAAGATGAAACCAACTATAGACTTGTTTGGTCTTGGTGTGCTCAATAAGCTTATAGAGGTACAAGATTGGGGAAAATATGAGCAAAGAAACGTAGATATTAGTCAAACACTTGCTGTGGTTTTAGAAGCCATAGATAAAGCTAAAGAAGAAATTAAGGAAGATTTTAATTTATAATGCAAGCTGAAATTATAACTATTGGCGATGAGATTCTCATTGGGCAAATTGTGGATACTAATTCTGCATTTATTTCTAAAGCACTCAATGAAATTGGAGTGTCTGTCTATCAAATTACGTCCGTACAAGACGATAAAACACATATTTTAAAGGCATTAAAAGAAGCGCAATCCAATGTGGATATTATAATTATTACGGGAGGCTTAGGGCCGACCAAAGATGATATTACCAAAATTACAATTGCGCAATACTTTAACGATACCTTAGTGCAAAATAAGGAAGTACTGCAAAATATCAAATACCTTTGGGAGCATCATGTTAAGCAGCCCTTAGCTCAAGTTAATATAGACCAAGCTTTGATGCCTTCCAAGTCAAAAGCCCTTATGAATCGTTTTGGAAGCGCCCCTGGTATATGGATGGAACACCAAGATAAAGTATTTGTAGCCCTGCCAGGTGTGCCTTTCGAAATGAAAGCGCTTCTAGAAAATGAAGTGCTTCCAAAGTTGCAAGAGCAATTTCAATTGCCGTATATCATGCATAAGACCTTGCTGACCTATGGTTTAGGTGAAAGCGTTTTGGCTGCGCGAATTGAATCTTGGGAAGAGGATTTGCCCAATTTTATAAAGCTTGCCTATTTGCCAAATCTCGGAAAAGTACGTTTGCGATTGTCTGCTAAAGGAAACGATAGAACTACAGTTGAAAGAGAAATGCAAAAGCAAATTCAATTGCTATTGCCGCAAATCAAAGATGTGTTTGCAGGTTATGAAGAAAATGGAGCATTAGAAGCTATTATAGCCAAACAATGCATTGAAAAGGGGCTAACGCTTTCTATTGCAGAAAGCTGCACAGGAGGAGCCTTAGCAGAACGGTTAACAAGTATTGCTGGCGCCTCTCAATATTTTAAAGGAAGCGTCGTCACTTATGCAACCCAAAGTAAAATTGAGATCCTTAAAGTAGATCAAGATCTAATAGAAGCCTCTTCTGTAGTGAGTGATGCGGTGGTAAGGGCTATGGCAAACAACGCTAAAAGGTTATTTCAAACAGATTATGCAATCGCAACAACCGGAAATGCAGGGCCAACCAAAGGCGATGTCAAAACAGAAATAGGAACCGTATATATTGCTCTTGCAACACCAAGTGGCATAATTTCAGAAGTTTATAATTTTGGAAATCATCGTACAAAGGTAATCCATAAGGCGGTAAATAAAGCTTTTGAAATGTTACAGAAAGAAATTTCTAAAAAATAGATAAGATAAAGTTTGTCAACTATTAAAGAATTTATAAATTTGCACCTCGTTTGAAAATAACAACATTTAAAGTTAAAAATAATGTCTAGAGTTTGTGAACTTACAGGAAAAAAAGCGATGGTCGGAAATAACGTATCGCATGCATTGAATAGAACAAAGCGTAAATTTAATGCGAACTTAATTAAAAAACGTTTTTACATTCCTGAAGAAGATAAGTGGGTGACTTTAAAAGTTTCTACGTCAGCGCTAAAAACAATCAACAAGATTGGTATTGCAGCTGCAATTAAAGAAGCTAAAGCAAAAGGATTTATTAAATAATAGCCTTAATAGTTAAAATTAAGTACAATGGCAAAGAAAGGAAATAGAGTTCAAGTAATATTAGAATGTACTGAGCACAAAGCTTCAGGTCAACCAGGAACTTCAAGATATATTACAACGAAGAATAAGAAGAATACGCCAGATAGATTAGAGATTAAGAAATTTAATCCAATCCTTAAGCGTATGACCCTTCATAAAGAAATTAAATAATTTAGAGATTTTTACCCTTTGGTAGAAATTTCAAATGTAAATATTTGAATCATGGCAAAGAAATCAGTAGCATCGTTACAAACTGGGTCGAAAAGATTAACAAAAGCTATCAAAATGGTAAAGTCTCCAAAAACGGGTGCTTATACTTTTGTTGAATCAATCATGGCTCCAGAGCAAGTAAACGATTTTTTAAGCAAAAAATAATTCGCTTAAAAGGACAATATTTTAAAGCTGCTTTCAAAAAGAAAGCAGCTTTTTTTATATTTATGTCATATTTTATGACATTTTAGCAGCCCAATTACAAAGGCAAGACTTTTGACTAAATGTAGATAACTGAAAATGATAATTTAAGATGAGTTTTTTTAAGAAAATTTTTTCTACCGAAAAGAAAGAAACACTAGATAAAGGCTTAGAGAAATCTAAAACAACTTTTTTTAATAAATTAAGTAAAGCTGTTGCTGGAAAATCAAAAGTTGACGATGAGGTATTAGATAATTTGGAAGAAATTTTGGTCACTAGTGATGTTGGTGTAAATACAACCTTGAAAATTATTGAACGTATAGAAATACGTGTGTCAAAAGATAAGTATTTGGGTACAGATGAACTTAATAGAATCCTTAGAGAGGAAATTGCGGGTCTGCTTTCTGAAACGAATATTGGCGAGGCTAAAGATTTTTCTATTCCTTTAGGTAAGAAGCCATATGTGATGATGGTTGTTGGTGTCAATGGTGTGGGTAAAACGACAACAATAGGAAAACTAGCAAGTCAATTTAAAAAGCAGGGCTTAAAAGTCGTTTTGGGCGCTGCCGATACCTTTAGAGCCGCAGCAATTGATCAATTGCAAGTATGGGCAGATCGTGTAGATGTTCCTATCGTAAAGCAAGATATGGGAAGTGATCCTGCCTCCGTAGCTTTTGATACCTTACAAAGCGCTGTAGCAATGGATGCCGATGTAGTTATTATTGATACAGCTGGGCGTTTACATAATAAAATCAACTTAATGAACGAGTTGACTAAAGTAAAACGTGTAATGCAAAAAGTTATTGGAGATGCGCCACACGATGTCTTGCTAGTACTGGATGGCTCTACCGGACAAAATGCTTTTGAACAAGCTAAGCAATTTACCGCCGCAACAGAGGTAACATCTCTCGCGGTTACCAAACTCGATGGAACAGCAAAAGGCGGTGTTGTAATTGGTATTTCAGATCAATTTCAAATTCCAGTCAAATATATTGGAGTAGGTGAGGGCATTGAAGATTTACAAGTGTTTAATAAATACGAGTTTGTAGATTCTTTCTTTAGATAAAGTGATTTATGAGTGTCTATATTTTATGATAAATTTTTAAAGCACATCTAGATAAAGGATTAAAACGAAAGGACATATGCGTTATATATGTCAAAAACTAACAGCTATAAGTCAGGAAATTTGTCAACTGTTTTTAGCTAACTCATGAAAAAAAGAGCGATGAGTTGTATTTTTTTGAGATGTTAGAGGAGAGCTTACCTATCCCAAATTATATCGCGTTAAATTCACTTTTTTTAGTCACTTCAAAGCCTACAGATACTTTTCGTTTATAGATAAAAAAAATAGCCTCAATTTTATAATAAAGCTATTTTTTTTCGAAAAAATATGAGTGCTCAAATCGTTTTTTAACATATTATAAGATAATTGTAGACTTGTTTATTTGAGCGTACTTTGAGACGACTGTTAGCCATTAACTAACTGTGATGTGCCTTTTTAGCTGTGATTTCTGCAATTTTGCAAATTACCTCCGTAGCCTTCATAATGCTTTCTACTGGTACGTATTCATAGCGCCCATGAAAGTTATGACCACCAGCAAAAATATTTGGACATGGTAACCCCATATAACTCAATTGAGACCCATCTGTACCTCCTCTAATGGGTTTAATGAGAGGTTCAATATTTAAGGCTCTCATAGCTTCTTCAGCAATATCCACAATATGTTTTACAGGTTCTACCTTTTCTTTCATATTGTAATACTGGTCTTTGATGTCTAATGTAACAACAGTTGCACCATAGTTTTTATTCATAGCATTTGCAATATCTAGCATTACCGCTTTACGAGCTTCAAATTTTGTTTTATCATGATCTCTAATGATATAGTGCAAGGTGGTTTGTTCTACCTTGCCATCCATGTGGTGCAAATGGAAAAAACCTTCATAACCTGTTGTGTGTTCAGGAACCTCAAGTTTTGGTAATGCATGGATGAACTCCGAAGCATAGTACATAGAATTGATCATTTTGCCTTTAGCATAGCCTGGATGTACTATTTTTCCATGGAATTGTACCGTTGCGCCAGCAGCATTGAAATTTTCATACTCTAACTCTCCAACTTGACTGCCATCCATGGTATAGGCCCAATCTGCTCCAAATGTTTCAACATCAAATTTATGTGCGCCTCGACCAATTTCTTCGTCTGGTGTAAAACCAACTTTGATTGTACCGTGTTTAATTTCTGGATGTTGGATTAAGTATTCCATAGCACTTACAATTTCACAAATACCAGCTTTGTCATCTGCACCTAAAAGTGTTGTACCATCTGTAGTGATAAGTGTTTGTCCTTTGTACAATAATAAGTCCTCAAAATAACTGGGAGATAAGATAATATTTTGATCTTTGTTCAAGATAATATCCTTACCGTCATATTGATCTATAATTTGTGGCTTTACATTCGTACCAGTAAAATCTGGAGAGGTATCAAAATGCGAAATAAAACCAATTGTTGGTACGTCGTGTTCTACATTACTAGGTAAAGTTGCCATGATGTAAGCATTAGCATCAATAGTAACATCAGATAGCCCAATACGTTTTAACTCCTCAACAAGTTGATTGGCTAAATCCCATTGTTTTTCTGTACTCGGTGTTGTTTTGCTGTTTGGGTCACTTTCAGTATCTACAGTGACATAGCTTACAAATCTATCGATAATGTGTTGTTTGTCTAGCATTCGTTGTATTTGAATTATACGCTATAGTTGCGAGGAATAGACCTTTTCGTCCATTTCAAAATTAAAAATTAGTTCGATTCGTACCTTGAGATGGTATCTCAAGGTACTGCTTTCAAAAATAGATAAGATACGCGGTAAAGACAAGGATTACATGATACTTTTTTCTTGAAACTTTTTAATGTAATTTTGCAGCCAAATTATAGCATATGTACAAATCTCTTATTAGACCAATTCTATTTCGTTTTGATCCAGAAAAGATTCATTATTTTACCTTTTCGCTTGTAAAAATTTTGTCCAAATTTCCTTTTATACCCCAATTGATTC
This sequence comes from Flavobacteriaceae bacterium, assembly GCA_013215095.1. Taxonomy (GTDB): domain Bacteria; phylum Bacteroidota; class Bacteroidia; order Flavobacteriales; family Flavobacteriaceae; genus DT-34. The sequence continues at coordinate 5,821 of JABSPM010000039.1, read as the reverse complement.
GAAAGAAATATAGAGTGCGTCACGCATCTTTAGAACGCGACTTGTTTGGGCTAAAGTTTAGAAACCCTATTGGATTAGCAGCGGGTTTTGATAAAAATGCAGTATTATATAATGAATTGGCAGACTATGGTTTTGGGTTTATAGAAATAGGAACTGTTACACCGCGTGGACAAGTGGGTAACCCTAAAAAGCGCTTATTTAGATTGAAAGCTGATGAAGGCATTATTAATAGAATGGGGTTTAATAATGAGGGAGTTGAGACTGCTATAGAACAATTAAAGAAAAATAAAGGCAAGTTAATTATTGGAGGAAATATTGGAAAAAACACAGATACTTTACCAGAAAATTATACGCAAGATTATTTGGAATGCTTTAATGCGCTGCATCCCTATGTCGATTATTTTGTGCTAAACGTAAGCTGTCCAAATGTGGGAAGCCATGCTAAATTGACCGATAAGAGATACTTGCTGGAGCTTATAGTTGAGATTCAAAAGGCCAATAGCGGATTTGATATACAAAGACCAATTTTGTTAAAAATCGCTCCAGATTTGAATACTACTCAATTGGATGAAATCATTGAACTTGTTAGAGAAACACGTATTGATGGGGTAATAGCGACAAACACTTCTGTGTCTAGAACAGAATTAAAAACACCTTTAAATACTTTAGAAGCTATAGGAAATGGCGGTGTAAGTGGTAAACCAATTAAAGATAAAAGTACAGCGGTTATAAAATATCTCGCAGAAAAGAGTGGGAAAGCATTTCCTATTATTGGAGTGGGCGGTATTCATACTGCAGATGATGCTCTAGAAAAAATAGATGCAGGTGCAGATTTGGTACAAGTGTATACTGGATTTATCTATGAAGGGCCACAATTAATAAAAAGGATTAATAACGCTTTAATAAAAAAAGGACATGCTTAAATACAATAAAGGGTTATGAATAAAATGATAGTTTCACTAAAAAAATATAATATTGAATATTGAGACACTAATTTCGTTTGTACTAGCGACATCACTTTTAGCGATATCTCCTGGACCAGATAATATTTATGTGCTTATGCAAAGTATTGTCAATGGAAGGAAATATGGCTTGGCTACAGTAGCGGGTTTAATTTCTGGATGTATTGTACATACGACATTAGTGGCTTTTGGTGTTTCTGCGATAATAAAAAGTAGTGCTTATTTGTTTTTGGGATTAAAAGTGGTTGGCGCGCTGTACTTGCTGTTTTTAGCTTATAAGGTTTATAAGTCTAGCAGCACTGTTGCAATGCATGCAGATAATGTGCCCAAAAAAGGAGTACTACAATTGTTTGGTCAAGGTTTTGTAATGAATGTTTTAAACCCTAAGGTCTCTATATTTTTCTTAGCCTTTTTTCCTAGTTTTTTATTTAGTGAAACACTATCCACCGTGGTTCAATTTTATGTTTTAGGGGTGTTGTTTATGCTGACTTCTTTTATAATTTTTGCTATGATTGCCATGTTATCAAGCGGAATTTCGGTATATATAAGAGCGCATAAAAACTCTGGAATTGTATTTAAATGGCTGCAAATTATTGTATTTGTTGGTATTGCAATTTTTATCTTCCTTTCAGAAAAATAATCTTATTTTTATAGACTGAAACGAGAGCAATGTCAGAAGAAGTTAAGATTATTGAATGCCCAAGGGATGCCATGCAAGGGATCAAAACATTTATACCTACAGAACAGAAAGTACAATACATTCAGTCCTTATTGCGAGTAGGTTTTGATACTATAGATTTTGGAAGTTTTGTATCACCAAAAGCCATTCCTCAAATGGTTGATACGGCAAGGGTTTTAGACCAATTAGATTTAAGTAAAACATCTAGTAAACTCTTATCTATTATTGCAAATACTAGGGGTGCTAATGATGCTGCTCAATATGAGGCCATAGATTACTTAGGGTTTCCATTCTCAATTTCAGAAAATTTTCAAATGCGTAATACCCATAAAACCATTGCGGAATCAGTGGTAACTTTACAGGAAATTTTAGAAGTAGCAGCGAAGCATAATAAAAAAGTCGTTGCCTATCTATCTATGGGATTTGGTAATCCTTATGGCGATCCATGGAATGTTGATATTGTAGGGGAGTGGACCGAACGTTTGAGTAATATGGGTGTAAAAATTTTATCCTTAAGTGATACTATTGGAAGCTCTAATGCTGAAAGTATTCATTATTTGTTTTCTCAATTAATTCTTAAATATCCAGATATTGAATTTGGGGCACATTTGCATACAACACCAACAACTTGGTTTCAGAAAATTGATGCAGCCTATAAGGCAGGGTGTAGGCGCTTTGATGGGGCAATTCAAGGCTTTGGTGGTTGTCCGATGGCAAAAGATGAGTTAACTGGAAATATGCCTACAGAGAAGCTCCTGTCTTATTTTACATCAAATAAAGCGACAACACATCTCCATGCCATGAGTTTTGAGAGTGCCTATAATGAAGCCTCAAAAATCTTTAACAACTATCATTAAAAAAAGCCTATTCTTTAAAAATAGACTTTAATATAGGCTTGTGTTTTTGGGTATGACTAATCGCCATCGTTATCTGTTCCTGTAATAATTATAGATAATATGCTTCTAATGTCGTTATGCATTAGGACGAGGACTTCATTTAAGTCATCGTGTAATTTTTTAACCTTTACAGGTTGGGTCTCTACAGCAAGTTTGAGTGGCGTATTAATAGCCGTAACACTAAGTTTTGCATTAGTTATTTTGGTTTGTAAATTGTTGCTTAATGTGTCGTTTTTAGCAATAAAATTAATATAGTCAGAAATAGAGGTTATATCATCATTAAAGAATACGTCTTCAATGGACTCCAGATTTTTTAATATTAAATCTAAGGAGTTGCCTGTATAGTAATTTTCTACAATCTCAGGATTTGTAAAATTAGAATTCTCTAAACCACCTGGTTTTCCAACTTTCGTTACTTTACAGTTATCAATGACGTTATAAAGTCCGTTATATAGCATATTGAAAGAACTTGCTAAACCTTCTTGTTCGTTGTTGCTAAATGTGCTGGCGTAGTTTTGTCCTGTTGCACTCCAAATCTGATGTAATTCTGTTATTTTGGAATGAAATTCATCAGATAAAAGTACCAAAAAGTCCAAGCGGTTGCTGTTATTTTGAAATTCTAGCAATTGTTCGGCAACTGAAGTGTTTTTAAATAAAAGGTAATTTAATCCTGGAAGATTTTTAGCGGCACTACCTAGGCTAGAGATTGTACTTTGATCGAAGTTGCCACTAGTGATATTATTTTCAATCGCAATATTAAATACAGGCCATGAATTTAATCTACGATTCATAAATTTATTTTTGACTTCTCCGATATTAAAGATATAAACGCCAGCATAGGCTTCATAGGCTTCAATGAGCCTGTTTCTGCTTGTTTCTAGTTGAGTTTCATTCGTGTTTGCGGCAAAATTATCAATTGCTGTTTTTAATGCATTTGTTTTAGAAAGCAAATCTTCTAAGCTTGGAAGTATAATTTTTTCTGTAACTGTTTTTGGAACTTCTTTTTTATAATCGATAACACTTGTGCTCGATTGATCGGAGGAACAGGCATAGATTACAATTCCAAAGGTTATAAGTAGGGATATTATTATGTTTTTCATAGTTATAAAGATTTGATAAAACTAATTAAATCATCACGCTCTTGTAATGTAAGGTTCATAAATTTATGTTTTGAATTTTCAGCTTCACCACCATGCCATAAAATGGCTTCTTCAATGTTTCGGGCGCGCCCATCATGCAATAGAAAGGTGTGGTTGTTAACCGATTCAATAAGACCGATTCCCCAAAGTGGTTGTGTTCTCCATTCTCTTCCATTTGCTTTAAAATCGGGTCTGTTATCTGCTAGACCTTCACCCATATCATGTAATAAGAAATCTGAATAGGGTCTAATATTTTTATTAGATAGCATAGGATTTATTTCGTAAGGACCTGTCTTAAAATCTATAGCATGACATGCTTTACAATTGACGGTATTAAAGAGCTCTCTTCCTCTTAGTACAGTTTCTTTTTTGTAGTTTCTACGTTTGGGAACGGCGAGAGCAGATTGATAAAAAAGAACGCGATCTAACTGTATATCCGTGACTTCTGGCGCGCCCCCATTTGGTGCACTATAGCAATCTTCTTGGCCTGGTGGGCAAGTATTGTCATTAAAAATGGATGTGGTAAGTCCCATATCTCCAAAAAATGCTCCTGCAATTTGCTGTTTTAAACTCGGTTCATTCGCTTTCCATCCAAATTTTCCAATCTCTGTGGTTTGTGTTTGAACATTCCAAGTGTAATTTGCACGTCCAGATATACCATCATTGTTAGCGTCAAACTCATCAACATTTTTTAAGATTTCAGATTCAGGTAAGGCGTCAATAAAACCAAGTCCAATGGTTTGCTGTCCTATTCTTGGTGATATTAATACACCTGCTAATGACCCAAAATTCTCATTAATAAAAGTGTAATTAGGTTTGCGCAATTCATAGGTGGTGCCGTCAGGGTAAGTTCCTTGTTGGTATTCAAAAGTTTCTTGGATATCCGCTTCTATAGGAATATTTAAATTAGAGTGGTTTTGTAATTGATTTCCATAATTTGGCACAGGAACTGGACCGCCATGTGAATTTACACCTGCTATACTAAGACGTATTAAAAAGCCTTTAGAGCCAAAGTTGGATGGCTCAAAAGGTTTTCCTCTACCATCTTTTAGGTGACAGTTTGCGCAAGCTCTAGAGTTAAAAGTTGGGCCTAAACCATCTAAGCCAGTTGTAGATGCTGGCGCTTGCACCCAAGATTGATTAAATAATGAGTTTCCTGTAGCAAATTGTAATTGTTCGTGTTGCGATGCCCCTGGAACTTGAGTTCCAAAAGCCAAACTTGTGCTTGCAGGATGTATACTTAAATCATCGGTGAGATTCTCTTCTCCAAGCTCATAACTTGGAATGTTTTCGTAAGCACTGTCAGTAGAGCAGCTGTTGTTACAACTGACGCAACAGACTAAAATGATCAATTTTATGACTACGTTATGTTTTAATGATATTTGGGTTATATTCATAGTGTAAAAATAATCAATTTAATAGATAGAAAGAAATGTAAACTAGTTTAATAAAAAACCTGACAATTGATATTGTCAGGTTTTTTTATTATACTGCTATCCTTTTAGATAGTTATATGTGCATTATAATAAGTTAATACCAATAGCGGTAGCTCCTGCAGATATGTTTGCTCCAAATTCATTCTTTAAAGCAAGACCAGCTTCGATAATTGGTCCTGGACTTTCAATAGATTCATTTTGAAGTAAAACATCAAAAGGCTGATCGTCGTTTGCTTTAGTGTCAATAACATTAATTTTTGCCATTGCACTATCTTTAGCAGCCATTAAAGCTGCGGCTACAGTAGCATTTTCTTGCTCGATTAAATCATAAACCGAAGCTCCAGAAATTGTACCATACTCACCAAAAATAACATTTACAATACCTTGAGCGTTAGTTACAACATCTCTATGGGTATTGTCAGCAAAACAAGAGTGCTCGTCTTCTTGACCAGAGTTGTTAATACCATCTGTTAAGTCTGCTGGCTTAGTCATTCTTTCCTCAGCAAGCTCTTCATTTGCTAAGAAGAACGGTCCAGACATAATTCTTGAGATAGCATCATCTTCAGATAAGTTCATGAAAACGTTGTAGTATGTTCCACCGTTTGCCCAAGTGTTTACTAGGTCATTCAAATCTTTAACTAATATTGATGTTACAACGTTTAAATATGTTTTTCTACGCTCTTCTAAGGCATCTGTAGTATAGTCTGTT
>JABSPM010000038.1 GCA_013215095.1 Flavobacteriaceae bacterium | reverse complement strand
TACCTTGCTTATCAATTTGTTCTTGACCCTTTAGAACGTAGTGAACCCCTACTGGAAGTTCTATATATTTAGGGCTGTAGTAAAATGAACTCACAAAATTGACACCTTTAACACTCTTAGCAGTACAGTGGTCGTAATGCCAATTAATCAAAGCATTGGTTTTGGTAAAAGGTTTTGACTCTATTGAATCGTCTATAATCAGTAAACCGTCATCACAATAAATCTCATGGATTAATGGCTTGACTTGTTGCCATAGAGTACTGCTATTAATCTGACCTGATAGTAAACGTGTAACTTGATCGTGACTCACTTTGTTGTCCGTTACAGAAGATAAACCTGTTGCCGTGCTGTAGGTCGGAGTAACTAATAAATAGTCTGTGTATAAATCTAGTAAGTTATTAACATTAATAGCACTAATTTACTATTTTTATTGCGTAACATCAGTTAGTTACTTATCAAATCAGATTGATATATCACATCGTTATTGACCATTTTAGTTATTAAGTTATTAAATATTGTTGCTTTACTCTGCGAGCGATTTATTCTAAAACAAAATTCGTTAAAGTACCTGTTTAAATTAGCTTCACTTACCCAAGAGTATGTTGTTCTAATCCACGACTTAACTTGATGTATCATTGTGTGTAACGCTTTAAAATTCAATCCATTGTTACTTTCAATTTGAGTAATGTGATAAGCTTTAGATATAGGTCTATATCCACGCCATTTGTCTGTTGTTATTTTAGCATCACGGCTAATGTGTTTTACGAAAATATATTGAAGGGATTCTGCTGAAAAATCATCTATTCTCATAGCATACATACGCTTTACCTTTCCATCTTTAGTTAGTTCAATCGCTGTGACAGCTTTCTTTTTCTTGCTATCATAGCTGCGCCCAACATCGCCTTGATCTTTTCCTCCTAGAACAAATTCATCAACGTGCACATTTCCATCCATAGGATGGTTCTCACTAGAAGTCATAGTTTCTCTTACTTTGAACATAAAAAGTCTTGCCGTTTTTGTCAAGTCCGAGGTCATTGTCAAAACTTATATAACTTGGCAATCCATTTTCTGTTATGTAAGAAACAAATTCGTCATAAGTCCGAACTATATCGAATTCAGATTCCATTTATTTATCATAAATCATTTCGATAGTCCTAACGTCATCTAAAAACAGTTTTTTCATTTCGTTCTTATTCTGGGATTGGGTCTCCTTCTCCTGGATTTAATATTGAAAACGCCCAATCCGCAGATTTAGGTACATTTAATTTTTCGAGCCATTCTCCACCTAATCCAGCTACTTGAATTTTAGTGTCAATTACTTCTAATCCTTCTGTTTCTCCAAAGAAGAATTGAATTCCGTTATCAAGTGCAATGCCCATTGTGTCGGGTATTTTAAATACGTAACTTTCGTTAAGCTTAATTGTCACTTTTTCATTAGCACTTATCGAATTTGAAGTTTCATTGAAAATAAAGATGTTGTATACCTTTCCTGTCGCATTATATGTTTCAGGTTCGATAGTTTCTCCGCTATAATTTGGTTTGATATAAACCTTATTATTTTGTGAGTCTTCGCTCTCTTTTGATTTATTTTCCGTTTGTGATTTACATTGGAAAAAGGAAATTGAGACAAATGCTACAATGTAAACTAAATACTTTCTGTTTTTCATTTTTCTAATTCTGAGTAACGTTTCTACTACCCCTTAATTTCACTGGCATTCATGAAGGTTGGACTTTTCTCATTCTGGCATCCAAATTAGCGATTTGTTTTTGAAGTTCACGTACTTTTCTCTTTCTTTTTTGATCTAAATACTCATAAACTGTTGGTGGATTGTATTGCTGATTTTTAAATAACATATTCCAAAGT
>JABSPM010000037.1 GCA_013215095.1 Flavobacteriaceae bacterium | reverse complement strand
GTCCACGAACTCGGTCAGTTGTTGTTTTTGTTAATAATAAGCGTAATTCTTTCTCGCTCTCTAAAACTGAAATTTGTATCTTTTTTGGCATTCTACAATATACAAAATATTACAGTAATATCAAACAAGAAATGGTATAACGTCGTCCTTAGCTAAAAGTTGTTTGAAAATATAGACCTGCTTATTGCCTAGAATTAAATCCATGCGAACAAATATGGCAGTACATTAAAAAACGCTATAAGAACAAAACCTTCGATGACATGATAGCTTTAAGACATTGGCTATGGGATATGGTATGTAATATGGGCAAGGAATTAATCAAATCTATTGTGGTTAATCAAAATTATTTACAGCAACTGTATTATAGAAATGGTATCATTTGGTTTTCACGATAGGTCTTCGAAGCAAAAATGGTGACCGATTGTAATATTAAGAAAAACAAATGCCTCAATTGTATATTTACTTGACCGAACTGCACTTTAAACCAAGCTCCTTAAAATAAATACAATAATTGTGATTCTTACACACCAAACAACGTTTATCTGGCTAATAAAAGTGTATTAAAAAAGAGGTTAGATTTTTATTCGTGTTTCGATTTGAAAGCACAAATTCAATAGCATTTAAACTCCTGTTTTTTACATTCAATAGAATCAACGTATGATAAATAAGGTCAGCTATCTCGTTTTTAAATAAATCATCATTATCATCTTTTGCCTCGACAACAACTTTCACTGCTTTATATAAAACTATATTTTGAGTCTCACATCAAAAATTCTAGCTTAAAAATTGCATGACTTCCTTAAAAAAATCGTTTGGATTTTCGGCATGTAACCAATGTCCAGCATTAGCTATTGTAACAATAGAGGCTTCAGAAAAGTGTGATTTAATCAAGCTTTCATCCTGCGCACCAATATATTCACTTTTATCACCTCTTAAGAACAAAGTCTCTTTATTAAATTTTGCATGCATAGGCAAAGCCTCACCAACTTCACTGACTTCATCTTTTAAGACCGAAAGATTGATACGTAAGCCCAATTGGCCTTTTTCTACCCAATGCAAATTCTTTAACAAAAATTGTCTAGTCCCAAATTCAGGCACAAAATTAGACAGTTGCGCATCAGTTTCCTTTCGGGTCTTTAATATTGAAAAATCCAAGCTAGATAACCCTTCCAAAATTGCATCATGATGAACCGGGTAAAACCTTGGAGAAATATCTGCAACGATAAGTTTGCATACTAAATGTGGGTATTTTGTAGCGAACAACATTGCTGTTTTTCCTCCCATTGAATGCCCTAAAAGTACGATATCTCGCAATTTATGCTGCTCACAATACCACCTCAAATCCTCCACAAGAACTTCATAATCAAACACATCATCATGAAAACTGCGCCCATGATTACGTTGATCTACAAGATGCAATTGATAGCCTTGCTCCGAGAACTTTCGCCCTAAAGTTTTCCAGTTGTCACTCATTCCTAGGAAACCATGTAAAATTATAAAGGGCTTTCCTTCTCCAATAATATTAGAATGTAATACCATTATTTGAGTTTATTTAAGTACATCTGAATCACATTTTCAATACCCAGATACAAGCTCTCAGCTATCAATGCATGACCAATAGATACTTCTAGAAGTTCTGGGACATTTTTTTTAAAGAATGCCATATTATCCAATGACAAATCATGACCTGCATTAACTCCCAAGCCCAAACTATTAGCAAGCTCAGCGCATCGCACATAAGGCACAACAGCTTTGGTGTTACCCAAACTATATTGGTGTGCAAATTCTTCAGTGTATAATTCTATACGATCCGTTCCTGTTGCTTTTGCTCCTTCAACCTGCTCTAAAACAGGGTCTAAAAAAATAGAAGTTCTAATATTATTTTGTCTAAACTCCTGAATCATCTCAGTTAAGAAACTTTTATGTATAATGGTATCCCAACCTGCATTACTAGTAATCGCATCTACAGCATCTGGCACTAGTGTCACTTGGGTAGGTTTGAGCTCTAAAACCATATCTACAAATTTTTTGATAGGATTCCCTTCTATATTATATTCTGTAAATACTTCTTGTTTTAAATCATAAGCATCTTGATAGCGAATATGACGTTCATCTGGTCTTGGATGAATGGTTATACCATCTGCACCAAAACGTTGCGCGTCTTGTGCAAACTTTACCACATTAGGCATATTTCCCCCTCTAGAATTTCTTAGGGTCGCAATCTTATTTATATTAACACTTAGTTTTGTCATTTCTCGAAATATTTAAAGCAAAAATACAAAGTAACTTTCTCCGATTTGTACTATTTTTTAATTAATTTGCAAATACTATAAAGACACACATTATGCCACTCAGACAGCATATTATAAACGACATAAAACCTTTAGAAATTGAAGACAGTATTAAGGATGTACAATTACTGTTCAGTAATTTAACCTATTCTCACATCCCTGTAAAGAGAGACCATGTCTATATTGGTTGTATTTCTGAAAACGACGCGCATTGCTTTGACACTTCCAAGCCTATATCTGATTTCTTATATACACTTGAAGGTATTTTTGTTAGAAAACGCACTATTTGGCTTGATGTTTTGGAAGCTTTTGCAGTTAATGACACCAACATCATGCCTGTTTTAGACGATAACAACAGGTACTTAGGATACTATGAATTGAGTGATATTATTTCTAAATTTAACGAAACCCCTTTCTTTTCTGAACGTGGGGGCATTATCATTGTTGAAAAAGGATACAACGATTATTCGTTTAGTGAAGTATGTCAAATTGTTGAATCTAATAATGCTAAATTATTAGGTGCTTTTATCTCTAAGATTGAAAATGATGTCGTTCAAATTACAATTAAAATTGGTAATGCTAGTATCAATGACATCATCCAAACCTTTAGGAGATACAGCTACAATATCATTTCTGGACATGAAGACGATGCTTATTTAGAAAACCTAAAAGAACGCTCTGACTATCTTGACAAATATTTAAACATGTAATTATGAAAATTGCAATCTACGGTCAATTTTATCCTAAAAACTCAACAGTTTATATTAAAAACTTGTTGCAAATATTAAGCAATAAACCTGTTGAAGTACTTATTAAGAAAACCTTTTTAGACGCAATAAACGCACATCATGATTTAGCTATAGATGATACCCATAAATTTCAGACATTCTCTACCTTAGATACTTCTTTTAATTTATTAATAAGTATTGGTGGTGATGGCACCATTTTAAGAGCTATAGAACATGTCAAGGATTTAGACATACCAATTATTGGTCTCAACACTGGGCGCCTAGGCTTTTTGGCAACGATTCAAAAAGACACCATTGAGGCTGCTATAGACCAAATACTGGACGGCAAATATTCTATTTCTGAGCGAAGTTTATTATCCATTACAACTCATCCGATCAACGCAGCTTTGCAAGGATTTAATGTTGCGCTCAATGAGATTACAGTCAGTAGAAAAAACACGACATCTATGATTACTGTAGACACCTACTTAAATAATGAATATCTCACTTCATATTGGGCAGACGGTTTAATTGTTTCTACACCAACAGGATCTACAGGCTACTCATTAAGTTGTGGAGGACCAGTGATTATTCCAGAAGCAAAAAACTTTGTAATCACCCCTATTGCTCCACATAATTTAAATGCTAGACCTTTGATTATACCAGATTCTACGGTAATTAAACTTAAAGTTCATGGACGAGAAGAGCATCACCTAGCCTCTTTAGACTCTCGCATTGCAACATTAGACATTGCAACTGAAATTACCATAAAAAAAGCAGATTATACTATAAAAATGCTGACATTAGAAGAAAAAAGCTTTCTATCTACGCTTCGTAAAAAACTTCTTTGGGGCGAGGATAAGCGTAACTAGGCAATAAAAAAGACTTATTTACGCTTTATCAGTATTAGTAAACAACAAATTATAATAGGCGCGCTATATTTATTATATTTGCAAACTTTTTAAAATCTATGAAGTACTTTTTCAGTATTATAATATGTATATTTTTCAGTTCAAATGGTCAATCTCAAATTTATGAAATTGGTGTTTTTGCTGGAGGAAGTAACCTTATTGGAGATGTTGGTTCCACCCAATACATCGCTCCAAATAAGCCGGCCTTTGGGGCAATTTTTAAATGGAATAGAAGTCCTAGACATTCTTACAGGTTTTCTATTATCTCAACAACCCTAGAAGCTTTAGATAACCAATCGGATGACCCGCGACGTATTGAGAGGGGTTATACCTTTTCTAACAACCTACTAGAACTGGCTGCTGGAGTAGAGTTCACCTTTATTGACTTTAACCTACATTATAATGGCGTATTAGCCACTCCATACCTCTATACGGGATTCACTGCTGCAAATCATGACAATCATTATTTTAGTAATGGCATACAAACCTCTGAAGGAACCAACAGTTGGGCCTATGGGATACCTATGGCAATAGGTTTTAAAATGACTTTAAATAGAAAATTTATTTTAGGACTTGAAATAGGTGCAAGATATACGTTCTCTGACGAATTGGACGGGAGTGTCCCTGAGACCGAAAGCTTACAACCCAATTTTAGCTTTGGAAACGTAAACAACAATGACTGGTATATGTTTACCGGACTGACATTAACCTACACCTTTGGGAGAAATTCATGTTATTGTAAATTTTAAAAACCTATGTCATTTAAAGACCATATAGACACGAACAAGTTACCGCAACACATTGCTATTATAATGGATGGTAATGGCCGTTGGGCTAAAAAACAAGGTAAGCTTAGAATGTTTGGTCATGAAAACGGAACACAATCCGTACGACAAACTGTAGAGACAGCGGCACAGCTCGGTGTTAAAAATTTAACACTTTACGCCTTTTCTACCGAAAATTGGAATCGTCCAAAAATTGAAGTTCAAACTTTAATGAAGCTTTTAATTTCTTCCTTAAAAAAAGAAATTGCAACGCTCCAAAACAACAACATCAGACTTAATGCTATTGGCAACCTAGAAGCCTTACCATCAAAGGCACGAAAAGAATTAACTCACGTTATTGATCTCACAAAAAACAACAGCCATATGGTGTTAACTCTAGCTTTGAGTTATGGCTCTAGAGATGAATTATTAAGCGCTATTAAAACGATAAGTGTTAAAGTTAAAAATAATATAATTTCACCTGAAAAGATTGATGAATCCGTAATAAATGAGCATCTTTACACGCAAAATTTGCCAGACGTAGATTTATTGATCAGAACTAGTGGCGAACAACGTATAAGTAATTTTCTTTTATGGCAGATTGCTTATGCAGAATTGTATTTTACCGATGTGCTTTGGCCAGATTTTTCGAAAGAAGATCTATATCAAGCTATTGTGAACTATCAAAAAAGAGAAAGACGATTTGGAAAAACGAGTGAACAACTTAGTTAATTTAGAACTATTGAAAACAAACATTACCCAGCTACTTTTATTTATAGTCTTATTTAATTGCTTTGCATTAAACGCACAAGAATCTGCCGTACCAACTGGCACCACTTATATTTTAGAAGATATCACCATTACAGGAAACACTAATTTTAGTGCCACAACGGTTATTCCATACTCTGGATTGCGTAAAGGACAAGAAGTAACTATTCCAAATCCAAATGGAAAAATTAGTAATGCTATTAAAAAGCTTTGGAGTTCAAATCTATTTAGTAACATCGATGTATTTATAGCCAAAACTGAAGGTAATAAAATTTGGTTAGAAATCGAACTCTATGATCTTCCAGAATTAAAAGACGTTACTATTTCTGGCCTTAGAAAAGGAAAAATTGAGGAAATTATCAATGAGAACAAACTTCAGTCTGGAGCAAAAGTTACCGAAAACCTCATTACCACAACTAAGAACTATATAAAACATAAGTATCAGAAAAAAGGCTATCTCAATACTGAGGTCACTATTTCTACTTCAGAAGTAGTGGATTCTATAAAAAAGAGCAGAGTTAATATGACAATAGATATTGATCGTGGGCAAAAAATAAAAGTCAAAGACATCATATTTACTGGAAACGAAAAATTAAAAAGCAAGAAGCTTAGAGCTGCTATGAAAAACACTAAGAAACGTAATTTTCTTAGATTTTATAAGCGTTCTAAATATATTGAAGCAGACTATAAAGAAGACTTAGTTAGTATTGTAAATAAGTACAAAGAAAACGGTTATAGAGATGCGCGTATTCTTTCAGATTCTTTGGTTAAAACCGATGATAACTCCATTACACTCTATATTGATTTGGAGGAGGGCGAAAAATATTTATATGGTGAAATCAACTTTTTAGGAAATACAGTGTATTCGGATGAGCTATTGAATCGTATTCTGCGTATTTCAAAAGGCGACACATACAATGGTGTAGAATTACAAAAAAGAATTGCAGATGACTCCAACCCTGATGCAGATGATTTAACCAATTTATATCAAAACAATGGATACTTATTCTCAACGATTGTACCTGTTGAAATTAGTGCTGAAGGTAATGTCATTGATTTAGAGATTAGAATTACCGAAGGTAAACCTGCGTATTTTAATAAAGTCACTGTTGTTGGAAATGACAAAACCAATGACCATGTTATTTATAGAGAAATTAGAACACGCCCTGGGCAATTGTACAGCAAGCGCAACGTTGTCAGGACAATCCGAGAAATAGGACAACTTGGTTTCTTTGATGCGCAGCAGATTGCACCTAACTTCAAAAATGTAAATCCAAATGACGGTACACTAGACATGGAGTACTCTATAGTGGAAAAAGGATCTAGTCAAATCGAGTTACAAGGTGGCTATGGCGGTGGTGGGTTTATCGGAACCCTTGGTTTATCCTTTAACAATTTTTCTATTAAGGATATCTTCAAAAAAGAAGCTTACAAACCTATTCCAATGGGAGACGGCCAGCAATTAGCGTTGCGTCTTCAAGCTAGTAGATTCTTCCAAACGTATAGTTTTTCCTTTTCTGAACCTTGGTTAGGCGGTAAAAAACCAGTACGTTTTTCAACATCGTTGTCCCATACAAAACAATATTTAGTGGATCAGCTAACAGGAAATGCAGATAGAAACCGACGCTTTAATATTACTGGTATTACGCTAGGTTTAGCAAAACGTTTATCTGTCCCTGATGACTTTTTTACTTTATCACAAGCCTTAACATTTCAATTATATGACTTAAAAAACTATAATACGGGACTGTTTACATTTGGTAATGGTCAGTCAAGAAACCTATCTTATACAATAGGATTAAGCAGAAATAACACCGCGGTTGACCCTATTTATCCAACCTCTGGTTCTAACTTTAATGCGACAGCGAAGCTAACATTTCCTTACTCCTTAGTAAATGGTGTGGATTATAAAGCACTACAAGACGACAGAAGTGATATGGAAGACATCCTTGAGGATTCAAACTCAACTAGTGAAGAACTCCAAGATGCTACAGATAGAATTGAAGAAATTGACCAAGAACGTTTCAATTGGTTAGAATTTTATAAAATTAAATTTAGCGGTGAATGGTACAGTAGAATTGTAGGTGATCTGGTATTAAGACCAAAGGTTGAATTTGGATTCTTAGGTGCATATAACAATAATAGAGGAACCATTCCTTTTGAACGTTTCTTTGTAGGAGGTGATGGTCTAGGTCAATATACTTTGGATGGTAGAGAAGCTATTCAACTAAGAGGATACCCAAACAACTCTATTGCTCCTGTTGACCCAATAACTCAAACTGCTTCTAATGATGGTGGAACAATTTATAATAAATTTTCATTAGAATTGCGATATCCAATTACTTTAAAATCACAACAAGCTAAAATTTATGCATTAGCATTTATGGAAGGTGGTGCGTCTTTTGGTCAATTTAGAGACTATAATCCTTTTGATCTCAAACGATCTGCTGGTTTAGGTGTTCGATTATTTATGCCTGCATTTGGACTTCTAGGTATTGATTTTGGCCATGGATTTGACCCACTC
This sequence comes from Flavobacteriaceae bacterium, assembly GCA_013215095.1. GTDB lineage: Bacteria > Bacteroidota > Bacteroidia > Flavobacteriales > Flavobacteriaceae > DT-34. Next base: position 2,839 of record JABSPM010000037.1, on the reverse strand, counting down.
CCTGGACAAACTATTAAAAATGGATGGGAAACACATTTTATCATTGGACAACAATTCTAAAGTTTGGCACGATATTTTCTAACAATTCAATGATGATTTAAGAGAAGGGTTAAAATTTTTCGAAAATTATTTCGTTAATTTGAAGAATATAAACCCTTTTGACGGCATAATTGGTTTTTATCCGTCTTATGTAAGATTTTTAAAGATGACATCAACAAATTTTAACACCAAAAGGACACATAATAAAGTTCTCATTATATTGATTTTAGTTTGTTTTACAAGCTTATCTTCTTATGCGCAACGTGGTGTAAGAATTGGATACATTGATACGGAATATATTTTACAAAACGTACCAGAATACCAACAAGCAGCTTCACAGCTCAATAAGAAAGTTCAAAAATGGAAAACAGAAATTGAACAACGTTTAAGTGTTGTTGACCAAAAGAAAAAACAATTAACTAATGAAAGGGTCTTATTAACAAAAGAACTTATTGAAGAACGTGAAGAAGAAATCCAAATCGAAGAAAATGAGATCTTGGATTATAAACAGAAACGTTTTGGTCCTGACGGCGATTTAATGACTCAAAAAAAACAATTGATGCAACCTGTACAAGATCAAATTTTTGCTGCGGTACAAGAAATTGCAACAAATAAAAAATATGATTTTATATTTGACAAATCTGCTGATGTGGTAATGCTATTTTCTGCAAATCGCTTTGACATTAGTGACCTGATCTTACGATCCATTACAAGATCATCAAAACGTAGGCAAGCCACAAATAGAAAAGAGCGCAAAGAAGCCAAAGAAGAAGACATTGTACCTGTTGCTAATAATGACCAAGATGCTAGAGCGCAGGCATTAGAAGCTAAAAAAGCCTCAAGAGAAAAAGCTATTGCTGAGAGGCAAGCAAAGCAACTTGCATATAGAGAAGCTAAGAAAAAGGCTCTAGAAGAAAAGAAACGTAAAATTATTGAAGCTAGAAAAAAAGCTAGAGAAGATAAACTAAAGGAAAGGGAAAACAGCTCAGATCTTAATACAACTCATGAAGAAAGTAGTGAAGCCCAAACTAAAAGCAAAGAAAACGAGAATACCACTAATACAACATCAGACAAAACTGAGCCCAACAAGGAGCAACCTAAAAATGTTGATACCAAAACCTCTACTGATGAAGCGCCCAAACCAGAGACACCTAAAACGAATAAGCCTTTAAGCGCTAAGGAAGCGCGTAAAAAAGCTTTAGAAGAAAAGAAACGTAAAATTATTGAAGCTAGAAAAGCAAAACTTGCTGCTAAGCAAAAACAAGACAGTATTATAAAAGCTGAAAAATTAAAAAAGATTAAAGAAAGTCAAAACGAAAAAGAAGATAAAGACAATTAACAAGAAACAATTTATAACATAATATTTTCAAAATGAAACATTTCAAAACCCTATTATTAGCAACTGCACTTATTATTGGAAGTACAAGTTTTATGAACGCGCAAAGTAAAGTTGCACATATCAACACTCAAGAGTTGATTGCTGGAATGCCTGCTATGAAGAGTGCAAAAGCTGAATTAGAGAAATTAGCAAAAACATACGAAACGGACATCCAAACAATGGTAACTGAATTACAAAATAAAGGCAAAATCTACGACGCTGAAGCGGCAACCAAAACGGATGAAGAAAATCAAAAACGTATGATCGAAGTCCAAGGTATGGAGCAAAGTATTCGTCAATATCAAGCACAGGCACAACAAGATTTGGCTAAAAAAGAGGCTGAATTAATGAAACCTATTTTAGCTAAGGCTAAAATTGCAATTGAAAAAGTTGCTGCAGCAAAAGGTTTTGACTATGTGTTAGATTCTATGCAAGGACAAGGTGTTTTAGTTGCAAAAGGAAAAGACTTGACAGCTGATGTAAAAATTGAATTAGGATTCTAAATAAGCATTACTCTAAAATAAACTTAAAAAAGCTGTCTATCAAAGACAGCTTTTTTATTTTTGCATTATATGCGTAAAGAAGCTATTGGTATATTTGATTCTGGTGTTGGAGGTACCTCAATATGGAAAGAACTCCATGAGCTACTACCTTATGAGGATACCATCTATTTAGCAGATAGTAAAAATGCCCCCTATGGTCCTAAGGGTAGAGGTCCTATTAGAGCTCTTTCTAAAAAAAACACTGCCTATTTATTAAAGCGCCGTTGCAAACTCATTATTGTTGCTTGTAATACCGCTACTACTAATGCCATCCATTATCTGCGAAATCACTATGACGTCCCTTTCATAGGCATAGAACCCGCCATAAAACCCGCAGCACTTAAAACCAAAACCAATTCCGTAGGCCTACTAGCAACCAAAGGTACTTTGAGTAGTGCGTTATTTCATAAAACCGCAAATCTTTATAGTTCTACAATTAACATCATAGAGCAAGTTGGTGAAGGTATTGTCCCTTTAATTGAAAATGGACAACTGCACTCTAAGGAAATGAAAGCACTTCTTAACACGTATTTGCAACCGATGCTCAATGCCAATATAGACCATTTGGTTTTAGGCTGCACCCATTATCCCTACTTAATTCCTATACTGAGAACATTACTGCCAAAAACCATAAAAATAATAGACTCTGGTGAAGCCGTAGCCAAACAAACAAAAGCTGTACTTGAAAAGCATCAACTCATAAACCCTAGTACCAAAGTATCAAAGCATCAATTTTATACCAACGGGGCTGCTGATGTAATGCAAACGCTAATTGGAAGTAAGTATAAAGCAGAATACTTAAACTTTTAATAAGTCGTCTAAATACTTACTTAAACCAACTTGAATATTGCACATAATTATGAGCAATACTGGCAATCGT
>JABSPM010000036.1 GCA_013215095.1 Flavobacteriaceae bacterium | reverse complement strand
TTTGATTCCCTAGAAAAGGTCAAAGATTGGCTACATGAATTTGTGAAAAACATGGATGAAAATCTAATTAAATCAATAACTAGCAATTATCATTATATAAACGCTTTTATGCGAAATAATTAAATTCAAATCGTATTAAAGATAAAATTGACTCTCAATCAGAAACTCATAAATCAGACCGCTATTGTAGTCTATTTGCCATCTTTCAGCACCTGTTCAAGGGTTTTGTTGTCTTTTCAGAACTGTGGCTATGTGGTTTTTATCCAATTGAAAATTGTGTTTCGTCTTTTGAAATAATCTGTAAAAAATAGTTCCAATTCAGCTGAGGGTTGTATGATATATTCTGCCGTAGCAATGTATTTATTCTATGTCATCGTCTTCGGCGCGTTTTAAGATAGATTCAGGCAATGCTTTTTTTGCTTTAGCTCCCATTTTTTTCAATTTCTCTACACTTGTTATTAAGTTACCACGGCCTTGCACTAATTTGTTCATAGCAGCAGAGTAATCAGATTTAGCCGCATCAATTTTTTTTCCAACACCAGTTAAATCTTTAACAAGGCCTTCAAATTTATCATAAAGTGCACCAGCTTGTCGTGCAATTTCAATAGCATTTCGTTGTTGCTTTTCGTTATTCCACATGGTGTCAATAGTGCGTAGTGTTGCCAATAAGGTTGCGGGAGTTACAATAACAATGTTTTTTTCAAAGGCTTTATTGTATAAGGTATTGTCTTCATTAATGGCTACTGCAAATGCTGGTTCAATAGGAATAAACATCAATACAAAATCGGGTGATTCAATATCATATAAATCTTGATAGTTCTTTGCAGACAATTGTTCTACATGCTTTTTTATAGAATTAAGGTGTGCTTTTAGATGGATGTCTTTCTCTTCGTATTCTGCATTGATATAGCGATTATAATCGGTGATAGAAACCTTGGAGTCAACAATCATTTTTTTATTATCAGGCAGATGTAAAACAACATCTGGCATCACCCGAGAGCCATCTTCTAATGTGAAATTTTGCTGTACAAAATATTCTCTGTCTTTTTCTAAGCCCGATTTTTCTAAGACGCGTTCTAGAACCAATTCGCCCCAATTCCCTTGTGTTTTGCTATCGCCTTTTAAGGCTTTTGTAAGATTCGTAGCTTCCTTAGTCATTTGCTGATTTAAATCTTTAAGCCCTAATAGTTGCTGCTTTAAAGCGGAGTGCATGCTAATGCTTTCTTTTTGAGAATCTTCTACTTTTTTTTCAAACACCTGAATTTTTTCTTGTAATGGATTTAAGATTTGTTTGATGTTTTCTTTGTTCTGAAGTGTAAATTTTTCAGATTTATCATCTAAAATTTTGTTAGCCAATAATTCAAAATCTTTACGCAGTTGCTCTTGCTGTTTAGCACGCTCTTCGTCATGTTTTAATTGCTGTTGCTTTATATTTTCAAAATCTGCATTCTTGCGAGTCAATTCGGTATTTAAAAAGTCTTTTTCACGACGAATGTCTTCGCGTTCGGCTTCAATTTTGCTAAGATTTTGTTTTAGGTCAGTAATGATGCTTTGCAGTTGCTGTTGTCGTTCCTTAGTGACGACTTTATTACCTTTCGATTTAAGGGTTGTAAAAAGGATACCAAGGTAAGCTCCTATGCTGGCTGCAATTACAATGCTTATAATGAGAATGATATTGTCGTTCATACTTATATTAATAGGTTGTTGTCATGTCCTTGTCAACGCAGATAATGAAATCTGCTTTTCCTTTATGGTCTTTTTCTAATTTAAAAATATCTTCTTGAGACACCGTTGATATAGTGGTATAATCAAGCGTATTATTTTCCCGTTTTAGATACCATAATATCCCTTCGTAATGGTCGGAGTGATATGCGCCGTTAAAGTGTAAAAAGGTTGTGTTAGCTTGCATGTTTTTAGATATAAAATACCCCATTGTTGCATCTTTAATGGCTTGAGCTTTTACCAATTTTGGCGAACCATGAGACCCCATCATTTTTAGAATGTTTTTATAGGTTGGCAATTCACTATCAAAGGCTATAGGAAGCGGAGCTATCCAATTTTTTTCTTTTGGAGTAACGGTATTTAAAGTGTCGAAGCCTTTTCTATATACCATTTTTGCATATCGCCTTGGAATATTGGTGGCAACAAACGGTAATTTATGTGTTTTAGCAAAATTGACAAGTGGCGCATAGTCTGTTTTGTAATTTGGCCATAAACGTGCTAGGGTATCCAAAGCTCTTGCGTCAATTTTCTTTTCCAAATAGTCATTTAAAGGCTGTTGGTTGTCTGCTTCAAACATTTCAGCACCTAAGATAAGGTTGTTTAATGTGTTTAAGTCTTTTGTGACTTCTATTTGCAACCAATGTGCAATAGGGTTGTTGTGTAATTCTCCAAACAAGATAACCTCTTTATCTTGAATGTGTTTCAGCATTTTTTTGTAGGATACTTTTTTGCCTTTTGCATTGTAAATGACATAAGCTTGTTTTTTTTGAGCAAAGCTTAAAGTAATGAATGTAAGGCATATTATAGTGAATAGTTGTGTTTTCATGTGGTTGTTTTTTGGTGTATTTCATCAGCATTTTAGCCTTTATTACTAAAAATAATCACTGTTATACAAGCTAAAACTTAGATTTAATATAATTTGGTTAGGTTTTAACTTTAAACGTTTTTGTACTTACATCAAAAATAATTAAATCTTCTGGGAACAACGTTTTAAAAATATTTTTTTCGATTAAATTACAAGGTGTGTCTGTAATGACTTCACTTGGAGTCATCACAATGAGACGATCACACAGTTGAAGAGCTAATTCAATTTCGTGAGAAGAAAATAAAATAGTTTTTTGAGTTGTTTTTGCCAAATTTTGCAACAGTTTTAAGATATATGCTTTGTGATACATATCTAGATGTGTGGTTGGCTCATCCAATATAATGAGATTTGTATCTTGAGCTAGAGCACGTGCTATCATAACCTTTTGTAATTGTCCATCGCTAAGCTCAAAGCATTTTTTTGTTTTTAAATCTTCGATATTGGTTTGTTGTAAAGCTTTGTGAACAATTTTTATATCTATTGCATTTAAATTTCCAATCCAATTGGTATAGGGCTGACGGCCTAAAGCCACCAATTCAAAAACTGATAGGTTTTTAGAGGCAACGCTTTCGGTAAGGACCAAACTTAAAACTTGGGCTAATTCTAAATTAGAATAGTCTTCGAGCAGCTTATGGTTGATGCTGATGTGTCCATTTAATTGCGGTTGTACATTGGTTATCGTTCTTAAAAATGTAGATTTGCCAATACCATTAGCACCAATAAGACCTACCAACTCCCCTGTGTACAATTCTAAATTAATATTCGAGGCAATAGGAGCTGTCTTTTTTTTAGAATGGTATCCAATAGAAAGATTTTTGGTGTGTAGTATGGTGTTTTTTAAATTCAATTTTTTTACTTATCACTAATTAAAAAATCATTTTACGTTTTCGTACTAAAAGCCAAATTACAACAGGTGCGCCTATAATAGAGGTTATCGCATTAATAGGTAAGGTGTAATCACTTGCGGGTAATTGTGCTATGCTGTCACAAATTAATAAAACGATAGCACCAAATAGCATTACTGCTGGAATTAATGTTTTATGATTTGAGGTATTAAATATTTGTCGTGCCATATGCGGAATAGCTAAGCCAATAAATCCAATAGGACCCACAAAGGCTGTAATGGCTCCGGCAAGCAAACTCGTTGCTATAATTATAACTATTCTGCTACGCTGAATATGTAATCCTAAACTCTTTGCATAATTTTCGCCGAGCAAAAAGGTGTTAAGGCTTTTGACGGAAGCGATGCTTAATAGTATCCCAACTAGACATACAGAAGCGAGCACCAAAAGTTCATTCCAGTCTAAATCGCCCAAACTTCCAAATCCCCAAAAAATATATTGCTGTAATTGTTCGGCAGAAGCAAAATAGGAGAGTACACTCACCACTGCTGCAGTTAAGCTAGCAAACATTAATCCAATAATAAGGATTGCCATAGTATCTCTCACTTTTACAGATACAAGCATTACAGCCAATAGGACTAAGAAGCTCCCTAAGCTTGCAGCGATTACTAAGCTCCATTTTGTAGATAATATCAAGGATGAAATACCTCCAAACAGAGATGCTCCCATAATAATTAGAGCAACCCCCAAACTTGCGCCAGAGCTTATTCCTAAAACAAATGGACCTGCTAAAGGATTACGAAAGAGCGTTTGCATAAGCAGGCCAGAAACACCAAGTCCAGAACCCACTAAAATTGCAGTGAATGCTTTTGGTAATCGATACGTAATAATGATAGTGCTCCAAGTGTTGTTTGGCAAGTCGGCACCAAGAAGTGTTTTGAAAATAGATGCCATAGGAATAGCAACCGAGCCAAGACTGAGGTTAGCTAAAAAGCAAACTATAACGGCGATGATTAGAATGCTAAAGGAAAATGGATATGTCTTTTTTGAGTTCAATTATTTTAAACGTTTGAAAAAATAGGGTTGGTAATTTTCTAGTAGATTAGGGTGGCAGATTTTAATAATGTCCTTCAATACCAAATCTGGTCTTGCGGACCCTTGTTCGTAATACAATACACCACCAGTTGCGCCTATAGTATTGGAGAATGAAAAAATACTTTTGTTTTCAAATGCCTCAAACTTTGTGTAATGATGATTGCTATTTCTAAGGGCTTCCAAACTCGTATAGTAGGACGGACTGAACCATAAATCTGCATGTCGTCCTTTTTCAAATACCGTTTCAAAACTTAGAGATAAACTCCCTTTTGCAGCCGTATCTTGCCATAAGTAATTGACATTAGCGTCTTTAAGGAACTGTGCTTCGGCGCTAGTGCCACTTGGCAAATACCATACGTCTTTATGCATGGCTCCACATAAAACCGTGGGTTGTTTTGATATAGATTTTGCTAAAGTTTTCGCGTCTAAATAATCTGCTTCAATACGATTAAAAATAGAATCTGCTTCCTTTTGTTTATCAAATAAAACACCAAAGAACTTAATCCATTCAGCTTTAGCTAAAACTGTAGTTTCAACCCAATCGCCATTATAAATGACAGGGATTCCTGCTTTTTTTATGGTGTTGAATGTTTTGTTAGTGCCATCAACCCCAAAACCAACCACTATATCGGGTTGCAGTTCTAAAAGCACTTCTGTATTAATACCCTCGTTTTTACCCAATTCTCTGACTTTTCCTTTGTCAATATACTGTCTGATACTTTCAGATGAAATATAATCTGTTCCAGGAAACCCAATCAAGGTTTGTTCTGCGCCCAAAAGCTCCAAAGCTGAAATATGAGTTGTAGAAGTTACTACAATTTTATGTAGTGGTAAATCGTCATTTGAGAATTCATGTGTATAAGTTTTATCGGTATTAGGCCAAGGGTTTTTTATTTCTATAACGGTATGTGTATCATATGTGGTTGCGGTAAACCCTTGCGCATATTTAAGCTCTAGTGGTTTTCCCGAAGTATTGGTTTTTGCTTTTGTTTTGGTTACTTCTTTACAAGTTAAAAACAATAAAACACATAAGGTACTAATAAACTTAAAGTTGTTTTTCATCGGTGATATTTGTATCTGTTAATCTCATGTTTGCGCTATAATGGTATAAAATAGCGCACATAAGCAACGATTCAAATTTAATAATATATATAGTTGCTCGTAATATAATATCTCATTTTTTGTTTGGTTGACTATATTTGAGATATAATATGAAAAGTAAAAAAAATGTAATCTGTTAGATATTTCATTATTATAGGTTACTTTCGCAGTGAATTTTGGTTCGTTTTAGTATTGTTCTAAAAGGATTAAAAGGGAATCTGGTGCAAATCCAGAGCTGTTCCCGCAACTGTAAGCGTTATTTCAATTAGATTGAGTATCTCTTTATACAAGAGTTGTTACAACTACAATCCACTGAGAGATTGCTATATCACAAATTTGATTAGCAATGAGGCTCTTGGGAAGGAAAGTAACAAAGCGCAAGTCAGGAGACCTGCCATAATTCATTAATCAAAAAGACTTTCGGGAGAAAAGTATTTGAGGTATGAAGACAATTTTAAAATTATTTATTGGGCTGTTTTTTGTAGTAGTGTTTTTTAACATTAGTATGCTCAATGCGCAAGAAAAAAGTATAGATAGCTTACAGAGGCTAGATGAGGTTGTTTTGCATGTCGATCGTTTGTTGCAACAGTTTACAGAAACCCAGAACAAAGAAGTGTTGTCTGATAGTATTATTGCCAAAAGTACATCATTATTAACTCAATTACTTCAGTCTAACTCTTCAATATATTTTAGGGAAAATGGTTTAGGTATGGTGTCTTCTGCATCATTTAGAGGTACAAATGCACAGCAAACTGCCGTTATTTGGAATGGTCTTAATATAAATTCGCAACTTAATGGTCAAACTGATTTTAATACAATCAATACTAGAAATTTTAATACAATTACCATTCGACATGGTGGAGGGAGCGTGTTGTATGGTAGTGGAGCTATTGGAGGAAGTATTCATTTAAATGATAAAATTGCTTTTAACTCAGCTTTTAAAAATCAATTATTTGCAAGTGCAGGCAGTTTTGACACCCAAGATTTAAGTTTTAAAAGTAGTTATGGTAATGACAAATTTGGTATTGGTTTTTCTTTAGCTTATACACGTTCAGATAATGATTATTCTTATGAATTTAATGGAAGAGAACGTACCAACTTAAATGGTCAATTATATAATATTGCTTTTTCTGGACATTTAGGTTACAAAATTAACGCAAAACATACTTTACGTTATTACAGTTATATATATGATGATGAACGCCATTTATCACTTATTATTCCCACCGAAATACCAACGAAGTATCAAAATTTTAATGTAAGACAGCTTTTAGAATGGGAAGGAAGATATGGCAAATGGTTTTCAATTTTGCGAGGTGCTTATTTATTGGAAAAATACAAATACTTCGGAAATATAGAAAGTGATGCTTTTAGCTTTGGCGAAGCCAGTAGCTTTATTGGAAATTATCAATTAAAATACAATTGGTCTCAGGCGTTTAAATTGGTTGGATTGGCTGATGTTAATTATACTTTAGGGGAAGGCTCTAGCATAGGAGAAAACTCAAGAACCATTTCTGCATTTAGTCTTTTAGCAACACATCGTATTGATAAATTTTATTACGAAGCTGCATTGCGTAAAGAGATTACAAATACTTACAAAAGTCCTTTGCTATTTAGTTTAGGAATGCAATATAAATTTAGTAATACGTATACATTAAATACTAATGTGTCTAAAAATTTTAGAATTCCTACGTATAATGACCTGTACTGGGAAGGCAGTGGTAATTTAAATTTAAGCCCTGAAACATCATATCAATATGAGTTAGGGAGTACATTTGCTTACAATAATTTGAAGCTAAATGTTACTGGATTTTATAGTGATATTAAAGATATGATTAGATGGGTGCCTAGCAGTAATGGACCATGGCAACCTATTAATACAGGTCATGTAGTGACTTATGGTGGAGAATCTCAGTTGGCCTATGATCATAGTTTTGACAGACATAAGTTTGGTCTTAACATGAACTATGCATATACGATTTCAAAAAATCAAGATACTGATAAGCAATTGATGTATGTGCCATATCATAAGGGTTCAGGGACTTTAATTCATACCTATAAAAATGTTAATACTTATTGGCAAACCACTTATGCTGGTGAAGTGTTTACGCAATCCGATAACAATCCAAATAGAGTAGTAGAAGCTTATTGGGTGCATAATTTTGGGCTAGAATATAAAGGCTTAAAAGCATTGACTTTAGGATGTAGAATTCAAAATTTATTAAACAAAAACTACCAAAGTGTAGCTAATCGTTACATGCCTGGTATTCATACTAATTTTTATTTAAACTATAATTTTAAGACTCATGAAACAATTTTTTAAGTATTTTTTTTACGCTTTTGCATTAGGGTTATTTGTAACCTCTTGTAGTAACGATGATGATTTTACATCGTCAGTTCCATTGGGAGATTATGACAACGGTTATTTTATTTTGCATGAAGGAGCAGGTGTAATAACACCAGTTACTTTTGTAGCAGAAGATGGAACAGTAACTTCTAATGTATTTGAAACGGTAAATCCAGATGCAGAACCAATTGGAGGTTATAAGCAAGATTTATTTTTTGATGACACTAGAGCATTTATTGTTTCTGGAGCAGGACAAACGGTAACGGTTGTAAATCGTTATACTTTTGAGTTTATTGCTACTATTGCTACTGATCTTCAAAATCCGCGCTATGGAGCAATCCATAATGGTAAAGCTTATGTGACTAATTCTGGTGATTTTGCTACAACTGATGATGATTTTGTGACTATTATAGATCTTAATGATTATTCTACAACAACAACTGTAATTGGAAATGTTGTTGACCGTATTGAAGCTATAAACGGAAAATTATACATTACAAATGGGTCTTATGGCTCAGGAAATACTTTAACGATTTTGAATCCATCAGATATAAGTACAACAACTATAGATTTGGGTACAGGTAATTCACCAAATTCTTTTGAGCAAGCAAATGATGGGTTTTTATATGTACTAACAAATAATTCGTCTTCAAATGCAAAAATCATTAAAATTAATGTATCTAATGAATCTATTGAATCTACATTAGATTTTCCAGCTGCTTTGGGTTCTGCAAAGCATTTAGATATTGATGAAAATATGGCTTATTTCACAAATGAAACTTCAGTATATAGTTTTACACTTGGCAGTACAACAGTTTCTGAAACACCAATTCTAAGCTATAACTCTTCATCACAATATGGATCTATGTATGGTTTTGCTGTAAATAATGATACCATTTATATTTGTGACGCAGGTGATTTTGCTTCTGCAGGTATAGCTTATGAGTATAACATGTCTGGAGATGTATTGAAAACTACAACAACAGATGTAGCGCCAAATAGTTTTCATTTTAACTAAGAAATTTTAGAGCTCAATCTTTTGTAGTAAGATTCATATAGACAATAGATCAACAAACCAAAACCCCGATTCAGGAGCATCTGCTTCAGAATCGGGATTTTTATAGGACTTATATATTTTTTGGCCTAGTTTAACCTGAATTATGCATTAGGCTTTCAGTTATTGTGCTTATGCTTTGTTTTTACTAGCTTTATATTGTATTTTAAATTTCCCCCATATGGTTAATCTTCCTATAGAATATTCAGACAAACAAGTCACCCCATTTGGAGGGATGAGTTTAATGAAAAGATTTATCGATCAGACTGGTTAGATCCCATATGACTGATTTGGATTTACCACAACCTGGATCGAATCGTGGCTATTCTCCACAGCATATCATTGAATCCTTTTGGTTAGGTATATGGACAGGAGCCTCTCGTTACATTCACTGTGATTGGCTTGGCTATTACAAGACACTTCATTCTATTTTCGGATGGGATCAGATGCCTTCTCAAAGCACTTATAGTCGTTTTTTCGGTAAATTTTCCTAAGCTCGTAATACGGAGGTTTTTCTAAAATGGCAACATTGGTTTTTTAACCAAATAGATGTTGATAATATTACTATTGACTTTGATAGTACTGTAATGTAAAAAACGCTATTGCTGGATTAGATCATTGGGTCTCATTAACCAAAGGGATTGATTTAAATGAAATGGTTTTTAATCATATAGATGGAAAACCAAGACGATATATTATTGTCAGAAAAAAAATAGAAGATCGTCCTAAGGCGGCAGGACAATTTTTGTTTGAAGACTTGCCAGGCTATCAATTCAGTTGCTATGTCACCAATCTAGACTTGCCGCTAGATCAAATATGGAATATCTATAATACGCGTGCCGATTGTGAAAACAGAATAAAAGAACTCAAACAAGATTTTGGAC
>JABSPM010000035.1 GCA_013215095.1 Flavobacteriaceae bacterium | reverse complement strand
TTTGATTCCCTAGAAAAGGTCAAAGATTGGCTACATGAATTTGTGAAAAACATGGATGAAAATCTAATTAAATCAATAACTAGCAATTATCATTATATAAACGCTTTTATGCGAAATAATTAAATTCAAATCGTATTAAAGTATGATGAGACTATTAAAAACTACAATTCGTAATTTCTGTCACTCGCAATGTATTTACCATTCCTTTTTCTTGGATTGGCATTGCAGCGAGACTAATAAGCATATCTCCAGCTTCTAAATATCCTTTTTTACACGCTATTTTATTCACATCATCAATAGTTTCATCTGTTGAAACATAACGGTCATAATAAAATGCGCTTACACCCCAAAGCAAATTCAGTTGTGTTAAAATGCGTTTATTAGATGTAAAAACTAAAATATGTGCTGTTGGTCTCCATGCCGAGATCTGAAATGCTGTATAACCACTATTGGTTAACGTAGAAATTGCCCTTGCATTAATTTCGTTAGCCATATTGGCAGCATGATAACATATCGATTTTGTAATATATCTATTGGTACGTATATGTGGCGGCGATTCTGGCACTTTAATTAACTCTGAATTTTCAACGGTTTCCAAAATACTGGTCATTTTCTGGATAACTTGAACAGGATATTGTCCTACAGAGGTTTCTCCTGAAAGCATTACAGCATCTGCACCATCCATAACAGAGTTCGCCACATCATTAACTTCCGCCCGAGTTGGTGTTAAGCTTGTTATCATAGATTCCATCATTTGTGTTGCAATTATAACAGGAATACGAGCACGCTTTGCGCGACGTACCAATTGCTTTTGAATTAATGGCACCTCTTGAGCAGGAATTTCGACACCAAGATCACCTCTGGCCACCATTAGTCCATCACAGTATGCTACAATTTTGTCAATATTAGCCACTGCTTCAGGTTTTTCAATCTTGGCTATAATTGGTATTTTATGATCACTATGTTCTTTTATTAATTCTTGCAATTGCATCAAATCTTCTGCACATCTCACAAATGATAACGCAATCCAATCCACGTGTTGTTCAATGGCAAATATAGCATCCTTAACATCTTTCTCTGTTAATGCAGGTTGAGAAATATTAGTATTAGGAAGGTTAACTCCTTTTTTAGATTTTAAAGGTCCTCCTTGGATAACTTTAGCTGTCACTTGACTGTTTTGGTCTGTATGAAGAACTTCAAAAATTAACTTTCCATCATCTAATAAGATACGTTCACCTGGTTTAGCATCTTGTGGAAAACGGTCATAAGTCATATAAACACGTTCTTTAGTTCCTACAAACCGCTCACCCGTTTCAAAAATAATTTCATCGCCTTCATAGACAATCACTTCATTTTTCATCACGCCAACTCGCAGCTTAGGACCTTGGAGATCACCAAGTATCCCAGCATTAAATCCAAACTCATCATTCAAGTCTCTTATCATTTGAATTCGTTCCTTGACATCGTCATAATTCGCGTGAGAAAAATTGACTCTAAACACGTTAGCTCCTGCGTCCATCATTTTTTTTATGATTGCTTTACTGCTAGTAGCTGGACCAAGAGTTGCTACAATTTTGGTTTTCTTATTTTGGTGTGACATTAGTTAAATATTAGGTTGACTTTAGATTTCAGTTTCGAGACATCAATACTATAAACTGTGGCAATCTGTTTAATTTCTTGTATTTTATTAATAATAGTTTTTTCATTAAAATAGCGCCCATCGGCATCTATTTTAAGCAAATAATTGACCCGCTTATATTCTGGAATTAAATTATGGGTTCTAACGAGTTTTCTAGGAACATCAAATAAAGAATCTGAAGTTGTATCTACAAACTCTTCTATTTTACAAATATTAGACACCAAATGCCATAAGGCTGAATTTTCGCGATCCTCACATTCATAGATAGCATAAGAAGCGGTTTGGTTTTTAGAATCTAAGTCAAAAGGTTTACGTTTCAAATTAAGATTCAAATGCTTATTTAACAAATATCCGAGTTGATAATCTTCTAATGCACAATGAATTGCCAAGAGGCTGTACAAACCATCTTTAAAATCATCTACTAAAAGTTTATGCACAATCATATTGAAAAATTAAAAACATTGTAAAGATAGTACATTACTATAAATACTGTTTTATACTTCTGTTATTCTTGTGTAAAAAATAGGACACCTATCAAGCCTAGTGGTATAAGCTTTATTATTGTAATGGTGTTTTAGAAATGAACTCTTGAAAGGCAAAAAAAGCACGTTTTGAAGCTTTTTCTTCAGCCTTTTTCTTGGACGTCGCGCGCGCCTTAGCTATTATTTTGTTATTTATCGAAAGTTTCACTGCAAAATGACGTAGCTGATCATTTCCTGTATCTTCATAAACGTTATAATTAAATGATTTCTTTTCTTTTTGGCACCATTCAATTAGCAAACTCTTATAACTAATGACCTTACCTTCTAACTTTTGAATATCTACATGCGGTATAATAACACGTTTATATATAAATTTTTCGCAATACTCATAACCCTGATCCAAATAAATAGCTCCTATTAAAGCTTCAAAAACATTACCATGTATATTGTTCCAAAAATTATCTTTTGGAATTTTACTCTCGACAAAATCGATAAGATTGAGCTCTTTACCAAGCTCATTGAGGTGTTCTCTACTTACTACTTTAGAGCGCATCTTAGTTAGATAACCTTCATCACCTTGAGGAACCTCATTATACAGATGTGTTGCAATAATCGCACTCAGCATAGCATCTCCAACAAACTCTAAACGTTCATAATTAATTGGATTTCCATTTGTATCACGACTATTCATAGAACGATGTGTAAATGCAACTTTATAGATATCAACATTAATAGGTTTAAACCCTAAAATTTCTTGAAGTTCTATAAAAAAATTCCCGCCTTCATCAGAACGGGAATTTCTTTTAAATATGTTGCGAATGAAATTCATTCAATACTTAGTCTATTTTTTTGAATAACACACAAGCGTTATGTCCGCCAAATCCAAAAGTATTACTCATTACAACTTTAACATCTCTCTCTTGCGCTGTATTAAGCGTAAGATTCAATTCTGGATCTATCTTTTCGTCATCTGTTGTATGATTGATAGTTGGAGGAATCACACCATGCTCAATTGATAAAATTGAGGCAATAGCTTCAATAGCTCCAGCTGCACCTAACAAATGTCCGGTCATAGATTTTGTAGAATTGATATTAATATTTTTTGCATGATCACCGAAGATTTTCTTAATGGCTTTTAATTCAGCAACATCCCCTAATGGTGTAGAGGTACCATGCGTATTAATAGCATCAACATCTTCTGGTTGCATTCCTGCATTACGTAAACAGTTTTCCATCACAGCAATAACACCAATACCATCTGGATGTGGTGCTGTCATATGATGTGCATCAGAAGACAATCCGCCTCCTACAAGCTCAGCATAAATCTTAGCTCCTCTTGCTTTTGCATGTTCATAATCTTCAAGAATGATAGCTCCTGCACCTTCGCCTAACACAAAACCATCTCTGGTTGCATCAAACGGTCGAGATGCCGTTTCTGGGCTCTCATTTCTTGTAGATAATGCATGCATTGCATTAAATCCACCCATACCTGCTATAGTTACTGCGGCTTCACTTCCTCCTGTAACAATCACATCACAATGCCCCAAACGAATATAGTTTAAAGCATCAATCATGGCATTCGCAGAAGACGCACAAGCTGAAACTGTGGTGTAATTTGGTCCCATAAAACCATGCTTGATAGAAATATTACCTGGAGCAATATCTGCAATCATTTTTGGTATAAAGAATGGGTTGAAACGTGGTGTACCATCGCCTTCCGAAAAGTTAATAACTTCGTTTTGGAATGTTTCTAATCCACCAATTCCTGCTCCCCAAATAACACCTACTCGTAATTTATCTACTTGTTCAAGGTCTAGTTGAGCATCTGCAATTGCTTCATCAGAAGCAACCATTGCATACTGCGCAAACCTATCCATTTTACGAGCATCCTTCCTGTTAATAAAATCTGTGACGTTAAAGTTTTTCAACTCACAAGCAAATTTTGTTTTGAACTTTTCAGTATCAAAATACGTTATAGGGGCAGCACCACTTTTACCCTTCAATAAGCCATCCCAATATGCTTCTTTGGTATTACCTATTGGTGTAAGTGCACCTAATCCTGTAACTACTACTCTCCTCAAGTTCATAAAAATATCACTTATTTAGCTTCTTCAATATAAGATATCGCTTGACCAACTGTTGCGATGTTCTCAGCTTGGTCGTCTGGAATTTGAATATCGAACTCTTTTTCGAACTCCATAATCAATTCTACTGTGTCCAATGAATCAGCTCCTAAATCGTTTGTGAAGCTTGCTTCTGTCACAACTTCATTCTCATCCACTCCTAATTTGTCTACAATAATCGCTTTTACTCTTGATGCAATGTCTGACATAATCTTTAATTTTTAAGTTTTAATTAGGCAGCAAAAATAAAAAACTTTATTTTAAAACGCACCTTTCGTCTAAAAATGTGGTTACAAATTACATATTTTAGATGGAACAGTCTCTATTTTGCTTCTAATTGTTAATAATTATTCTTTTTTTTGTTGAACAAATATCAATAATAACCTGTACATGAAACGTATTGTAATTTTTGCGTCCGGATCTGGATCAAATGCTGAAAATTTAGTTCATTTTTTTCAAGACAACAATCAAATTGAGGTCGTTCAAATATTGACTAACAATCCTCGTGCCAAAGTTTTAGACCGTGCAAAATGTCTTCAGATAAGCGCACTCTCTTTCAACAGAACAGCATTTATTAAAACTGATGATGTTCTTAATATTGTAAAGCTTCAACGACCTGATTTAATTGTTTTGGCTGGGTTTTTATGGAAAATACCAGAAGCTTTCATTAACGCCTTTCCCGATAAAATCATTAACCTTCATCCTGCATTACTACCAAAATTTGGTGGCAAAGGTATGTATGGAATGCATGTGCATGAGGCCGTTGTAGCTCATAAAGAAACAGAAACTGGTATTACCATACACTACGTTAATGCACATTATGATGAGGGCGCAACCATTTTTCAGGCCAAATGCAACGTAAGTCCAAATGACAACGCTAGTACTGTTGCTCAAAAAATACATCAATTAGAAATGGAACATTTGCCTAAAATTGTACATCAGTTGCTAAATAAAAAAACAAGCATTCGTAAGTAAAACATAGAACCAATATTGTTAGAAAGATATACATGACTAAAAAAAAGAAAAAATACTATGCTGTTTGGAAAGGTCATAACACAGGTATTTTTGATTCTTGGAATGATTGCAAGGCACAAATCAAAGATTATCAAGGTGCACAATACAAATCCTTTACTACTTTTGAAGCTGCAAAAACCGCACTTAATGGCAACTATAAAGATTATATAGGGAAAAACAAAACCTTTAAAAGTGAACTTAGTGCAGTACAGCTAAAGAAAATAGGACAGCCAAATTACAATTCAATTGCCGTTGATGCTGCCTCAAGCGGAAACCCAGGGAAAATGCAATATCGCGGTGTTGACACCAAAACAAAAAAGCAATTATTTATTCAAGGCCCATTTGAAGAAGGTACAAATAATATAGGTGAGTTTTTGGCTTTAGTTCATGGCTTGGCATTTTTAAAAAAACATAACAGCAATCGCATTCTATATACCGATTCAAAAACAGCATTGAGTTGGGTTAGAAAAAAAACATGTAACACAAAATTAAAACGAAATTCAAAAAATGAAACCCTTTTTGAATTGGTTAATCGCGCCATAGATTGGCTAAAAAACAACAGTTACACCACAATAATTGTAAAATGGGAAACCAAAGCCTGGGGGGAAATACCTGCTGATTTTGGTCGAAAATAATCCCAAAACTCCTTAATTTAACACTTTTGTCTGGAATAAATTTTATGTAAGTTTGCAGGAAACTTTAAAACCGCTTTATGAGCAAATTAGTCATTGTAGGTACAGTAGCTTTTGATGCTATTGAAACACCTTTTGGAAAAACAGATAAAATCCTTGGAGGTGCAGGGACTTTTATTGGATTAGCTGCTTCTCAATTTAATGTAGACTCATCAGTTGTTTCTATTGTTGGCGGAGTTTTTCCTCAGAAATATCTAGACATGTTATCAGATAGAAATATTGATGTGTCTGGAATAGAAATAGTTAAAGATGGAAAAACCTTCTTTTGGAGTGGGTTATACCATAATGATATGAACTCTAGAGACACCTTAGCAACGGAGCTTAATGTATTGGCTGACTTTGAGCCAGTGGTTCCTGAAACCTATAGAGACGCAAAAATTGTAATGCTAGGGAACTTGCATCCGTTGACGCAATTAAGTGTCTTAGAGCAAATGCATGATACACCAGACCTAGTTGTTTTAGATACAATGAATTTTTGGATGGATAGTGCACTTGAAGATTTGCATAACGTCATCAAAAAAGTGGACGTCATCACTATTAATGATGAGGAAGCGAGACAGTTAACTGGAGAATACTCTTTGGTTGTTGCTGCAAAAAAGATTCATGAAATGGGTCCAAAATACGTTGTTATTAAAAAGGGAGAACATGGAGCTTTATTATTTAATGAAGATAATGTTTTCTATGCACCAGCGCTTCCATTGAAAGAAGTCTTTGATCCTACTGGAGCTGGAGACACATTTGCTGGTGGATTTGTGGGTTACTTGGCGAAATCCAACAACCTATCCTTTGAGAACATGAAAAACGCGGTCATTTACGGTTCGACCTTAGCCTCGTTTTGTGTTGAGAAATTTGGAACAGAACGCATGATTAACCTCTCATCTAAGGAGGTATATCAGCGACTACAACAGTTTAAAAATCTAACTCAATTTGACATAGAATTGTCATAAAAATATTGCGCTCTAAATTTGGAGCGCTTTTTTATTTATGACATTATAAGACTATAAAACCGACTGAAAACTAACAACAATACAACAAACCAATGAGTGATGCTATTAAACATGAATGTGGAATTGCACATATTCGTCTCTTAAAACCATTAGAATACTACAAAGAAAAGTATGGCACAGCATTTTATGGTGTAAATAAAATGTACCTAATGATGGAAAAACAGCATAATCGCGGACAAGATGGTGCGGGTTTTGCAAGTATTAAATTAGACACAAAACCTGGTGAACGCTATATTAGTCGTATACGCTCTATAGAACAGCAACCTATTCAAGATATTTTTTCTAAAATTAATCACCGTATCAATACTGAGTTTGAAGAACATCCAGAGTATCAAAATGATGTTGAAGCGCAAAAAAAGTATATACCATACCTTGGAGAAGTTCTTTTAGGCCATGTGCGCTATGGTACATTTGGAAAAAACAGCGTAGAAAGCGTACATCCTTTTTTAAGACAAAATAACTGGATGCACCGAAATCTAATCGTTGCTGGAAACTTCAACATGACCAATGTAAAGCAGTTGTTTAATCGTTTGATTGCATTGGGACAGCATCCAAAAGAATATACTGACACCATCACAATCATGGAAAAAATTGGTCATTTCTTAGATGATTCGGTAAGTAAAATCTATAAAAAATTAAAAAAAGAAGGTTATAATAAGAATGAGTGTTCACCCTTAATCGCAGAGCGTTTAAATGTTGCTAAAATCCTAAGAAAAGCATCGAAGCATTGGGATGGTGGTTATGCTATGGCTGGTCTTTTGGGTCATGGTGATGCTTTTGTTTTTAGAGACCCAGCAGGTATTAGACCTGCATACTATTATAAAGATGATGAAATAGTAGTTGTCGCTTCTGAGCGTCCAGTTATCCAAACCGTATTTAATGTTGCCTTTGATGCTGTTAAAGAATTAGATCCAGGATGCGCTATCATTACTAAAAAGTCTGGAGAGGTTAATATTGAACAAATTTTAGAACCCTTAGAAAGAAAGGCCTGCTCTTTTGAACGTATTTATTTCTCTAGAGGAAGTGATGCAGAAATTTATCAAGAACGTAAATTACTCGGAAAGCTCATTATGCCTCAAGTATTAGACGCTATTGATAATGACATTAAGAATTCGGTATTCTCATTTATTCCAAATACGGCAGAAACATCCTTCTTTGGCATGATTGAAACTGTTGAAGAGGAGTTAAACAAACAAAAAACAGCTGCAATTTTGGATGGGCAACGTTCTTTATCAGCCGAACATGTTCGTGAAATTCTATCGGAACGTCCGCGTATAGAAAAAGTAGCTATTAAAGATGTCAAACTAAGAACCTTTATTACTGAAGATAGTAGCAGAGATGATTTGGTAGCTCATGTTTATGATGTGACGTATGGAGTTATAAAACCACAGGACAACTTAGTGATTATTGACGATAGTATCGTAAGAGGAACAACACTTAAGAAGAGTATTTTAAAAATGATGGATCGCCTTAATCCAAAAAAGATTGTTGTCGTATCCTCTGCGCCACAAATTCGTTATCCCGATTGTTATGGTATTGATATGGCAAACTTAGAAAGTTTAGTCGCCTTTAATGCCGCTTTAGAACTATTAAAAGAACATCATCTTTTCCATAAGGTTGAAGAGGTATACAATAAATGTATAGCGCAAGTTGAGCTGGCAGATAAAGATGTCACCAATTTTGTGAAAGAAATCTATGAACCATTTAGTAATGAACAGATTTCTAATAAAATTTCTGAACTCCTCAGTGACTCATCTTTAAATGCTGAAATCAAAATTATCTTTCAACCCGTAGAAAATTTACACAAAGCCTGCCCGCATAATCTAGGAGACTGGTACTTTACAGGAAATTATCCTACGGTTGGTGGAAATAGAGTAGTTAATAGAGCCTTTATTAATTTCTATGAAGGCAATAAAGAAAGAGCTTATTAAACGATAAGCTTATAAAATATAATCGTAAGATAGTATTAAATATTTATCATTTTACACTCTTTGTTGCTTAAAAGCCCTTTTTCACAAAAAAGGGTTATATTTTGTTGTGTATCAAGTTTTAATCTCAATTGACACAGTCCTATTTACAGCACAACCTGTTAAAAAAACTTAAGATTAACTTAGTAAACGCTTAACGATCTATTATAAGATAAGTGGTTTTATTCTTTCTTTTTCACTGTTTGACCTTTTTCTGCGTATTTTATCTAAAAAATTTAATTTATAGTATATATGGGCATTATATTAGCATCACCATAACATAAGTAGGTTAAGTTTATGGTAGATTTGGGGCAAAAAAGGTGAACACTTGTTCACCTTTTTTTATGCATAAATGAATATGATTTTCAACATAAAAAAACCTGTTTTAAGCATTTGCCAAACAGGTTTTTTTATAGCATTCTAATACCATTTGAAATTACTTGAATAAAACATCCTTTTCCGCTTTCTATTTGAGCACAAAAAGAGACCGTAGCTAACTTCTACTTAGAAAAAGATCATCTTTTTAGGGTACTTTCAAATGAAAAATGGTATAAAGCAACTCACTACTTTGCTTCAGCATAGCGTCTTTCAACTTCGTTCCAATTGATTACTTTAAAAAATGCATCGATGTAATCTGGTCTTCTGTTTTGATAATTTAAATAATATGCATGCTCCCAAACGTCTAATCCCAAAATTGGAGTTCCGCCACAAGTCACGCCTGGCATCAACGGATTATCTTGGTTTGGCGTAGAACACACTTCAACCTTTCCACCTTTATGAACACAAAGCCAAGCCCAACCAGACCCGAATTGCGTTGCCGCAGCTTTACTAAAAGCTTCCATAAAAGCCTCTTTTGAACCAAATTCTGCTTCAATAGCATCTTTCAATTCTCCAGATAAATAACCTTTATCCTCCGGATTCATTACATCCCAAAACAAAGAATGGTTATAAAATCCTCCTCCATTATTTCTAACTCCAGCATTAGACATGTCTAAATTTGTTAAAATATCTTCAATAGATTTCCCATCTAAATCAGTTCCTTCTACAGCACCATTTAACTTAGCTGTATAACCAGCATGGTGTTTAGAATGATGAATTTCCATTGTACGAGCATCAATATAAGGTTCTAAAGCATCGTATGCATATTGTAATTTAGGTAATTCGAAAGCCATAATATTCGTGTTTTAATTATTAATACTTTAATTTTATTCAAATTTACAATATTGCTTTATATTTTGCTTCAATAAATTATTAAGAATACTTATTTTGGTATAAAAAATTTCTTTACTTGAACGTATCAACATTTGACATCTATAATGCTTCTGCAGGAAGCGGCAAGACTTTTACACTAGTTAAAGCCTATCTAAAACTAGTATTAGACGCGCCTTATAACACAACTTACAAATACATTTTAGCATTAACATTTACCAATAAAGCCGTTGGTGAAATGAAAAATAGAATCATTGAAACACTCAAAGCTTTTTCTGCAGATGATGCATTGACGGCACCTCATAGTATGTTTTATATGATTTCTGAAGAACTAGCGATGCCACCAAAACAGCTGCAAAAAAAATCTAAAGCAATACTTACAAATATCGTACACAACTATGCGGCTTTTGACATTTCTACCCTCGATAAATTTTCCCAAAAACTCATAAGAACCTTTGCCTATGATTTAAGGCTACCTTTAAATTTTGACGTTGAATTGGACACAGATACACTGTTGTCCAAAGCTGTTGATAATTTAATTTCTAGAGCAGGAGAAAACAAAATGTTAACCAAAACCCTTGTAGATTTTGCTATAGAAAAAGCCGATGATGATAAAAGTTGGGATATTGCCTATGATTTTAGAGACATCTCAAAATTACTCACTAATGAAAATCACATTACATATATTGAAACACTTAAAAACAAAGACCTCAAGGACTTTCAAGTTTTAAAACAACTGTTAAGAAATAAAATAAAGACTTGTGACACGAAAATTAAAGGTTTAGCAAAAGGCCTATTAAACACTATCCAATCGAATGGTTTGGAATTTGCAGATTTTAGCAGAAGTTATCTACCTAAATTCTTTACAAAAATTGCTTCAGGACATTTAAATGTAGCTTTTAATCTCAAGTGGCAAGAAGACCTTTTAGAGGGGCGTCCTTTATACCCTAAAAAAGTCTCGCCAGAAAACAGGGCAATTATAGACGGCATGCAGATCGACATTGTTGCTAGTTTTAATGCAATTAAAAACGATTTTGGGCACTTAAAATTCTTGAAAAATTTCTATAAAAATATAACACCACTTTCAGTTATACATGAGATTAGCAAAGAGGTTAACCTATTAAAAAGCGAACAAAATATGCTCTTAATTTCGGAGTTTAACGCCATAATTAGTGCGCATATAAAAGCGCAACCAGCACCATTTATTTATGAGCGCATTGGCGAACGGTTTAAACATTACTTCATTGATGAGTTCCAAGACACCTCTGTCATGCAATGGGAAAATTTAATCCCCTTAATAAATAACGCTTTGGCTAGTGGAAACGCTAGTAGCTTAATTGTAGGTGATGCCAAACAAGCAATATATAGATGGCGAGGAGGAAAAGCTGAGCAGTTTATTGATTTGTATAAACAACATTCAAAACCGTTTCAGGTGGATGCCCAACCCATTCAACTCGATTCAAATTACAGAAGTTTTGAAAACATTGTAAACTTCAACAACACTTTTTTTAAACATTTATCCACCTTTGCCTTTAGTAACGAAGACTATAAAGCACTTTATTCTGAAAGTGCTCAAAAGCCACATATGGAAAAAAAAGGTTATGTTGATATTTCGTTTTTAGAATTGGATTCTGAAGACGACATAAATACATGCTATGCTCAACACACATTTGACACAATTACATCTTGTATCGACTTGGGTTATAAAAAAAGTGATATTTGTGTTTTGGTTAGAAAGAAAAAAGAAGGTATTGCTATTGCTCATTTCTTATCTAAACATAATATAGATATTGTGTCCTCTGAAACCTTACTCATTGCTAATGCACCCGAAGTTCAATTTATAATTAACCTTTTAACATTCATACTAGATAATAAAGATAGTCTTGCTAAGGTGGAGGTATTGAGTTATTTATCACAACACCACATAACGTTAGAAGATGAACATGAATTTTATAAACAATTTATACCTTTATCTAGGCAAGCATTCTTTAAGCAATTAGAAACTTATGGTTATTTTTTTAATGCTAACGAATGCATTCAACTCCCAATTTATGAAGCCATAGAACTTATTATTTCAGATTTTAAACTCTGCACAACATCAAATGCATATATACAATTTTTCTTAGATATTGTTCTAGATTTCACGCAAAAGCATCATGCCAATTTAGCAAGCTTTTTAGCCTATTATGAAGATAAAAAAGCACAATTAACTATTGTATCTCCAGAAGGGAAAGATGCTATAAAAATTATGACCATTCATAAATCTAAAGGCTTAGAATTTCCTGTAGTCATCTTTCCGTTTGCAGATTTGGATCTATATAGAGAAGAAAAACCACATATTTGGTATCCTATAGACAAAACAAAATTTAATGACTTTGAGGTTTCGTATTTGAGTTATAATTCAGATTTAGAACTTATAGGAACTCAAGGTCAAAAGGTATATCATAAAAGGCGAGGAGAATTGGAATTGGATAATATTAACCTCTTGTATGTTGCACTCACAAGACCTGTAGAACAACTTTATATTATTAGTCGTAAACGTCAAGATAAAAAAGGGACTGAAAGTTTAAAATATTACAGCGGTCTATTCATAAACTATCTAAAATCCGAAGGGCTTTGGACTGAAAACCAACTGCATTATACTATGGGAAAGCCCAAAAAGGAGTCATCTCATACAACATCAAAGACTACGATTGAACAAAACGACTTCATTAGCATTCCTAAAAAACAGCATCACATAAATATTATAGCAAATTCAGGTTATATATGGGATACATCTCAAGAAGATGCCATTGAAAAAGGAAATTTAATTCATCTTATTTTATCAAAAATTTATGCTAAAGAAGATCTTGAAGACAGTTTTAACAGCGTTTTAAATAGCGGTATTATTTCTAAAGAACAGTATGACTGTCTATATCCAGAAATTGAAAACGTGATAAATCATCCGCAATTAGCGTCATATTTTAAAGAAAACCTGACCGTTTACAATGAACGAGATATTATACCAGTTCACGGTAAAGTCATACGCCCCGATCGCTTGGTGTTTTTGACACCAAACAACACTGTTTTAATAGATTACAAAACAGGAACACCTCATAAAAAGCACATAGAACAACTAGATACATACCAACATATCATTGAAGATATGAGACTTAAAGTAACTCAAAAAATTTTGGTATATATAAATGATTCAATTGACGTAAAAGAATTTTAAATTTGCAAAAAATAACAGATATGTACGGGAAGCTACAAAAACATTTACAAGTCGAATTACAAGACATAAAGGACAACGGACTTTACAAGGAAGAGCGCATTATTACTTCTGCTCAAGGCGCAGAAATCAAATTAAACACAGGACAAACTGTTTTGAACTTTTGTGCTAATAATTATTTAGGATTATCCTCGCATCCTGAAGTTATTCAGGCCGCAAAAGACACTATGGATACGCATGGCTTTGGCATGTCTTCGGTACGTTTCATCTGTGGAACTCAAGATATTCATAAAACCTTAGAACAAAGGATAGCTCAATTTTATGGTACAGAAGACACCATATTATATGCAGCAGCATTTGATGCTAATGGCGGTGTATTTGAACCCTTATTAACCAAAGAAGATGCTATTATTTCAGACGCGTTAAATCACGCCTCTATAATTGATGGTGTACGTTTATGTAAAGCAGCCCGCTATCGTTATCAAAACAATAACATGGCAGACCTTGAGACACAATTGCAAGCTGCCAATGCTAATGGAGCGCGCTTTAAAATTATAGTTACAGACGGGGTATTTTCAATGGATGGCTTAGTAGCCCCTCTCGATAAAATTTGTGATTTAGCAGACAAATATGACGCCCTTGTAATGATTGATGAATGTCATGCAACCGGATTCATAGGAAAAACGGGTAGAGGTACTTTAGAAGAAAAAGGAGTGCTAGGTCGCATAGACATCATTACAGGAACGCTTGGAAAGGCTCTTGGTGGTGCAATGGGCGGATATACAACTGCAAAGAAAGAAGTCATAGATATGTTGCGTCAACGCTCTAGACCGTATTTGTTTTCTAATTCTTTGGCACCTGCAATTGTAGGCGCTTCTATTAAAGTTTTTGACCTCCTTGAAAATGACACTTCACTCCGTGATAAATTAGAATGGAATACAAATTATTTTAAGCAAGGCATGAAATCAGCAGGCTTCGATATCATCGATGGCGACTCTGCAATTGTACCAGTTATGCTATATGATGCCAAGTTATCACAAAACATGGCTAACCTATTATTAAATGAAGGCATTTATGTAATTGGCTTCTTTTATCCTGTTGTACCCAAGGAAAAAGCTAGAATACGCGTACAACTATCAGCAGCCCATGAAAAAGCCCATTTAGACAAAGCTATTGAAGCATTTAAAACAGTAGGTAAAAGTTTAGGAGTCATTTAAAATGCTCTTAAACACTAGTCTCATAATGTCTAAATAGCAATATTTTTATACATTTGTCTTTGTTAATAACATTTAACAACTTACATTTGCTTTTGATTAACACTTAATAAATTAAATTAATGAATATGAAAAATCTTAACAGATTAATGTTCGCTTTGTTGTTAGTATTTGGTTTTAGTACAACAAACGCACAAAATGACGATAACCCTTGGCAAATAAACATTGGGGTTAATGCTGTAGACCTCTATCCAGTTGGAGAAGATGCGCCTCGTGGTGATTATTTTGATCAGTATTTCAATGTAAATGATCATTATAACATTTTACCATCACTTTCAACAATAACAGTTTCTAAGTATTTAGGAGATAATTTTTCTTTTGGAGCTTCTGGGTCTTTAAATAAAATTGATAAAATAGGAAGGTCTTCCGTAGACGATTTAACCTACTTTGGACTGGACGGTATTATAAGGTATAATGTTGGAAGTCTTTTAGGATGGAAACAAATTGAGCCTTACTTAGGTATTGGTGGAGGTTACACTTGGATTGATAAAATTGGAGCTGGAACATTAAATGGTACCTTAGGACTAAACTACTGGTTCTCTGATCAATTTGGTTTAACTGCTCAATCGACTTACAAGCATGCTTTCGAAGATTATTTATCAAAACATTTCCAGCATTCAGTTGGTATTTCTGTAAGATTTGGAGGAAAAGACACTGATGGTGATGGCGTATATGACAAAAATGACGCTTGTCCAGAAGTTGCTGGTTTAGAAGCATTCAACGGTTGTCCTGATAGCGATGGTGATGGTATCCAAGATTCTAAAGATACATGTCCTAACGAAGCTGGTTTAGCAGAATTAAACGGATGTCCAGATGCTGATAACGATGGTGTTGCTGATAACAATGATAACTGTCCTAATGTTGCTGGATTAAAATCTTTAGCTGGATGTCCAGATACTGATAAAGATGGTGTTGCTGATAACAATGATAACTGTCCTAACGAAGCTGGACCATCTGCAAACAGTGGATGTCCTTGGCCAGATAGTGACGGTGATGGTGTATTAGACAAAGATGATCAATGTCCTAACGAAGCTGGTGTTGTTGCAAATAACGGTTGTCCTGAGGTTGTTCTTCCAACTGAAGACGTTCAAAATAAGTTGACAGAATATGCAAGAACTATTAACTTCAATTCTGGTAAGTCATCTTTCAAAAAAGACACATACGCAACATTACAAGCTATTTCTGCAATCTTAAAAGAATATCCAAAAGCTAACTTCGTAATTGAAGGACACACAGATAGCGTTGGATCAGATTCTTTAAACCAAAAATTATCAGAATCTAGAGCTAATGCAGTAATGGATTACCTTGTAAACAATGGTATTTCTTCTTCAAGATTAACAGCTAGAGGTTTTGGGGAAAGCGCACCTATTGAATCTAACAAAACTAGAGCTGGTAGAGCTGCTAATAGACGTGTAGAAGTAAAATTAGTAAAACTATAATTTACGACTACATATAAAATAATTAAAAAACGCTTCGGGTTTCCGAAGCGTTTTTTAATTTTATACCATGACGAGTTTTATACATGAGGTTTTATTAGACTTAAAAGAAAAACATTTTGATATTTCAGACTTAACGTTTATTCTTCCGAGCAAACGTGCAGGCACCTTTCTACAAAAAGAAATTTCAAAAATTTACAAACAAACACTATTTGCTCCCACGATTTATAGTATTGAACATTTTGTAGAAGAACTCTCAAACCTTAATATACTTTCTAACATTGAATTGCTCTTCGAATTCTACACAACTTACAAAAGTATCACACCCAAAGCAACTCAAGACAGCTTCGACGCCTTTTCTAAATGGGCACAAGTATTACTACAAGATTTTAATGAAATTGATCGCTATTTAATCCCTCAAAAAAAAATTTTCAATTACTTATCAGCTATTCAAGAGCTCAATCATCAACATTGGTCATTAGATGAATGTCAAACTGAAATGACTAAAAATCATTTAGAATTCTGGAAAAAGCTGTTTAAATATTATACTGAATTTACAACACGACTTCTAACTAAACGAAAGGGTTACCAAGGCTTAATCTACCGCGAAGCTGTTGAACATGTAACAACTTACATAGAACGTCATTTGGAGGTGCATCATGTATTTATTGGATTTAATGCTTTAAATACTTCAGAAACCAGAATTATACAAGAATTTCTTCAAAATGGTAACGCTTCTATCTATTGGGATATTGATCGGGTATTTATGGAACACCACATGCATGACGCGTCCTTATTCATCAAACAACATAAAACATCTTGGAGTTATTTTGAGAATAAAAGCTTCAACTGGATCAGCGACAACTACCGAAATAAAAAGAATATTGAAGTCCTAGGTATCCCTAAAAACATTGGGCAAGCAAAATATATTGGTGCTTTATTAAAAACTTTAAATGACGGTCGCTCGCCTAAAGATATAGCCGTTATTTTGGGTAATGAAAATTTGCTGTTTCCTATACTCAATTCTATTCCCGATACTATTGATACGTTCAATATTACGATGGGTTTTCCGTTAAGACTCATTCCTATGAGTTCCTTATTTGATCAATTATTTGCAATCCATAAAGCAGGAAAATCCGATTATTATTATGTTGATATTATTGCGCTTTTATCTCATCCGTCATTAAGTGTTTTATTTTTACATCGGGATATTAATTATGCCGAAGTACTCATACAACATATTCAATCTAATAATATCGTTCAGATTACTTTAGACGAACTATTGACAGTAACTCCAGAAGTAGCAATCACAATCAACCTCTTATTTGACCCTTGGAAAAACGATCCAACTAAAGCCTTAAAGCAGTGTATGCAAATTATATATAAAATTAAGGAAACCTTATCAGACCCGATAAAACATCGTTTAACACTAGAATATTTATATAAATTCCATAACGTATTCAACACACTCAATACCCTTAGCCTTAGCTACACTCACTTAGACTCTATTACATCCCTTTATAGCCTATATAAAGAAATACTTAGTGCAGAAACATTAGATTTTCAAGGCGAACCATTAGAAGGTCTTCAAATCATGGGAATGCTTGAATCTAGAGTACTCGATTTTGATACTGTTATTATTTCTGGTGTAAATGAAGGTATTTTACCCTCAGGAAAGAGCAACAACTCTTTTATTCCGTATGATGTTAAATTAGAAAATGGATTACCAACATACAAGGAAAAAGATGCTGTTTACACCTATCATTTCTACAGACTAATCCAACGTGCAAAAAAGGTATATATTCTTTATAATACAGAACCAGATGTCATTGATGGTGGTGAAAAAAGTAGATTTATTACGCAGTTAGAGATTGAAGGCATACACAATATTAATCATCACATTGTTACTCCAAAAACCCCAAAGCTAAATTCGGATTTAAGAGTAATCACAAAAACCCCAACGGTTTTAAATCAAATTAAAAAGATTGCTTTAAAAGGTTTTTCTCCGTCTTCACTAAGCTCCTACATAAGGAATCCTTTAGAGTTTTATTATCAACGTGTATTGGAATTAAAAGATTACGATAAAGTTGAGGAAACAATTGCTGCTAATACCTTAGGCACTGTCATACATAATACGCTTGAAGATTTTTATATACCACTAATTAATAATGTCCTTTCTGAAAGTAGCATTAAAGAGATGCAAACCAAAATTGAAACCACCGTTTCAAAACACTTTAAAAAAGCGTACAAAGCAGGAAATACTACTAAAGGAAAAAACCTCATCATTTACGAAATAGCAAAACGCTATATTTCAAATTTTTTAGAAACTGAATTACAGGCCATAAAACAGGGCTACCATATTAAGATTATTGCTCTAGAGCGCAAATATGAAGTTGAGGTTCGCATACCTCAGCTGGAGGGGGTTCCTATTACTTTAAAAGGCACCGTAGACCGCATTGATGAATGTAATGGTGTATTAAGGATTATAGACTATAAGACTGGTAAAGTTGAACAAAATAAAGTAGAAATCTTAGATTGGAATGACATCACCAGAGATTACGACAAATACAGTAAAAGTTTTCAATTACTAATGTATGCTTACATGATACATTGCGAACACCCCCTTGAGAAACCCATAGAAGCGGGTATTATATCTTTTAAAAATCTAAAAAGTGGTGTATTAAAATTTGCGAAAAAAGACCATGTAAAAGGCAAAATCAAAACCCATCAAATAACAGCAGAACTCATGTTAGAATTTGAGACCCAACTTCACAATTTGATTCTAGAAATTTGCAATCCAAGCATACCATTCATAGAAAAAGAAATCATTGAGTTAGTCATTTAATTTCCATATATTAATGCCTTAAATATAAGAGATATGGAACAATTTGAAGGTCAAGATATACTAACCTTTATAAAAAGAACTACCAAATGATGAAGCTTGCAAGGCATATTTATACCATTTCTTGTTTGATATTACTGTAATATTTTGTATCTTTCGATATGCCCAAAAAAATACATTTATCGATTTTAGAGAGTGAACAGGATCTACGTTTACTATTAACAAAGAATACAACAGACCGAGTTCGTGGTC
>JABSPM010000034.1 GCA_013215095.1 Flavobacteriaceae bacterium | reverse complement strand
CGTCCATTTGATCCATTTGTTACCAGCATCAATAGAAATATATAGTCCATCGTCAGTACCTAAAAACAAAAGATTAGGCTCTTCAATATCCTCAACAATGGATAGGGTATAACTACTCACGTCATTGCTGTCTACAATACGTTTCCAGGTCTTACCATAATCTTTAGTACGATAAGCATAAGGGGTGTAATTAAAACGGCGATAATCATTTGCAATTAAAAGTGCTTCTCCTTTTTGTTTGTTGGAGGCTTTGATTTGAGGAATCCAAGATCCTTTTGGCAAATCTTTGATGTTTTTAGTAACATCTGTCCAATTAGCACCAGCATTTTGAGTAATATGTACACGACCATCGTCTGTACCTATCCATAGCATACCTTTTTCTATAGGTGAGGGCTCTATAACTAAAATGGTACAATGATTTTCTGCACCAGTAGCATCTATAGTGAGTCCACCACTTTCGCTTTGTTTTTGTTTTTCCAGATCATTTGTTGTTAAGTCAGGAGAAATAATAGTCCATGTTTCTCCTTTGTCATTAGATTGATGTACAAATTGACTTCCAAAATAGATGCTGCTAGAATTAAATGGATCGATATTAATAGCCGAATTCCAGTTAAAACGTAATTTTATTTCGGGATTTTCATGGGTTGGTTTTACGGTATAGTTGTTTCCTGTTTGCCAATCATATCTGTTCACAAAACCTTGCTGGCTCATACTCCATCCATAGCGAGAATTATCTCTGTCTGGGATCACATCAAAGCCATCTCCAAAGCTAATCTCTTGCCAATACGAATTGCGAATACCTTGAGCGCGCCATACATAGGCCGGACCTCTCCAAGATCCATTATCTTGCATACCACCATACACGTTTTAAGGATAAGCGTTATCGGTATTAATGTGGTAGAATTGCGCAACTGGAAGATTTCCAATAAAACGCCAAGTTTTACCGCCATCTTTTGTAATGTTCATTCCTCCATCATTTCCATCAATTATAAACTGTCCATTTTTTGGATGTATCCACCATGCATGATGATCTGGATGTATACCATTATTCACGCCATAGGCGGGCATTAATTGTGTGAAGTGTTTTCCTCCATCTTCACTAACATTCACATACGTATAGATAGAATATAAGCGATTTTCGTTTTGGGGGTCTACGTAGATTTCAGAATAGTAAAATGGTCTGTTTCCTATATCATTATTGTCATTTACTTTTGACCATTTTAATCCACCATCTGTACTTTTGTAGAGTGCATTTTTTTTGGCTTCAACTAAAGCATATACGATATCGGGTTTATTGGGTGCAATAGCAATACCTATGCGACCCAAATCGCCTTTAGGTAGACCATCTTCATCTGTGAGTTTTTTCCAAGTTTCGCCGCCATTATAAGTAATATGT
The DNA here is from genome assembly GCA_013215095.1 of Flavobacteriaceae bacterium. Taxonomy (GTDB): domain Bacteria; phylum Bacteroidota; class Bacteroidia; order Flavobacteriales; family Flavobacteriaceae; genus DT-34. The sequence continues at coordinate 74,897 of JABSPM010000034.1, read as the reverse complement.
AACCCCGAACCTTTGCCTCCCGATTTAAAAAACCAAGGGTCTCTTTTATGTTCCCACATGGCAGCAATAAGTTTATTTGGGTTTTTTGGATCCATAACCATATCGGCCGCTCCTGTTTTTGTATTAATAAATAAGATGTTTTTCCAAGTTTTCCCGCCATTAGTAGTTTTGTAAATACCGCGCTCTCGATGCTCTCCCCAAGGTGATCCAATAGCTGCGGCGTAGACTACATTGGGATTGGTTGGGTCAACAATTATGCGATGAATATGTCGGGTATGTTCTAAGCCCATAGCGCTCCAAGATTTTCCAGCGTCTAATGATTTGAAAATACCATAACCTCCATTAAGACTATTACGTGGATTTCCTTCTCCTGTTCCTACCCAGATAACACTTGGATTCGACTGATCAATAGCCAGTGCACCAATAGAAGCGGTTACTTCATTCTCAAACGTAGGTGTCCATTTGATTCCTCCAGAAGAGGATTTCCAAACACCACCAGAGGCTGTTCCGACATACATTATATCTGGATTGTCTAAAACCACATCAATTGCTGTTACACGTCCAGACATGCCACTTGGACCAATATTTCTAGGCGACATGTTTTTGACAACGTCCATCGAAAATTCTTGTGCATGCAATAGAGCAACGCCACAGTATATGAGTAATGAAAGTAACTTTTTCATTGTATCTTTAGTTAAAAATTATAAACTCTAAAAGTAAGCAAAAGTGAATTTAGTTTTGCTTATGAAATTTAAAATGTTTTTTATCGTGTTCAAACATACCTATATTCGCCGTGACTAGTATACTTCCCAAGCTTACTAATGAGGAGGCTCATTCAAAAAAAGAGTGCTGATTTTTCATTACAGCGCCTTGGTTGTGATATAAAAGTTCCGATCTACTGAAAATGAGGATTGCTTTGATGGCATTTTTAAATATTGCCATTGAGTGTTAGCAGTAATCCAATGTTTGTCTTTCCCTATAGATATTAATAATGCCATTTCAAAATTGGAAATGCAATTGACAAAACGATAAGCGACTCTTCCATTTTCAATGTTGTATTCTAAAACGGGAATGTCTGTAGTTCTTAAATATTGATTAAAAATAGGAGAAAGGTCTAATTCTGACTGTTCACAAAGGTAGTCTTCAATAGCTTTAGTCGTAACGGTTTGATGATAAAATGTACTATTTAATCCTCTTAAGATTTGACGCCATTTGTTGTCATTTTTGACTAACTGTCTTATCATATGAAGCATGTTAGCGCCTTTATAATACATGTCGCTAGAGCCTTCTTTATTTACATTATAAGGGCCAATAATAGGTTTGTCATTACGAATATTTCGCCTTAATCCAATAACGTAATCTTCGGCAGCTGTTTTACCGAAATGATAATCTAGATACAAGCTTTCAGAATAATTAGTGAAACTCTCATGAATCCACATATCGGCAATATCCTTATTGGTAATGTTATTGGCAAACCATTCATGCCCAGCCTCATGAATTATGATAAAATCAAATTTTAAACCCCAACCACTTCCTGATAAATCGCGACCTAAATAGCCATTTTTATATTGATTTCCATAAGTGACTGAACTTTGGTGTTCCATACCCAAATAAGGTGCTTCTACGAGTTTGAAACTGTCTTCATAAAACGGGTAAGGTCCAAACCAATGTTCAAAAGCTTCCATCATCATTGGCGCTTGCTTGAATTGTTGTTTTGCTTTTTCGAGATTATCCCTTAATACATAATAATCTAGCTTGAGTATGCCTTTTTCGCCTTTATAATCTTCAGAGAAGTTGACATAATCACCAATATTAATATTCACGCCATAATTGTTAATTGGATTATTAACAAACCAATAGTATGTAGTGGTATTGTCATCATGTTGTTTTATCTGTTTTAAAGTTCCATTAGAGACATTCGTAAGGTGCTTAGGAACATTAACGCTAATAAGCATACTATCGACTTCATCATACATATGATCTTTATTAGGCCACCATACACTAGCACCTAAACCTTGACACGAGGAGGCCACAAAATCATTACCATTAGCATCCTTTTTCCAAGAAATACCGCCATCCCAAGGCGCGCGTTTAGCTTCTCTAGGATGACCTTCGTAGTAGACATCAATAGACTGAATCTCATTTTTGATTTGCGTATCTATAAGTGTTATAAAATGTGCATGACCTTCATGTTTTATAGACAACTCTTTACCGTTTTGAATGGCTTTAGTTATTTTTAAAGGTTCTTGTAAGTCTATTTGGAGAGTTTGATATGGTTTTAGGACTTTATAGTGTACTTGTGTTTTTCCTTTGATAAATTTTTTATCTGGATTGATTTTGACATCTAAATGGTAATAGGTCAAATCCCACCATTCGCGTTCGGGTGTTATAGAGCCTCTTAAGGTGTCTTGCCTTGTGAAATTATACTTTTCTGTTAATAATTGTGCCTGAATAGATGTAAAAGCAAATAGTCCAAAGAGAAGTGGTATACTATATTTTAGGTTTGTTATCATTTCACGTAAGGATTTTAATTAAGGGGTTATAATTTATATTATTCTTTTTTATAATTGAATTTAAGCACTTCAATACTACCATCTTTCTGTTTCATATCTACGTAAACGTTCATTTCATTGTCGTTGAGTTTTTCAAAGGTCATGCCTTCAAAAACTGCTTTATTTGCTGTGATTTCTTTAAGAGGGAAGTCTACAGTTTGACCCTGGGTTTCCCAGCCTTTGAGATCATTATTAAAGTGTTTTAATTGAAGAATTAATGTGTTTTCAATTTCTCGGATAATTTCAATTTCATAAAACACAATTGTATCATCTTTGATTAGTTTAAAAGCTGCCATCATTGAGCCTCCAGAAGGGGTGCTCCAATTTTCTTCTACAACACCGCCAAGCGCTTTACCTTTCCAATTTCCAGCAATCCAAGCAATATTTTCAAGTTTTGGTTCTATTGTGTTTTTATTATCATCAAAATATGGATTAGTTGTATTTGTAGAATTTGATAAGCTAGATTCAGCAACTATAGCTAACTTTTTTCCATTTGGACTTATGGCAAGTCTTGAAATGTTTTTGATATTATGAACTTTTAAAGACGCAACCTCTTTCCAATCCACACTTTTTCCAGGGGTGTAGGTGTAGAGTTTGTTCTCATGCCCCATAAGCATAGTGCCATTTGCAAGCCAACATATATCTTCAGATTTTGGTAAGGTTGCTGCCAAAGCTTCACTATCTCCTGTAATAGGATTGATACTTCTAATTTCCCATACATCTGCATTTGTTTTATCTATAAAACTTATGTTTCGTGTATTTGGAATTTTATGTAACGATCTTCCAATATTACCATGTAACTTGGTATGTAATAACGTGGATACTTTAGAACTATATAAGGCTAACTTGTCATCTTCTAAAACCGATGATATTAATAAGTTTGGGGAGTACCATGTTTGATACCCTATAACAATATCTTCTATCAAGATTTCAGATTCGCCATTTTTAAGATTGTATTTGTACAGTTTTTGATCTCCATTTTTTTTTAAGCGAATAGCTGAAACTGCTTTTTGATTTGGAATTATTAAAGGTGAATATTCGCTGCCTTCAGTATGATTGATGAATATTTTCGAACCATATTGAATGTTATACTTCACAATGTCTGTTTGTCCATTTCGTGTGCCAGCAAATAAAATGGTATTATTATCTAAAAAAGAAGGTTGATTATCATAACCTTCGTTATTAGAAATATTTTTAAAATTGGATAATTCAAATTTTCCTTTTGAACGATTTAAATCAAATAAAAAAACATCTGTATTTGTTTGTCCATGTATTTGAATGGTAAGCCATAAAGGAAGGTATAAAAGTATATGTTTCATATTATAAAAAGCTAAGCTGTTTAGTGTTTAGATTTTAGTATCGAATTATAATGCGATTGTAATTCGTTAATTAAATATTGTCTTACGTTTTGCTTTGCGGCTAACTGAAGTGCTTTTTCGCTCATTTTTAGAGCTTGTTTTCTATCCTTGTTTTGAACATAAATTTTTGCTAAGCCGTCATAAGCATCAAATGCATTGGGATTAATTCTTAGACATTGTTTAAAACGTGTTTCAGCCTTTTCTAATTCTTTATTATCGAGATATTGTTTCGCTAAAAGGAGATAAAATTCTTCTAATGAACTCGGGAAATTGGTTTTAATGCCGTCTTCTAAGATTTTTAAATCTTCAAATTGACCTTTTTTAAAATAGAAATACATTATATTTTCTAAGGTATATGCGGGTAATAGAAATTCTGTATCAAACTTAGTATTGAAACTTTTGTAATGTTCTAGGATATCTTTTGCGGTTTCAAAGGCATAAAATTTTTCTCTAGAAATGTTCCAATTTTTAAAAATTGTAGTTAAGGCATCTGAGATAGCCATCATGTGTAAAGAACCATGATTTTCATGTGTATAATGCTTGTAGTTCCAACGGTCTTGATTAGGGAAATATCTATCTAAGACTCCAACAAATTGTTGTACACCCATACCTTTGGTATTTGCAAGTGAAATAAATAATTGTGAACCGTTTTTATCAAAACCTTTCAGGATACTATCTGCTTTTTTGATTAAGGCGTAATCATTCCACCAAAGTGAAGGATCAATAGCGATATACGCATCAAAATCACTTGGTTCTTCTAGCCAATAGTTTGTGGTAAACAAACCCCCTATAGAATGTCCTACAATGATATCATATTCTGAAGCACGATAGGTGTTTTTTATATGAAACTTGAGTTCATTATTTATGAATTTAATGTAATTAATGGCATTTCCATTGCCTTTTTCGGTATTGGGGCTACAATTAGCTCTGTATTTTGTGCTACCTTGATCGGAAATACCAACAACAATCATTTCTGGAATTTTATAAGCTGTCCGAGACAAAAACTCGACTAAGCCACTATCATAATGAAAATTGTAATCGCCATCTACAATATAAAGTACTGGAAATGTTGCTTTGTTGTTAATATGATAACTAGGAGGAAGGTAAATTTGATAAAATCGTTCTTCGCCTAGAGCTTGTGATTGGATTGTCTGTCGTTCACCAATGTTGGTGTATTTATCTTCAATTTGGGCATGCCCAAATTGAAGGAAACAAATAAACATAAAAGGGAGTATACATTTCATTATGAAGAAAAATTTCCTCTAAACTACTAAAAGAAATAGAGTTGTTAGTCTCTTAGGATAAAATTTATAGATATTTCCATTTAAACGTCCTAATATGTTTAAATATAACACAAAAATCAAGTAGGCTTTACTTCTTTACGACCAGACACTATTTATTATACGTTTAATTTTATGCCTTAAAGTTTCTATTTCTTGTGAGTAGCCGTTTTTGAAAACTATTAAGAAGAGAAAGAGAATGATTGATATCTTTTTTAACATAATTTTGTTTTGTTTGCTACCTAAATGCGGATATGTCAACCAGTACACATATCCACCATATAGGTTTATGACAAATTGAGCAATTAACTTTTAATATATTTTTGTGGTGTTTATGCTTCCTTAGTTACACAAAAAACATGCGCTTTAGATAATAATTTGTTGAATTTTTGCCTAAAAAAGGAATAGGAAGACTTGTACTATAAGTAGTTATTCTTAGTGATCAATACTGTTATTTAAAAAATTGAATTAAATGGTTTTATCCTTCATGTAATTATCTTCTCGTCTAACGGAAAACCAGAATACTAATTTCATTAGAAGTGCAGCTGGTAACCATATCAGTATTTGTGGAGTTGGTAACAAAACATAGAATGTCAGTAAACCAACACAAATAAAAGCAGCTGCATGAACCTCTTGTTGTTCAATGTTTTTTGAAAAATTAACTAAGAGACTGGCTGCAATAGTGTATGCTAAAATTAAGAAACCGTAACGTTCATGTCCCACAGCTAAAACCAATTGAGCAATATGAATACCATGGGTAAAAAGAAAAATTATTCTTTCATTGTATCGTTTTTATTATGTTTTTGAGTTGATTTAGTAAAGTTACTTATCGCTCCAGAAAATATGTCCAATAACATAAGGAGAAATAGAAACGCTTTTCCATATGGGTAAACCAGATAGTGTACTGAAATTCTTAAATCCAATAATACTAATGGAAAGAATTGTATTTACTCAAATTATTATTTGTTTTTTTTGTAGGTGTATTTCTTAAAAATTCTCTTGAAAATGAATTACTCATGTTTGTCGTATTTGTTCTTGTACTTAAATTAATTGTTGAATCCATTCAAAAATAAAAACCTCTTTATTTAAATAGATCAATGTTAAGCCGATGGTATCGCTAAACCCATGTACTAAAACTAGTAGCAGTAAATTCTGTCTATTTTTAATAAATAGTAAGGAAATAGTTAAAGACCATATGAACACTGATACAACACCCGAAACACCTTGATAAATGTGAGATACACCAAAATAAAGCGATGTAATAATGGCTGAAAACACCCATGATATATTTGAATTACCAAACAACTCGGCAAGGGCTTTCATATAATAACCTCTAAACAGAAACTCCTCGCCAAAGGCGGCAAATATCCACATGATAATCATGATAACAATGTAACCTATTAGATTACCTCTAATATCTTCTACAGAGGATAAATCAAAATCTCCTAGATAGTACTCTATTATAGGGTCTATTATGCTAAATCCAATAAAAAACAGTGCTGTTAAGAGTAAACTTTTATAAACGATTTTTCTATTAATTTTCTGTCCAATCCCAAATTTTGACCAATCGAAATTACTGGACCATAAAATGGTAAAGGCTATTCCAAGACCAAAAAAGAATACAAAATTTCTGTCTATAAACCCAAACAGCGGTGCTATGAGCATTATTAAAATAACGATATAGGGTTTTTTTAAAGTGTTGTAAATTTTAGTTTTCATAAAGCGATGTGTTTTTGTTGTTATAATTCTATTTGTTTTCCATTTGCTTTTAATCGGAAAAAGGTATTATGGGTTATCAGTAGCCCTTCAGAGCTTTTGTTTGGCCAGTTTCCACTATAGTCTTTAGGGTGTTTTACATCAATCGCATAAACTTTCCCTTGATATAATTTTTTGACTGACCATTGTAAAGTATGACCTACAACAATATCCTTGCCACCAAAAGTTTTAATACCTTTTTCGATATCTTCTTGGGAGAGATCATCTTTAAAATAGCCTCTGTACCAACAGATACCTTTTCTAATAGAGGTTGTTAGTTGTTCGACAGTTTCTTCTGGTTTAGGAAAAAATGATTTGCGGTAGTTGGCTCTATTAATTTCATTAACTTGCGCTATAGTAATATCATAATTTTGAAAATCTGGATGTATGCCGCCATGTGCAAAAAGATGTCCGTTAATGCGTTCCAGCGTGTTTTTTGAAGTTAACCATTTGCCCAAAAATGAATTGTCATTGTATAGATCGTGATGCTGTTTTCCAAGGATAGAAGCAATGCCATAGTACTTGTAGGAAGCAGATTTGAACTTACCCTGCATATTATAGAGTTCATGGTTTCCTATAATAAAATGCACGTGTCCTCCTTGGTTTTTGGCATCCTGTTCCAATTTGTAAATGAACCAAAGGACTTGCGTTGTTGAAAACCCTCTATCCATGAAATCACCAATCAGAACGAGGTGACCTTGGTCAAATATCCAATTTAGGTTAGTGTCTATCACCTTGTTTGCTATTAAAAAGTCGCGAAAGGTTTTGTAGCCACTTTCAATATCTGAAACGGCAATGATAGGTTGGTTGTCCTTATAGGTACTTTTAGGAATTTCAAAATTAGAATTCAATGTGAAATTGAAAGTTGTATTGTCTAAAGGAAAATAGCAACTGGCAGGAATTTCTTCGTTTATAGCATATGTCTTTTGGTTTAGATAAAATCCATCTGTCTTATTTCCTTTAATGTAATTCACATTTAGAGTACTGTCGGTCTCATAAAAGACATAAGGCCCTTCGTTTTCTAAATGGATATTTAAGGGGTTATTTCCGTATTCAAAACTTCCATTTAATGCAATTAACGTAATAGTACCAATAAGAAATAAAATGAATATGGTTCCAAATACGTTCTTTAAATATCGAATAATTCTTGTTTTCATTAGATGCTCATTATTTTAGTTGATTTTTGGTGTTCGTTATTTGATTGATTATGGTCAAAAGTATAGCATCATTATTCTCTGGGTGAATTTTTGTGATATATGAGTCTGGTTGGTTGACAAAACCGCAGCGATAGGGGTTAAAATATTTTGGTCACTGTTTTAAATCATTATACGGTGTAACATAAGGTGCTTATCACTATTAATAATTGATGCAGATAATTATATTACTTTTGTAGTATGATATCAGTTTTGAAACAAAATAAATGGCTTTTGGTTAAAGTATGTGTAATTGTAACTATACTTGTTCCGTTGACTATTTTAGGGTATGAATTTTTAGTGCTTGGCAATGATTCGGTAGTTTTTCTTGAAAGTTATCCAGCGGGTATAGGTATTATTATTGTCATATATTATGCAATAATTCTAATAATGATTGGTATTTGGCTGCTAAAACAATTGCACTCTATTTTAAGTTTGAAAAACGAATTAATAAAAAATGAGTTGCTTAATTTGCAAAGTCAGGTGAATCCGCATTTCTTCTTTAATATGCTTAATAACTTATATGGTATGGTTGACAAGGATGCAGAAAAATCAAAAGCACTTATCCTTAAATTATCAGATTTAATGCGCTACAGTATTTATGAAGGCGAAAAAAATCGGGTTTCTATATTTGAAGAGGTTTCGTATTTAAAAAACTATATTGAGTTGCACAAAATGCGATATCACAAGAAAATTCATGTTCAATTTGAAACAGATATAATAGATGAAAACCTTAAAATAATGCCACTTTTACTGATTAATTTATTAGAAAATGCATTTAAGCATGGTGTAGAAAATTTAAGAAAAAACGCTTATGTAGCAATACATTTAAAAACCAGTAAAGACATGTTGTTTTTTACTATTGAAAATAATTTTGATGAGAATGAAGTTTCGAAGCACAAGGGTATTGGTCTCAAAAATCTAAAAAGACGATTAGCATTAGCTTATCCCAAAAAACATAAATTTACTATTGAAGCATATAATTCGGTTTATAAAGCCCAATTAGAACTACTGATATTATGACCTATTTAATAATAGATGATGAACCTATAGCACATGATATTATTAAAGGATATTGTGATTTATTACCCAATATTACATTGGCTGGGCAATGTTATGATGCTATTGAGGCTTTGGGTTATTTACAAAATCACGAGGTTGATCTCATTTTTTTAGATTTAAATATGCCTAAGATAAAGGGGTTCGATTTTTTAAAAACCCTTTCATCTCCCCCAAAAGTCATTGTAACTACCGCTTATAAAGAATATGCTTTAGAAGGATACGAATTAGATGTTGTTGATTATTTATTGAAACCTTTTAGTTTTGAACGCTTTTTGAAAGCCATTAACAAAATAGTCAATTTAAAAAGTATGTCTTCTCAAATACAGACTAATACCCATGGAGAAGATAAATGTATTTTTTTATATAGTGATAAAAAACATGTTCAGGTTAAGCTAAATGATATTCTATTTGTTGAAGCTGCTGGAAATTATTGCAAAGTTGTTTTAAAAGATAATCAAATACTCATTCGTGAAAAAATGTCTGGTATTTTAGAAATAGTACCACAAGATAAATTCATTCGGGTTCACAAGTCCTACATTGTAGCCAAAGCACATATTTTGGCTGTAGAAGGTAATAGAATTCAAATTAAAGACCATCATATTCCTATCGGGAAACTCTATAAAATGAAGGTGCTAGATTTCTTAAAATCCTAGCGGAGGTCATTTTGTTTTTTATAGTATTAGTCAACATATTGGGATTGACCTTTGCTAAAGTTCTGGAATTATTGAGTTCTACATTGTCGTGTAAGTCCCTAAAACGAGGGCATATCGTCCTAAGTGAATCAAAGGTGGTTTGAAAATTAGGAGACCTATATGATTGGAGTGCGAGTCATATATTTAGAGTTGTTATACACGAAGTCAGGAACGCGATTATGTAACGAATTTTATATGTTACTGTTTGATTTTTTTTTTTTGTTTAAAACCCTCTTTATTTTCAATTGTCAAAAAACACAGACGAATTCTCAAATGACTAACATTTTATGATATATTAGTATTGACTTCTTGAATACTTTTATATTTGACTATAATTCCAACTATATCATGAATTCTAATGTAAGCATCTCTTGAATTTTTAATGTTCAAGATATTTTTTGAAGGATTAGGATAAACTATAAAATTACTTTTTCAAAAGTGGGTATTGAAAGATACGCTCTTGGATATAACAGTCATTTAACATCAGGGTTTGTAATAATTAAATCCTCAGCAGGTAAACCACTATCAGCCCATTCATAAGTAAGGCTTGCTGATTTTTTCAATACTGATTTTTAATCAAATCAAATTTCACATGAGGGTTTTGCTGAAAAAGATAAATTTTGATTATTTGTGGCGCTCTAAAAATAGCATATTGTTCTGCTATTTTTTCTAAAGTTATCAAATTCATCACAAAGAAGATACAAGCAATCCAACTTTCTAATGTATCGCTTCTTTTTGCTTGTATATTATTGATTCCATGAGCGTTTTTAGCTTGTCTAAATTTTCCTTCAATACGGTTTCTTTGGTTTTGTTCTTTCTTTTGTTTTCGTTTTTGATACGCGCTAAGTTGTTGCTTAGGTGGTCTGCCTAGTGGTTTTCCAACGATTCTAATACAGCTTTCTTTGAGCCAAGATCTGTTGCTTCTGTTGAGATAAATTTTATCTGCTAGTAGTAATTCTGGATAATGATCATAGGTGTTTTTAAAGGTAGTGACTTGTAGCTCTAAGTCAGTCGATTCATTAAACAGGCTCAAAACTTATGTGCTATACTATGCTCATTTCATCAACTTCACTAGCACTGATCTTGGCTTCAAACTCGTTATCCTGTTTGTCTTTTCCTCTTGAGATAGGGCGAACATAAGGTTGCTACATATTGACAATTCTATCTGCCACACTATGTGTATTGTTATCATGCATATACTTTTGTTGCTGGTAGATATGCTACCCAATAGATTTTCTAATCTCTTTTAGAGCAAGGGAATCTTCTAGGGCATGCATCTTTGATACCTGGAATCATTCCTGGAAGTTATTGGTTTTCTTTGAGCACAATGATTTGATCCAACAGTTTTTCTATATGAGATAAATTCCGCTTAAGTTATCCTAACTGTTTTTTGATAAACTTGCGTATGTATTTTTTAGATTTTTTCTTGTTTTTGGAAAAATTTACATATTATTTGCGAGCCACTCTGAGATAGTCTCTCGGCTTTGTGTTCAAACTTGTCTGTTTGTAAAGCATATCAATAATACGTTCACTTTTTTTCTAGCAGTGTTTAATAAATTGGCATCTGTAGGAAATACAATCTTTTGATTGGCAACTGTAGCATCTATCTTTAAGCTACCCTTGTTAGGATTGGGGGCTACCTTATCTTTTTTATTCTCATCCTTATCAATGGTTTGTTTTCTTTTAGGTTTTAAGCGATCTGCTTTTTCAATAATCAAAGCATTCCAAAGATCAAATTGAACTGCGCCCATACGCTTGCGAATATCTAGAAAGACCTTAGTATGACAAGGCTTTTCTTTCTGAAAACTCCTTAGTCCACAAAAATATTGAAGATAGATATTCTCGCCTATCATCAAAACAGTACTTCTGTCATCCAATTTTAATTTATGCTTAACAATCAAAGCTCGGATGACCATACGAACATCAATACTTTCTCTGCCATAAGTGGTACTTGACCTTTTTGCATAGACTGATGCTAATGCATCCCACGGAATCAATACCGCTAATTTTACCCAACGATTATCAACAGATAAATCTCTTTCAAAGAGGTGCGAAAAACCATCTAAAGTTAATTGACTGGACCTGTATATTTAATCATAACTGCACGGTCTTATAATAGTAAGACACAAAAATATTTGCAGTTACACAAGAAAATAGATAATAAAGGAAGCATATAAAAAACGTATTGTCAAAATTTTAAAAGAGTTTTTTTAGAAAATGAGCAAACCCTAACTAATAGCTTTTTAGACAGTTGATTTCTATTGCTTTTTGAACAGATGCAGTCATACTTTTAGGATGGAATGTTAGTTATGAAGTATCTTTTTTCTGTTAGCAAAAGTTCTCTTTCAAATAGAAATAATTTTTTTTGGGTAAATTATCCTTTTTCTGCATCTTTTTCACCTATTGGGTCTATAGTTCTGTGGTTTAAACTTCATTTGCATTCTGTACAGTGTTACTAGCAATACTTTGGAGCACAAGAGAAAAGGAGACCTTGTGTTGGTCTTTTGTTTTGTCAAAGGATAACTGGGTCTTGTATAGCGATAAAATTTGGTTGCATAAAATAAGTCCTAGACGAATACCTTTATGTTGATTTTCGTTTTGAAGTAAAACTCTTTTTTGTTCTATATCAACCAATGTTTTTTGCTGTATTCCATGGCCGTTATCTCGAATCTTAAAAACAATTTTTGAGGTGTCTTTAGAAAGAATATGTTCTTCCATTTCAAAAACAACTTGAGATACATCTGGGGCTTCTATAGCATTTTTCAAAATGTTTTTAAAAACAATATTTAATTTTGTTTCATTTAAAAAGAATTTTTCGTTTTGAAGTGCATGTCGAATTTCCATTTCGCATTGATTTAGCTCTAAAACATTTCTAAAATAGAACCGTACGTTTTTTATCAATTGTAAAAGGTTGACTGGACGATTATATACGTCCATATTTGGAGAAAAATAGTTCAACCGTGAAAATTGTAAAGAGTTGTCAATGGCATGTCTTAGATTAATAATAGAATGGTTAATATGTCCAATTTCCTCTTTGTATTCAGGTTTTCTCTCGCTTATGATTTTAGTTACCAAATGCTGTAAAGCGTAAAGTGGTGTCCTAATCTCATAACTCACAACTCCAAGAAATTTGTTACTGTCAGCTTGTAATTTTTTTAAATCTTTGTTCGTGTGGTCAAGCTTCTTTGAGGAGGTATAAAAATATACCACAAAGAAAAAAGTAATCACTGAAAGCGCTACAAATAAGTAATTGCCTTTTTTAATTAAAGCATTTTCACTGGCTTGATTTTTAGATATAATTTGTGTTCTTTCAATCTCTTCTTCTTTACTGATGGTACCAATAATATATTGATTGTTTTCAGCAGATTTTTCTTTTAACAAAATGTGCGCTTTTTCTGTAAATTTGGCAGCCGAATTTTTATAATACAGAACAGAATCTTTATTAATACGCTGCTGTCTAAGGTGATACAATTCTTTATACTGCCTCACTCGAGAACTATGCTCAAATACTCTTGCGCTATACCATAAAACGTCTTCTAGATTGACCTTTTCTAGTTTATTGAGAAGCTTATAGGCGCTGGATTTTTCTATATTTTTTTCGGTCAATCCATAGGCTAAAAATAACTCATAAGTAATTTCTAAGCGATATTTATAAGCCGCTCGTTGTGCCTCATCCAAATACCCACCCAAAGAATAATTACCACTTTTAATGTCATGCAATGCTTTTTTTGAAACATACACCAAAGAATCATATTTTTTTAAATCATATAATCGTATCATTTCGGTTTCGTAATAATAAAAACGATTATAGTCATTCACTTTTTTTTCAATGGCTTTTGCTTGATTTATATGGGTGTTGTATTTGTCATAGTCTTTTGCAAGAACGTATAAGTGCATTAAGTTGGGGTAGGTTGTTGCTTGGCCCCAAAAGTCATTACGCGCTTTAAAAGAAACCATTGCCTTAAGAAAATAAGTTTCGGCTTTTTCATAAGCATAGTGCTGCAGGTAAGATAATCCCATTAAATGATTTGCATAGGCTTTATATTTATCAAGATTTTTTTCTGTCGCAATGTCGTGAATTTTGTATATGGTCTGTAGTGATTCATAGTAGTTGTCAGACTCCATTTGTGAATAAGCTAAATCGTATAAAGATTCTATTTCTTTGTTTTGAGTGTCTTGAGAAGTACTTGTTGTAATCATAAAAACACTCAATAGCATAGACACGCTTCGCAAATGGAAACGCTGCATAAAAACTTTTTTATCAAGCATGGGGTTAGTTTGAAAAAGATATAAATATAGTAATAAATTAAGAATTTTTCGTAATGATTTGTTAAAAAAAAATAGCGGCACTGATATGAGCAATAGTTAGGCTATTTTTACTTTTTTTAATTTTGAATGTAGGACATCCTTAGTGGATTCTAAGGAGCTATAAACTTTTTAATAGAATTATATTATGATCAGATTCGAAATACAGGCAATTAAAATAATATAACCTGTATAAGATAGTCAGGGATTTAGATAGGAGAGGTGTTTGCATAGATAATACCTCGTTAAATATACAATAAGACCTTGAATTTGTTATTAATTTTGAAGTATTAAAAGGTCTTTTAAAATGCGTTTTAGTTTATTTTTTTGCATAGGTTTTGTAAGAATGTCATACATACCTACTTCTCTACATCTTGCTGCAACTAGGTCTGGACTTAATGCTGTATGTGCAATTACAGGCAGTGATGGGTGTTGTTTCTTAATGATCTTTGTTGTTTCAAAACCATCAATATTAGGCATATTTAAGTCCATTAAAATGAGACTGTAATTTTCTGTAGCAACTTTTTCAATAGCATCATGGCCGTTATCTACGATGTCACATTCTAAAGCTAGATTCTCAATAATTTTTTTCGTGATTAATAAATTTACTTTGTTGTCATCAACAAATAATATACGCTTCGAATCTGTGTGTTTTAAAGCTTCTGTTGAGGACTTTACAGTTTTGTTAATCATCCTTTGTAGAAGAATAGAAAAGGATACCTCATGGAATTTTTTTGTTTTATAAAAAGACAACTTGGTGTTGTATAAGGCTAAAATTTGGTTGCATAAAATAAGCCCTAAACGAATACCTTTTTTTTGATTTTCGTCAGGAATTGATATGCTCTTTTGTTCGATATCATCTAGTGTTTTCTGCGGAATCCCATGACCATTATCTTTAATGCTAAATACAATTTTTGAGCAGTCCTCAGAAATAACATGTTCTTGTATTTCAAATATGATTTTAGACACATCTGGAGCTTCTATAGCATTTTTTAGAATGTTTCTAAGAACAATATCTAATTTAACTTCATTTAAAAAAAAATTTTCGTTTTGAAGTTCGTGTCTAATTTCAATATTACATTGATGTAATTCTAAAACATTTCTAAAATAGGGTTGTATTTCATTTATCAATTCTAAAAGGTTGACGGGACGATTATTTACATCAATATTTAGTGCAAAATAGTTGAAACGCGAAAATTGTAAGGAGTTGTCAATGGCATGCCTTAGATTAAGTATAGAATGGTTGATATGCCCAACGTCATCACTGTTTTTAGGTTTTATTTCACCTATGACTTTAGTTACCAACTCCTCTAAGGCATAAAGGGGTGTTCTAATCTCATGACTTACAATACCAAGGAACTTGTTACTGTCAGCTTGTAATTTTTTTAAATCGATATTGGTTTGATTTAGCTTTTTTGAGGAGGAATAAAAATAAACCAAAAAGAAAAACGTAACGATAGATAGAGAGATGAATAAATAATTAATTTTCTTAATTAGAGCATTTTCACTAGTCTGGTTTTTATTTATAATTTGAATTCTTTTAAGTTCTTCTTCTTTACTAATGGAACTCACCACATACTGATTGTTTTCAGCAGATTTTTCTTTGAGCAAAAAATTAGCTTTTTCAGTAAATTTTGCAGCAGAAGATTTATAGTAAAACACAGAATCTTTATCTATATAAGGTTGTCTAATATGATACAGCTCTTTGTACTGATGAATGCGAGAACTATGCTCAAAAATTTTAAAACTATACCATAAAATGTCTTCCAAATTAATTTTTTCTAATTTATTTAGAAGCTTATAGGTGTTTTCTTGTTCTATGTTTTTTTCCATCAGCCCATAAGCTAAAAATAACTGATAAGTGATTTTTAAACGATTTTTGTAAGCATCTGGTTTGTTATTGTTCAGATAGGTACCCACGGGGTAAACATCATTTTTAATGTCATGTAATGCTTGTTTAGAAACATAAATCAAAGAATCATATTTTTTTAAGTCATACAATCGCATTACTTCGGTTTCGTAATAATACAGACGATTATAGTCATTTACTTTGCGTTCAAGTGCTTTTGCTTTGCTTATATGTGTGTTGTATTTGTCGTAGTCTTTAGAAAGAACGTATAATTGTATTAGGCTTGCGTAAGCGACGGATTGACGAAAATCATCATTTTGTGCTTTAAAAGTGGCTATCGCTTCGTTAAAATGAGTTTCTGCTTTCTCATAGGCATAGTGATGCAAGTAGGATAAGCCAAACAAATGATTTGCATATGCATTATAGTTCTCAAGTTTCTTTTTTGTGGCAATTTCTTGAAGTTCATATATGGTTTTTAATCCCTCATAGTACTCATCAGCCTTCATTTGAGAATAGGCTAAATCAAACAAGGATTGTAGTTCTTCATCTGGAATGTCCTGAGCCGTACTTTTAATACTAGTAAAAATACTCACTAAAAAAACTAGACTCCAAATTTTAGAAGGATCAATAAAAGACCTTATACCATGCATGCATTCAGTTTAAATCGAAGTATAAATATAAAAATAAATTGAGAACATTTAAGAATTATTTTGCAGAAGATAGCTTTTACCGCCCTATAGAATATAAATATTTGAGTTGATATTTTTTAAACATATAGTATTGATACATGTGCTTATGATTATGTGAGATCATTTATAATGCTTTTGAACGTTATTTAAGTCGTTTAAAATCAATAGTAATAATTTGAGTTTTCATTTGAAATTACTTGAATAAAACGCCATTTTATCTTTTCTCTTTCAGTACAAAAGAAAAGAGTGTAATTCAAGATTAAATAATTATAGCACAAGTCATTAGGATCGAAATATCCAATTACTACAACAAAGTATTAAATGGTCATTGAGAAAACACGTGTTTCTGGTTTGTTTTCTATAAGTTTTAAATCAAAAGCCATACAGATATTTCTCAAAAACATACGTCCTCTTTCATGCACTACAATTTTTTCAGAATCTAAAGAAAGTAATTGATCGGCTTCCATTTCGCGTAAGCGTAGCATAATATTGGTCTTGATATTAAGGTCTAGACCTAGATTCCATTTGGTTTCCAAATGGCACATTAAATTTAAAATATGTTTTCTGATAATGAGATCTTGTTGAGACAATAAATGGCCTCTAAAAATAGGAATGCGCCCTTCGTTTATACTTTTGGTATAGGTGTTAACTGTTTTCTCATTTTGGGCAAAAGCATACCAAGAATCGCTTATGGAACTCATGCCAAGCCCAATCATAAGTTGTGATTTTCCAGCCGTATATCCCATAAAGTTACGGTGTAACGTTTTATTTTCTATGGCTTTATACAATGAATCTGAAGGCAAAGCAAAATGGTCCATGCCAATTTCTAAATACCCATTATCAAAGAACAATTGCTTTCCAAGTTCGTAAAGATGACGTTTCTCATTATCCTTTGGTAAATCATTATCATCAAAACCACGTTGTCCAACACCTTTAATCCATGGTACATGAGCATAACTGTAGTAAGCTATGCGATGTGGTTTTAAAGCGATGGTCTTTTCAATGGTATCTCGTATGCTCTCTGCCTTTTGGAAAGGCAGTCCAAATACCAAATCATGACTAATTGAAGTGTAACCAATCTCTAAAGAATCTTTATGTACACGTTTGACATCCTCAAAAGACTGGATTCTATTAATTGCTTTTTGTACTATTGGATCATAATCCTGGACACCAAAACTATTTCTTCTAGAACCTAAGTCATATAAAGTTTCAAGTTGCTCCTTAGAGGTATTGTTAGGATGCCCTTCAAAACTAAGTTCAAAATCGTCACATTTTACAGCCTTTTCAAAAATACCATTAATAAGCTTTGCAAGATTTTTTGAGGAAAAAAAGGGTGGAGTTCCACCACCCAAATGAATGTCTTTAATCTTAGGCTGCTCTGAAAATAATTCTAAATATAAATCCCATTCTTTTAAAACAGTGTCTATATAAGGTTCCTCAACTTCATGACGTTTTGTAATACGTTTATGACAAGCACAAAAGGTGCACAAACTCTCACAAAAAGGGAGGTGAATATAAATACTAATGCCTTCTTTAGAATTACTTTCATTGAAGGCTCTGGTAACTGTATTTTGCCAATCTATGATTTCAATACCTTCTTTGTCCCAAAACGGAACTGTTGGATAGCTCGTGTATCGTGGTCCAGGAATATTGTATTTTTGAATTAATAGCGAATCCATAGTAGTAATCTAATGTGTTTTTTCAACTATTTCTAGTTGAAGTTTTTTCAGTGTGCTTGCACTAGCTGCCGTTACAGACAAAGGTAACACTAATAAAGCGCCTATCACAGGAATCAATAGTAAAAGCATAAAAACAATTCCATTTCCTATAGCCAATCCTCTGTTTTTTTGCACAAATTGAAGACTTGTCTTATAATTAAAATGACGCTCTAGTGTGTAATCTATATTTCCGAATCCTGCATAATAAGCCTGTAATAAAAACAAGAGTATTGAGGAAAATAACCCAATAATTGGTATAAAACTCAATGCCAGAATAAGAATTGTAAGGAGTAATTCTTTACAAAGGTTTCTTAGGTTAATGCGAATACCTCGCCATAGTTGTTGTATGAAACTGGTATTACGATAATTGTGATTGATTTTACCAGTAACATGCATTTCTATTTTCTCAGAAACGGTACTCATAAATGGCGCTGATAATGCCAAAACAATATACTTGTATATGATGATGCCGAAAATTATAATTGTTGCTGCACTCAAAATTTCCAAAATGTTTGATGTCCAAGTATCACCAAGGTACCATGGTAATACTCCTATAAAGTATTGTGCTATAGTGTCAGAAAAAATATAAGCTGAAATGCCAATACTTACTAAGGTTATTAGACTTACCATAATAGGAATAATAAAATACCTCCAAAGTTTTAATTCTGAAATCAAATAAAAACTCTTAAAATATGATTTAATTCCTATGATAATAGCTTTTAGCATCCTTGTAAATTTATACATTATATGTTTTAACCGATGTAATAAAAGCTTCTACATGCTCTAATGGAATGTTGGGCAAAATCCCATGTCCTAAATTTACGATATACTTATCTTTTCCAAAACCATCTATCATATCTTTAACCATACGTTTAATGTCCTTTGGAGGTGACAATAACCTTGAGGGGTCAAAATTTCCTTGTAAGGTAATCTTATTATTGGTAAGTTTTCTAGCAACATCTGGCGAAACTGTCCAGTCAACACCAATAGCCGATGCATTACTGTTTGCCATTTCTGAAAGTGCAAACCAACAGCCTTTACCAAATGCAATAACTGGGATATCATCTTTTAAGGCCTCTACAATTTGGTTGATATATTGCCATGAAAATTCTTGATAATCCGAAGGGGAGAGCATACCTCCCCAAGAATCAAAGATCTGAACTGCATTTACACCAGCTTTTACTTTTTCCTTTAGGTATGCAATTGTAGTATCGGTTATTTTTTGTAATAACAAATGCGCTGCAACAGGGTTCGTAAAACAAAACGCTTTAGCTTTAGCAAAATTTTTGCTGCCTTGACCTTCTACGCAATAGCATAAAATAGTCCATGGTGAGCCAGCAAATCCAATTAAAGGTATGTCGTCATTTAATAGTTCTTTGGTGGCTTTAATGGCTTCAAATACATAATCCAGAGCTTGCGTAACATCGGGTACAATTACATTATCAACATCTGCTGAAGTACGTACAGGATTTGGTAGATATGGGCCAAAGTTAGACTTCATTTCTACTTCAATGTTCATTGCCTGCGGAATCACTAAGATATCGGAAAATAAAATTGCTGCATCCATGCCATAGCGGCGAATAGGTTGCACTGTAATTTCACTCGCCAACTCTGGTGTACGACAGCGTGTAAAAAAGTCATACTTTTCTTTGATTGCCATGAATTCTGGTAAATAGCGTCCGGCTTGACGCATCATCCAAACTGGAGGTCGGTTGACCGTTTCTCCTTTTAAAGCTCTTAAAAATAAATCGTTTTTAATCATAATATTATCGTGTTCAATATAAGGGTTCAATTATCATATATTGATGCTCTCTTATGGTTTAAGATGCTAGTTTAAAATTGATAAGCATATCTATGAATTGTAATTGATTGGGTATTTATGTTCTGAGGTTGTATTTCAGAATTTGTAATCTTGTAAATGACTCCACCAACTTTCCAACAATAGGTTTTTAATGCTTTCCAAATCTTTAGCACTATAAATAGGTTGATCTTGTGTTTAGGAGGCACTTGGTGCACTTGATGTTTCCATTTGGCTTACAGCTTTTAAGGCTTTGTCAATTGCATTTTTTAGTACTTCTAAGTCTTTTGTTGTAATTGCTGTAGATAAAAACCATGCTTCAAATTGCGAAGGTGGTAAAAATACACCTTGCCTAATCATTTCCCAAAAGAAGACTTTATACTTTTCGGTATCACTACTTTGAGCTGTTTTAAAATCGACTACCTTTTTAGTTGTAAAAAATGGATTAATCATTGATCCATAATGGTTTACAGTAAGTGCTACGTTGTGTTTCTTGGCAATAACATTTAAGTATTCTGCAATGTCATTGGCTACAATATTAAAAGCTTTATAAGGATTTAGTTTTTTTAAAGTTTTTAGAGTACTGTAACCACTAGCCATGGCAATAGGGTTTCCAGATAAGGTTCCTGCTTGATACATAGCACCCAGTGGCGCTACCGTTTCCATAATTTCATTTCTTGCGCCATAAGCACCAACAGGGAAACCGCCACCTATAACTTTTCCTAGACATGTAATATCTGCTTGAATGCCCAACAATTCGTGGGCACCTCCAAATTGAAATCTGAATCCCGTCATGACTTCATCTACAATTAATAAGATATCATGATCTTTAGTAATTTGACGTAATGCTTTAATAAAGTCTTCTGATGGTTGCACAACTCCCATATTACCTGCAATAGGTTCTATAATTACTGCAGCAATATCATTAGAGCTATTAATATGTGAAAGGACACTTTCTATATTATTAAATTCCGAAATAAGTGTGTTTTTTACAGCATCTTCCGGAACACCTTTACTTCCGGGTAAGCTCATAGTAGCTAAACCAGATCCCGCAGCTACAAGTAAAGCATCTGCATGACCGTGATAACATCCAGAAAACTTGATAATCTTATTCTTGTTGGTATATGCTCTTGCTAAACGAATCGCACTTAGTACGGCTTCTGTTCCAGAATTTACAAATCGCACTTTATCCATCCCGGGAAAGGCATCACAAACTAATTTAGCAAGTTTGATTTCGCCTTGTGTTGAAGCACCAAAAGTATACCCGTTTTTTAAAGCTTTTTTAATAGATCTTTCAACTTTTTTATGACGGTGCCCCAAAATCATTGGACCATAAGACAATACAAGGTCTAGATATTTGTTTCCATCAACATCATAAATATGACTTCCTTTGGCTTTTTTGATAAACAGTGGAGAACCTCCAACTGATTGAAACGCTCGTACTGGCGAATTCACAGCACCAACCATATGTTTTAAGCCTTTGTTGTATAGTTTTTTAGATTTCTTTAGTCTCATACTAGTAATATTTTTGTTGATAGGGATTAACGTCATTTTGTGACATAAAAACTAATTTAAAAGTTTTGCAGCTGCCTTAGCAAAATAGGTGATAATTATGTTAGCACCAGCACGTTTCATAGAAAGTAAGCTTTCTAGCATTACACGATCTTCGTCTATCCATCCTTTTTCTGCTGCTGCTTTAATCATAGCATATTCGCCACTAACATTATAGCAGGCAATTGGTGTATTAAAGTTAGTTTTTAAATCTCTTATTATATCTAAATATGACAAAGCAGGCTTAACCATAAGAATGTCTGCTTGTTCATTTGTATCAATTGTTGCTTCTGTTAAGGCTTCTATGCGGTTAGCAGGATCCATTTGATAAGTTCGTCTATCTCCAAATGATGGTGTAGAATCTGCTGCATCTCTAAATGGTCCATAAAAAGCCGAAGCATATTTTACAGCATAAGACATTATAGGAATATTATAAAATCCATTAGTGTCTAATGCGGTTCTAATCGTAGTAATCATGCCATCTAGCATTCCAGAAGGTGCAATCATATCAGCACCAGCCTTAGCATGTGAAACGACTTGTTTTGCTAAGTTTTTTAATGAAGCATCGTTATCTAAATCATGGTCATCTATCACACCACAATGACCGTGTGAGGTATATTCGCAAAAACATACATCAGTAATGATATATAATTCTGGGTAATCTTGCTTTATAAGTTTAATGGCACGCTGTATTATCCCATTGTCATTCCAAGTTTCTGAACCAATGTCATCTTTTTTATTTGGAATACCAAAAAGTAATACGGCCGGGATATTTAAGGCTTTTATTTCGTTTAATTCTTTGACTATAGTGTCTAGTGAAAAACGTTTTATACCTGGCATAGAAACAATTTCAGTTTCTATATTTTCGCCTTCTTCAATAAAAATAGGGTATACAAAATCCTTTACCGATAGTTCAGTTTCTCTTACTAAACTTCGTATGTTTTCATTACGTCTTAATCGTCTTGTTCTGCTAAACATAATTTTCGTTTACTAATTCTATAACACTTTCAATGGTAGCAACTTTTGCAATACGTACATCTCTAAAATATTTTCGTGCTTCAGTAGCCGTATTTTTCCCTATGCAAAAGGCAATACAATTGGTTCTATTAGCGGCAACAAAGCTCTTTACGGTTGAAGGACTGTAAAACATTGCGCCGTCAATTGGCGTGTTTATTTTTGGACTGCTATAAGTGGTTTTGTAAGCTATAACTTCATGGATATCAATATTGTTAGCTTTTAAAATTTGTGGTAAGTCATCTAATCTAAGATCGCTACAAAAATATGTCGTGCTTTTTAAGGCTTTATTTTGCACTAAATATTCCGCTAGTAATTTGGCGCTATCTGCCATATATGTCACCTTACCAATATGATTTTCAATACGATTTTTGGTCTTGCGACCTACACAATATATGTTTTTAAAATTTAGTTCATCACACTTATTTTCGAGCAATGCATTTACAGCATTTTTGCTAGTTATAATGACATTTTCAATAGGTTGCCTTAAAAGGTCTTGATCTATTTTTTTTGGATGAATCTCAATAGCGTTTGAAGCTTGTACCTGGAGGTTTTTGTTAAGGAGAAATTGTTGACCTTTTGATAATTTTTTAGATGAATAGATAGACTTGAATAGCTCGTTACGTTTTAATTGGGCCATTATTTTTGCACCACCATGCTCTAAAATGTATTTTGCTGCATCTTTTCCTAAGTTGTGATAGTCGTTGATATTACAACTGCGGTTAATTGCGATACGTTCTGTTCCATCCATATTTAATAATACACCCTCAAATGTAATAGTATCATCTTTAATCTGGGCAAAACCACCAATAGGTGCCGTACATCCACCTTCAAGTGTGTTTAGAAATGTACGTTCAATATGTGTGCAAATTTCTGTTGGTTTATGATTAAGTTTGGCGCAAGCTTCTAATGCGACTGTATCTTTTTTTAGAGCTGTTATCATTACTGCCCCTTGTGAAGGTGCAGGAATCATCCATTCCAATTCATAGGCATTTTCAGGTAAAATTTCTATACGCTCCAATCCTGCTGCTGCAAAAATTGCAGCATTCCAATTATTAGCTTCTAGTTTTTGTAGCCTAGAGTTTACGTTACCACGTAGGTTAACTATGGAATGTGTACTATATTTATGAAGCCATTGTGCTTTGCGTCTTAAGCTTCCCGTGGCAATAATGGCATCGGTTTGGTTGCAAAAATCATCAGATGTCTTATAAACAATGATATCTTTTGGGTTACCACGTGCAATGACCGCTGCTTGAACAATACCATGAGGCAGTATTGTGGGAACATCTTTGAATGAATGTACTGCGATATCAATATCTTCATTGAGCATCGCAATATCTAATGTTTTTGTAAATATTCCCGTTATACCGAGTTCATATAGGGGTTTATTAAGAATAAGATCTCCTGTAGATTTCAAAGGAACTAATTGGGTTTTATACCCATGCGATTCTAACTGTTGTTGTACAGTTTTGGCTTGCCACATTGCCAATTGACTATCACGTGTGCCTATGCGAATAACTTTAGACATTATACGTTAATATCTTCTAATTGAAACATTTTTTGGATAAGTGCAAGACTGTCAGAAGCACCATCTTTTCTGAGTTCGTGGGCAAAATGGTTGGTTAATTTTTGAATAATTTTATTACCTAATAATTCTGCTTGTTCTTCACTAAAATTACCATTAACTTTCTTTTTTACAGCTTCAATTTCATTATTTTTAAAGGTCTCTAGTTTTTGCCTTAATGCATTAATGGTTGGTGCAAATTTTCGTGTTTCTACCCAATTGTTAAATTCGTCTAAAACTTCGCTTAAAATGGTTTGCGCTTTAGGAATTTCTCTTTGACGCATTTCTAAAGTTTCATCTGTAATTTTAGAAAGTGTATCTAAATGGATAACTGTCACATTATCCAATGTTTCTACATCTCCAGATACATTTTTTGGAATAGATAAATCTAATATAAGTAAAGGTTTATCTGTAGGAATCATCGATTTGTTTATCGTAGGTTGATTGGCTCCTGTAGCTACTATAATAATATCGGAGTTGTGCACTTCTGAAATGAGTTGCTTATAATCTTTCACAACTAAATTAAATTTTCCAGCTATGCGTTCTGCTTTTTCTTTAGTTCTATTGATTAAGGTAATATGCTCATTTTTACTATGCTTTACAAGGTTTTCACAAGTATTTCTTCCAATTTTTCCTGTACCGAATAGTAGAATATTTTTATTTTGAATGGCTGTTACATTACGTAATATATACTGCACCGATGCAAAAGATACAGAAGTGATACCAGAGCTTAATTCTGTTTCGTTTTTAATACGTTTACTCGCTTGTATTACCGAATTTACTAAACGCTCTAAAAAAGCATTAAGCATACCAGTCGATTTCGATAGAATAGCACTGCTTTTTATTTGACTAATAATTTCAAAATCCCCAAGAATTTGACTTTGTAAACCTCCACCTACTTTAAATAAATTTGAGATAGCGTCATTATTTTTATGAATCGTAGAGACTTTTTCGAAACCAGAAACATCTCCATTTGTATTGTCACATAGTAATTTTATTAGTTGATAAGGGTGCTCTGCAAAGCCATATAATTCAGTTCTATTACACGTAGATATAACTAGTAATCCAGTGATCCCTTCAGCTTTAGCCTGTTGTAATAGATTACGTTTAGCATGGTCATCTAAACTAAATAAACCTCTAATTTCAGCATCTGCCTTTTGGTAGTTTAAACCAATCTGATAGAAATTAAGAGTGTTAAAAATATTGTTTTTTCGCATCTATTAAGCGTTTGATAATTCAAAAGTATTTATAAAATCACAAAAAAAGTATCGCTCAAAGTTTAATTTATGACGGTTGCTATTTTATTTTACATAAATGTATGAAATATCGCGTTTTTTCAGTGTTTATAGGTGTTTGAGGTTTTTTATTTAGAATGATAATAAATAAGAAAATAAATTATTACATCAAAATAGCTCGAAAAAATGTCGCTACATAGCACTGGTAAAGAAATTGAGGATATGAAACATTATTTGGTTCGATGTTAAAAAAAAATAACGCCTGTGGTTCTTTTGATAGAATAGATATTTTTCTACTTAAAAAAGTATTAGCTTTGCTTAAACTTATATCAAATTATTAGTAATATGAAAGGCGCCTTATTAGTGAATTTAGGTTCTCCAGATAGCACATCGCCCAAAGATGTAAAAAAATACTTAAATGAATTTTTAATGGATGAACGCGTAGTGGATTTGCCGTACCTTTTTAGGGCGATTCTTGTAAAGGGAATTATTTTAAATACAAGACCAAAGCAATCTGCAAAAGCCTACAAAAAAATATGGTGGGAGGAAGGTTCTCCTTTAATTGTATTGTCTGAACGTCTCAGGGACAAAGTTGCAGATCGTAGTACTATTCCTGTAGGACTTGCAATGCGATATGGTAAGCCGTCATTGGAAAGTGGTATTAGAGCTTTGGTTGATAACGGGGTTACAGAGATTTTCTTGTTGCCTTTATATCCTCAGTTTGCTATGGCTACTACAGAAACCATAGTAGTACTTGCAAATGAGATTATTGCTGAGAAGTTTCCAAAGGTGAAGCTTGTAGATTTTCCGAAGTTTTACAGGGATTCTTCTTATATAGAAGTGTTAAGTCAGAGTATTAAGACTTATTTAGATAAAGATAAACCCGACTTGTTACTGTTTTCTTATCATGGTGTTCCAGAACGTCATATTAGAAAATCGGATCCAACAAAGAGTCATAAAATGAAAGTGGTAGGGTCTTGTTGTGAGAATAATCCACTGGCTCAAGAAACCTGTTATAGATTTCAATGTTATGAAACTACGAGATTGGTTGCAGAGGCTTTAGACTTAAAAGAAGGCAGTTATAGCACGTCATTTCAATCTAGATTAGGCGTAGATCCTTGGTTACAGCCCTATACAGATCAAACCATTTCGGCTTTACCAGATAAGGGTGTTAAAAGGTTAAGCGTCGTGACGCCTGCTTTTGTTTCTGATTGTCTAGAAACTTTAGAAGAAATTGGCATGGAGGCTAAAGAGGACTTTATTGAGAATGGTGGTGAATGGTTTTCTACAATACCTTGTCTAAATGATAGAGATGATTGGGCTCAAGTAATAGCGAATTGGATTAATAATTGGGCAAAACAGAACTAGATGCAGTATTTATATGTAAAAGCGCTACATATCATTTTTATAGTCACATGGTTTGCTGGTTTATTTTACATTGTAAGATTGTACATTTATTTTAAGGAAGCAGAAGTAAAACCTGAGGTTGCTAGATCTATATTGCTAACACAATATCAGCTTATGATAAAACGTCTGTGGTTAATTATAACTTGGCCATCTGCGGTTTTAGCTACTATTTTTGCTGTTTGGCTATTGGTCTTAAATCCAGCATTTTTGAAGATGGGTTGGATGCATATAAAGCTAGCCTTTGTACTTTTATTATTTGTATATCATTTTATATGCCATCGAATGTATTTGCAGTCTCAGCGCGGCAAAATACAGATGACTGCTACGCAATTACGTCTTTGGAATGAAGTGGCAACAATCATTCTTTTTGCTTGCGTGTTCTTAGTGATTTTGAAGAATAGTATGGGCTGGATTTTTGGTGTGTTGGGTATTGTAGGACTATCTGTATTGCTTATGATTGGTGTTAAATTATATAAAAAGCTACGCCGAAAAAAAGATTGGGAAAAATAAGAAAGTGCTTTGAGGCAATGCTTTAAATTTTAAACTTGTTTTTTTTTATTGATTAATTTAGGGGTAGAGATGGTATGATAACTTTGATATTCTTTATCTATTGAAAAACCGTTTGGTAAGTGTATTTCTCAAAATGAAATGGTTTATCACTCAATTCGGGTTTTATGACTTTAGTCGAATAAATACTTGCGTCTCATTACCAGATCGCCAAGTGCGAGCCCCTTACTCTTGTTGGTGTAAGCGGTGTATTTATGGTTTTTAATGTTAGCCAACTAATGGATTAGGCAATAGTTATTATTCTATCCATTTTATTTTTTCATCAATTTCCTGAATAACAAAATATTGTAAGTTTCTAAAACACTCTTTAAACTCTATTTTTTTTAAAGATGTGGTTTTGCCATTCTTTAAAGAGAATATAGTGATGTCTATTTTTATAAAATCCTCTTCAGTAAACGTCATATCTTCTGATAATTTGAAATCAAAACTGCTATTAAAAACAAAAAATTGTCTTTTATTGCCTAAAGTAAAATTATTGTATGACTTTGTTGAGAAATAATTATTATCATAAGGTGGTGCAATATGTACAGGTGCTTTTTCTTGTAAAAGTGTTAAGTTCGATTGTATAATTTTTCCATGACGTTACTAATTGTTCTAATTCCTTTATTTTTTTTACGTATTGACCTAAAAAGTTTGCCGTTATACGTTTTAATGCCGCATCATACGTCGCAGCTTTTAACAGGATGTCCCTACTTATAGGCACCTCATAACCTTTAATGCAATCTGTCTTAGTCTCTATTTTTCTTAAGATTTTTATACTCTACTGTTTATATATTTACAAATGCAGCACTATGACATGCACTAATAGCGGCTGTTTCCGTTCTTAATCTAGTGTTACCTAGAGTTACGGCTGTAAATCCATTTTGAAGCGCGAGAGCTATTTCGTTCATAGAAAAATCACCTTCAGGCCCAATAAGAATTGTAATTTCGGTTTGCGGTTTTATTTGGTCTTTTAGCGTTTTTTTATCTGAGGGTTCACAATGTGCTATAAACAGCTGTCCAGAAAACTGTTGTTGTATAAACTGTTTGAAATTTAGTACCGAATTTAGCTTTGGTAAATGGTATTGCAAAGATTGTTTCATTGCCGACTGAATGATTTTTTCAAAACGATCTGGCTTAATAACTTTACGTTCACTATGCTCGCAAATAATAGGAGTAATACTATTAATGCCGATTTCGGTGGCTTT
Source organism: Flavobacteriaceae bacterium (assembly GCA_013215095.1). GTDB lineage: Bacteria > Bacteroidota > Bacteroidia > Flavobacteriales > Flavobacteriaceae > DT-34. The sequence goes on along the minus strand of JABSPM010000034.1, from coordinate 46,121 downwards.
TTCCAAAAACCATTCGAAACGATCATTCATTTTTGTTGGTGCAACCGCTAAGTGCAATTTGTAGTTGTGATTTTTAAAGTATGTTTTTTGTATTATACGAGCAGTACATTTTTTGAAATCAGCAATACCAATTTGTGCAATAAACAACCAACCTTTGCCATTGGTAATGTTTAAGGTGTCGCCTTCTTTTTTGCGCAAAACTTTAATAATATGTTTGCTTTCTTCCTTAGAAAAGAAAAACTCTTGAGTGTCTTCGCTGAGGTTTGGATTATAGAATAATTGCATCTTTTAATTTATGGTTTATTCAATGGTTTACTTAATGCATACTGCGTATTTTTAGCTATATTTTTAAGCGAGCAGATGCCATTACATCTGATGATGCAAAATCGTTTTCCAAATATTTAAGATACCCTACAATTGCAATCATTGCAGCATTATCTGTCGTGAATTCAAATTTGGGAACATAGGTTTTCCATCCAAATTTATGCTCGCCATCTTTTAATGCTTTTCTAATTCCTGAATTTGCAGAAACACCACCACCAATGGCAATACGTTTAATTCCAGTTTCTTTAGTGGCTTTTTTTAACTTGTCTATCAAAATTCCAATAATAGTATATTGAATAGAAGCGCAGATATCATTGAGGTGTTCCTTTACAAAATTTGGGTTTTTCTTCGTTTCGCGCTGAACAAAATATAAAATTGCTGTTTTCAGACCAGAAAAACTAAAGTTTAATCTGTCAACCTTTGGTTTTGTAAATTGAAAGGCTTTTGGGTTTCCTTGCTGAGCACGTTTGTCAATCTCAGGCCCAGCAGGATAGCCCAATCCTAAGATTTTGCCACTTTTATCATAAGCCTCTCCAATTGCATCGTCAATGGTTTCGCCAATTACATTCATGTCAAAATAGTCAAGCACCTTTACAATCTGTGTATGGCCTCCAGAGATGGTAACGCCCAAAAACGGAAATATAGGTTGTTCAAAACCATCTTCTTCAATAAAATGAGCTAGAATATGTGCTTGCATATGGTTTACGTCAATTAAAGGAATGTTTAAGCCATAAGCTAAAGACTTCGCAAAAGAGGTTCCAACTAATAGACTTCCCATTAATCCAGGACCACGAGTAAAAGCAATAGCATGGAGTTGATTTTTTGAAATATTTGCTTTTGCAAGCGCTTGATGCACCACGGGAACAATATTTTGTTGATGCGCTCTACTAGCCAATTCTGGCACAACACCACCATATTCTTCATGGATTTTTTGGTTAGCAACAACGTTGCTCAAAATCTTACCGTTACAAATTACTGCGGCTGCAGTATCATCACATGATGATTCTATTCCTAATATGTAAATATTTTGTGAGCTCATTAAGAGATTTTAGGCACAATAATTGCTTAATTTGCCATGCAAATAAACATCTGTATGCTTTTGTTTTTTCGTAAATACAAAGAAATAAAAAAAATAGAAGCGAAACATTGTTAATACTGTTTTAAAATTGATGGTTCTCTTTAAGTATTTATTAAGTTTATTTGCAATAATTTTTTAACTTTAAATTGTTATCAGAAAAACATTCAAAATAGCATTGAAAATAGTAGCCATATTAGTGCTGCTTTTTATCATTTTAGTACTGCTTTTTTCTATTCCTTCAGTTCAAACCTATCTTGGAAAAAGGGCAACAAAAATGGTTAATGATGATTTTGGCACCTCTATTACAATCGAAAAGGTTGGTCTACAATTTAATAGTGATATTGAGTTAAAGAATATTTATGTTCAGGATTATAAGCAAGACACCTTATTTCATATAAAAGAATTGAATACCTCAATTTTAAGTTTTAAGAAATTTTTTGAAGGCAAATTAACTTTTGGAGATATTGATGTTTATGGATTAACCTTTAATCTTAAAACCTATAGCGGAGAGCGTGATACAAATTTAGACGTTTTTGTAGCACGTTTTGATGAAGAACAACCAACCCCAAGTTCAGGAAATTTTTTGTTATCCTCCAGTGATGTGACCATTTATGATAGTAATTTCAAACTGATTGATGAGAATTTAGAAACGCCATTGGTGCTAGATTTTACAGATCTCAGGATCAATGCAACAGATTTTTTAATTCTTGGTTCAAATGTGAGTATGCGCATTAATAGATTAGGACTTCACGATCACAGAGGATTAAATGTTACAAATCTCACATCAAATTTTTCATATACTAGAGAACAAATGGTATTTGATGATCTTCAAATTGAAACTAAAAAGTCGCATTTATATGGAAAACTACAATTTGATTATGAACGTAAAGATTTTGCAAACTTTACAGATAAAGTAAAAGTTTTAGCAACATTTAAGGACTCTGAAGTAGCTTTGGATGAACTCAATGGCTTTTATGATGCATTTGGAAATGAAACCGCTACATTTAGTTCGGTATTCTATGGTACACTAAATGATTTGCATGCCAGTAAGTTAACGCTTAATACATCTGGTCAATCCCTTGTTGATGGTCATATTAATTTCAAAAATATATTCAATAAAGCAGATGATAGCTTTGTTATGGAGGCAAATTTTAACCGTTTGGTTTCAACATATCAAGATCTAAAATCGTTATTGCCCAATCTTCTAGGAACTACTTTACCAGCTTCATTAGAAAAGCTTGGACAATTTACGATTATTGGAGATTCTAAAATAACATCAACTACTGTAGATGTGGATGTGGAACTTAAAACAGATTTAGGGTTCGTAAAATCAGACCTAAGTTTTAATGATATTCATGATACTGCTAATATAGGTTACTCAGGTAATGTTGTTTTAAATGCATTTGATTTGGGACGTCTTATCAATGAAAAAAAATTAGGTTTAACTTCGTTAGATCTTGATGTAGAAGGTAAAGGCTTTGCATTAAGACAATTAAATACTCATGTAAAGGGAAATATTTCCGATGTAAATTTCAATGCCTATCGCTATTCTAATGTTGCAATTTCTGGTAAGATTAAAAACAGAATTTTTAAAGGAAATTTAGAAACAAAAGATGCTAACATAGATCTGAAGTTTGATGGATTGGTAGATTTTTCTTCAGGTGAAAATCATTATGATTTTACTGCAGATGTGGCTAAGCTCAATCTTGAAAGATTAAATTTTGTACAGCGTGATAGTATATCAAAATTTAAAGGCCTGGTAACGATGGATATGAACGGCACTAATTTAGATGATGCCTATGGCTCTATCAGTTTTAAGAATACGGTATATACAAATCAAAACGATACTTACTTTTTTGATGATTTTAAAGTCTCATCGCGGTTTCAGGAAGAGGTGAGATATATAGAAATTAACTCTCCTGACATAATTGAAGGCAGTCTTCGGGGCAAATTTGTGTTTAATGATGTTGTAAAACTCTTTGAGAATGCTGTGGGTAATATATATACTAATTATCAACCTCACAAGATCGCAGAGGACCAATTTATAGATTTTAATTTTAAAATATATAATACGATTGCAGAAGTGTTTTATAAAGATTTGAAATTTGGGTCAAATACCTTTATTCGTGGCCATTTAGAAAGTGATGCCAAGGAGTTTAGACTCGCATTTAAGTCGCCAAAAATTAGTTTACAAGATGTCTTTGCAGATCGAATAGAGTTGAGGTTAACTAACAATAATCCCTTGTTCAATACTTATGTTGAAATTGATAGTATTGGCTCAAAATATTATGATATATCAAAGTTTAGCTTAATTAATGTCACTTTAAAAGATACCTTATTTGTAAAAACACAGTTCAAAGGTGGTAAGCACAATAGGGATGATTATAATTTAAATCTTTTTTACACCATAAATGAAGCGAACAATTCTGTAATAGGGTTTAAAAAATCTGAAGTTAATTTTAAAGCCAATGAATGGTTTATCAATGCCAATAAAGACGGACTTAATAAGATTGTGTTTGACCGTTTGTTTAAGCAAATAGAGTTTAAAAATTTAAATTTGAGTCACAAAAATGAGGAAATTAATCTATCTGGTGTGCTTAGAGATAGTACTTATAAAAATATTAATCTTGATTTTAGAGATGTTGATTTGATGAAAATCACACCAGCAATAGATAGTTTATCTTTAGCAGGAAATGTTAATGGAAAACTAAAAGTCTTGCAGCAAAATGGGAGTTATATCCCAGAGTTTAATACAACAATTGATAATTTTAAAGTTAACAATTTTAATCTCGGTGCATTTAGGGCAACTATTTTAGGGGATACAGATTTTACTAATTATAATGTCGATGTGAGCTTAAAAGAAGAGACCAATGAATCCCTTGCTGTTATAGGAAACATAGATATTTCTGGTAGAGACCCTATGATTGATCTCGATGTTTATTTTAATAAGTTTGTATTAAATCCACTTAACCCTTTAGGAGAAGATGTTATTACTAATATTAGGGGAGAAATTGCAGGTAATGCAAGGGTTACTGGACGTTTACAACGTCCACAGATTAATGGCCTTTTAAGTATTGATAATGCCGGATTATCTATACCGTATTTAAATGTAGACTATACATTTGATGATAATACACAAATGGTATTAAGAGAGCAGAGCTTTGTGTTTAATGATGCGCAAATGAAGGATTCTGAATATTTCTCTAGAGCGATTTTAAACGGAAGTATAGACCATGTCAATTTTGCTACTTGGGCTTTAAATCTAGATATTACTTCGGACCGAATTCTGGTGTTAAATACAGAAGAGCAAGAAGATGAATTGTACTATGGAACTGCATTTGTATCTGGCGCGGTTGGTATAAAGGGACCAACCGATGGTTTAGTTATCAAAGCAGAAGTAAGCTCAGAAGAGGGTACAGTCTTTAAAATTCCACTTAATGATACTGACTCTTTCGGCGAGGGCTCGTATATTCATTTTTTAAGTCCAGAAGAGAAAAAAGCAAGAGAAGAAGGTATAGAGTTAGTGTCCGAAGATATTCAAGGTTTGGAAATGGATTTTGACCTAACAGTTAATGAGAATGCGGAGATTGAAATTGTAATGGACAAGGCCTCCGGTAGTACTATTAAAGGTCGAGGAAATGGAGGTTTGTTAGCTCAGATAAATACTAATGGAACATTTAATATGTATGGGGACTTCATTGTTTCGGAAGGTACCTATAACTTTATATATGGAGGAGTAATACAAAAAAACTTTGAGGTAGTCGAAGGGGGAACTCTAGCTTGGGATGGATCGCCGTTAGAAGCTGTGATCAATATTACAGCAGTGCACAAAGGAATTAACGCAAATCCTTCGGTTTTATTAGATAATCCAATTAATCAAAGTATTCCTGTAGAAGTGAAAATTCATTTAACTGAACGCCTAGAACAACCCGATTTGGACTTTAATTTGAGCTTCCCAAATGTAAATACCACCTTGAATTCGGAGTTGCAGTATCGTTTAAATGATAGAGATAGTCGTAATTTTCAAGCCCTATCCTTGTTAACTACAGGGTCGTTTAAAAATCAATTGAGTTTTAGTTCACAAGATGCTTTAGGTTTGGTGTCTGACCGTGTAGAAGCAATGATTAATCAAATTATTTCTAATAATAATGAAGAATTAGATATAGGACTAGATTTGCAATTAGGGGAAAATAATCCAGATTATGAAACGGATAGTCGTGTTGGTGTAACCTTAAGTACAAAATTGAGTGACCGTATTTTAATTAATGGAAAAGTTGGTGTGCCTATTGGAGGTATAAATGAAACTGTGGTTGCAGGTAATTTTGAAGTAGAAGTTATTTTAAATGAAGATCGCAGCCTTTCTTTGAAGATTTTTAATAGAGAAAACAATATTCAGTATTTTGGTGAGCAAATAGGGTATACCCAAGGTGTTGGACTCTCTTATAATGTGGAGTTTAATACTTTAAACGAATTATTTAAAAAACTATTTTCTAATAAAAATAGAGAAAAGATAGACCAAAAGGAAATCCAACCAAAATCTGAAGCCCAAAATGGTTTACCAGAATATCATAGCTTTAAGAAAAAAGATACTATAGCTTCAAAAACAAAAAAAATAAAAACCGATAAACAGTAGGTTTTTTTTAGATAAAATTTAGTGACATAATAGTATTAGTTTAGTAATTTTACTTCAGCTAAATATAGCATATAAACATGACTAAAAAAATAAAGAAAATAGGAGTAATGACTTCTGGAGGTGACGCACCAGGAATGAATGCTGCCATACGCTCTGTGGTAAGAACATGTGCGTTTCACGATATAGAGTGTGTTGGAATTTATAGAGGTTATGAAGGTATGATAGAGGGTGATTTCACATTACTTAATGCACGTAGTGTAAATAATATTATCAACAAAGGCGGCACGTTTTTAAAGTCTGCACGTTCTAAAGAATTTATGACTAAAGAAGGCCGTCAAAAAGCATGTTTGCAGTTGAAAAGTGTGGGTATAGAGGCTTTGGTTTTAATAGGAGGTGATGGGACCTTTACCGGAGGAATGATTTTTAATCAGGAGTTTGATTTTCCGGTTATTGGAATTCCTGGAACTATTGATAATGATATTCTTGGAACCAATTTTACTTTAGGTTATGATACGGCTTTAAATACCATAGTAGAGGCTATAGATAAAATTAGAGATACAGCAAGTTCGCATAAGCGTTTATTCTTTGTGGAGGTTATGGGGCGTGATGTTGGACATATTGCTCTAAACGCTGGAGTTGGTGCTGGCGCAGAAGAAATTTTAGTTCCTGAAGAAAACCTTGGATTGGACCGTTTGTTAGAGTCGCTCAAAAAAAGTAAAAACTCAGGAAAATCATCAAGCATAGTTGTCGTTGCAGAAGGTGATAAAATTGGAAAAAATGTATTTGAACTTAAAGATTATGTTGAAGAAAACTTACCAGACTATGAAGTACGTGTTTCGGTATTAGGACATATGCAGCGTGGTGGTCCTCCGAGTTGTTATGATCGTGTGTTGGCAAGTAGAATGGGAGTAAAGGCAGTAGAATCTTTGTTAGATGGAAAAACCAGCTATATGGTTGGTATTATAAATAATAAAATAGAATTGTATCCTATTGATAAAGCAGTCAAAGGACATTCGGATATTGATACAGAGCTCTTAAGGGTTTCTGATATCATGACTACATAAATATAAATAGAATTAAAACATAAAAAAATATGTCAAAACTTAAATTAGGAATTAACGGATTTGGACGCATTGGTCGCTTAGTGTTTAGAGCGAGTTTTGAGCGTCCAGATGTAGCGGTTGTCGCTGTTAATGATCTATTAGATGTGGCGCATTTAGCATACTTATTAAAATATGATTCTGTTCATGGTCGTTTTAATAAAGATGTTGAAGTCAAAGATGGGAATTTAGTAGTTGACGGACAGGTTATTCGAGTTACTGCCGAACGCGATCCTAAAAACCTTAAATGGAACGATGTTGATGTAGATATCGTAGCGGAATGCACAGGCATATTTAAAACCTTAGAAACAGCAAACTATCATATTGAAGCAGGCGCCAAAAAAGTGGCAATTTCTGCACCTTCCAAAGATGCGCCAATGTTTGTAATGGGTGTCAATCATAATTCGGTAAAATCTACAGATAATATTGTGTCTAATGCCTCTTGTACGACCAATTGTTTAGCGCCGCTTGCTAAGGTGTTACAGGATAATTTTGGGATTGAAGAAGGTTTAATGACCACTATTCATGCTGCAACTGCAACACAAACAACGGTAGATGGTCCATCAAAAAAGAATTATCGTATTGGTCGTTCTGCATTAAACAATATTATTCCAACAACTACAGGAGCAGCAAAAGCCGTTGGAAAAGTCATTCCAGTGCTTAATGGTAAATTAACAGGAATGGCATTTAGAGTCCCAACTGCAGATGTGTCTGTTGTAGACTTGACTGTGCGCTTAGAAAAAAACACCTCTTATGAAGATATAAAATCTGTATTTAAAAAAGCATCTCAAAATCATTTTAAAGGGGTGTTGAATTATGTTGAAGATGCTGTTGTGTCTCAGGATTTTGTTGGAGATCCACACGCATGTAACTTCGATGCTCAAGCAGGAATTGAGCTAAACACTAGGTTTTATAAAATTGTAGCATGGTATGACAATGAGTATAGTTATTCAAATCAATTGTTAAATTTGATAGAATATATTTATAAACTATAAACGAAACGTTTTAATAAAACTAAAGTTATTACTCCTTTTTTAGAGATTAGCTTCTTTTTTGCATTACATTTAGCCTATGATTTTTATAGTAGATAGCGGTTCCACAAAGTGTGATTGGTTAGCCATAGACTATCAAGGAAACCTTATTTTAGATAAACAGCATACCAAGGGTATGAACCCCGCAATTTTATCTGAAGATGAATTGTGCAAACGTATTCAATCCAATAGCATTTTAAATAAACATAAAGATGAAGTTACCCATGTTTATTTTTATGGCGCAGGTTGTGGTACCGAAAAACCACGACTATTGTTAAAAAATGTTTTAGAAACTTTTTTCTGCAATGCCAATGTAGATGTAAAGGAAGATACTTATGCTGCAGCGTACGCTTGTATAGGAACAGCACATGATAGAGGTTTGGTTTGTATTTTGGGTACAGGGTCTAACTGTAGTTATTTTAATGGAGCTTATATTGAACAAAGGGTTGAGTCCCTTGGTTATTCTATTATGGATGATGCTTCAGGAAATTATTTTGGACGCCAGTTAATACGTGATTATTATTTTAATTATATGCCTGAGAATCTTAAGATAGAATTTGAAAACATATTTAATATGGCATCCGATACCATTAAATATAACTTGTATAAACAAGAAAACCCCAATGCATATTTAGCCAGTTTTGCAGCTTTTATGTTTACGCATAAATCTTCTGATTATATTAAAGAGCTTATCAAAGCAGGAATTCAATTGTTTGCTAAAACTATGATTTTTCAGTATAAAGAACTTTTAGGTGAAATGCCCGTGCATTTTGCTGGTTCGATAGCCTTTATGTCTCAAGATCAAATTAAAGAAGTTGCAAAAGATATGGGGTTTAGAATTGGTAATTTTGTACAACGACCAATAGATGAACTGGTAGCATATCACATATCAAAATTTAAATAGTTGGAGATCAATAATGCTTCCATGATAAAAATTTAATGGCGTTCTTGCGATAGCATGTTTAAATACATTTGTTCTACTTTGGTTCTAGCCCATGGGGTACGTCTCAAAAATTTTAAACTTGATTTTATTGAGGGGTCATGATTAAAACATCGAATATTTATGGTGTAGCCGAGGTATTCCCAACCGTAATGCTCAACGAGCTTACTAACGATCTGTTCTAGTTTAATACCATGTAAGGGGTTGTTGGGTTGTGTTTGCATTATTGCGTAAAATTTAAAACCGTTTTATCAAAATGATATTATGCGTTCTAGCCAGGTCCAAGTACCATAATATGTTAAACTAACGATGATTTATATTTTAATTACTTGTGTTTCTGCGCCTTTTAGAACGTTGATTGTTATTGGACTTAGAATGTTTTTTTACATTATTTGAAGGTGCATTGCGATGTCTTCTATTGCGATTTTGACCTTGTTTTGGTGGTGTTGTTGCTTCATCCGGCTGAGGTTCAAACCCTTCAATTATTGTTTTTGAAAGCTTTAGATCAATTAGTTTTTCAATACTTTTTAAATAATCTAATTCTTCGGTACACACCAAAGAAAGTGCTTCACCTTGTGCTCCAGCACGCCCCGTGCGTCCTATACGATGAACGTAGTCTTCAGGAATATTAGGGAGTTCAAAATTAACGACATGAGGCAATAATGGAATGTCTAAGCCACGAGCAGCAATATCTGTAGCAACTAGAACTCTAATTTTACCACTCTTAAAATCTTTTAAAGCTTTTGTTCTTGCATTTTGACTTTTATTACCATGAATAGCACTAGCACTTATCTGTGAGTTTGCCATGGATTTAGCTAATCTATTTGCGCCGTGTTTGGTACGCGTAAATACGAGAACTTGATGCCAATTCCCATCATTAATAAGTTTTATAACTAAGGCTGTTTTTTTGCTTTTTGCAACACGATATACCATTTGAGCAATCGCTTTTACAGTAGAATTTTCTGGTGTAACATCTATTTGTATAGGTTCTTTAAGAATCGTATGAGCTAATCTTTTAATCTCTTTTGAATACGTAGCAGAAAACAATAAGTTTTGCCTACGATTGGGCGTTAAGTTTATTACAGATTCAATAGCTTTAAGAAAACCCATATCCAGCATACGATCTGCTTCGTCTAAAACAAAAATTTCAACACGTTTAAGGCTGACTGCCTTCTGTCCATGTAAATCTAATAAACGCCCTGGAGTAGCTACAAGAACATCAACACCACTTCGTAGGGCAGCAATTTGAGGTCTTTGGTTGACACCTCCAAATATTACGGCGCTTTTCAAATCTAAAAAGGCGCTATAATCTTTAACATTTGCATAGACTTGTGCAGCCAATTCTCTTGTAGGTGTTAGGATTAAAGCTCTAATTGGTCTGATTTTTTTTTTAGGATTCTCTGAAATATAGTGTAACAACGGAAGAGTGAAACTTGCTGTTTTTCCTGTACCAGTTTGTGCAGAAGCCAATACATCTCGTCCATCGATAATTGGAGGTATGGCTTGTTCTTGGATTGGAGATGGTTTTGTGTAGCCTTTTTTAGCTACAGCTTTCAATAAGGCTTCTGATAGACCTAATGATTTAAACGACATAATGTTTTGTTAAATGACAAATTGCAGTGTCATTGTATTAAGTGGGCTAAGGTACGTTTAATTTTACCTTAATCTTTAGAGTTAGCTAAATTTTATTATTTTAGGGATGCTTCGTAAGGTTTGTTTTGTGATTTAGTTGGATTTTACATTAAATACACATACTAGTTGTTTACAGAAACTATTGCCTATAAATATGATGACGACCGTTGCTTGATTACTTTTGATTCTATGCTTATTTTATAGCAATCATACTGATTTCAACATTTACATATTTCGGCAGGTTAGCCACTTCTACGGTTTCACGAGCAGGAGCAGAGCTATCATCAAAATAAAGGCTATACACGGCATTAATAGCACTAAAATTTTCCATGTCACTTATGAAAATACTGGTTTTAACTACATTTTGAAATGTCATATCTGCGGCAGCCAAAACAGCTTTCATATTTTCCATGACTTGTTTCGTCTCGGTTTCTATGCTATCCATTATTAATTCACCAGTTTCAGGATGTAAAGCTATTTGTCCTGAAGTATATAAAGTATTTCCGCTTAATATGGCCTGATTATATGGTCCAATAGGTGCAGGGGCATTTGGTGTAGAAATTATTGTTTTCATTGTTCAATGTTTTTTAGTCTCAATAGTATCTCTTATTTGTCTCATTAACTCATTATAACATTAACTCATTACCCCAATACATCAGTCTATAATTCTTTATCAGACTGTTTTCGTTTGTCATATTTCAGATCTTTCAAGAGGCTTGAACGAATTCCAATAAAGAAATTCCAACGTGCATAATCACCAAAAGGTACCCAGCTAAAGTTCATGCGCCAACTTAATAAATCGCGTTCAAATCTAAATTGAGTAAGGGTAAATGCTTTGTTTTTTAAGTCATATCCAGAAGATGCTCCAACGCTCCATCGCGGTGAAATATCAATATCTCCAGAAAACATAAGTGAATGAGAAGAAATTTCATTTTGTCTTGTCGAATTGCTATAGTTCAATGCATAGGCAAAGCGTACATTCCAAGGAATAGAGTAATTATAAAGTTCGCTAGTTCCAACGTCTTTCTCTTCATCATTTTGGTTTAACCTTTGATCTGCAAAATCCTCAGATTTCCCAAATAAACCGTCAATACGTCCTCCACTTCTTAAAGATTCTTCCTGTGCTGCCGCATCAGACGCACTTTCTTTAAAATCTTTACTAGATATAGAATACCCTAGTGTGGCGTTAGCACTTGTAAGTCTTAATAGACTCCCACCGTTATTAATGTTAAGTTTGTTAATTCTTTGATTACTATTATTTAAAGCGTATGCATCCATCGTTGCTCCAAAATTCAAGGACAATTTATTTTGAAATAAACTAGTTCCTCCTGTCATCCGTATCGGGCTTAACTTTAAGGAGTCTGCAGCTAGATTGTATGATGTAGAGAAATTTAAGCTACTGAACAAAGGTACTTTTTTTGCTTCTCCATCTTCATTGTCATTATCTCGTATTTTAGCTTCAATAGTATTGTTTAAACCAATACCAATAGCGCTAGAATAGCTGCTACTTGGAGCAGTGTATAAAGATTCCTCAAATCTTGAATATTCTACAGATGTAGTGCCATCAGCATCGATAACCTCATCGTAAGTATCATAATATTGATCAAAAGCAGGACTTATGTTGTAGCTAATATTGGGGCGCATAACGTGTCTTATGGCTTGTATTTTTTTGTTTTCACCAAAAGTGTACATTCCATAAAGTGTAGTTCCTAATGCAGTGTTAAAATTGTAAGACCTAAAAGAATCAAATCCCTTTATATCGGTTACAATTGTCTCTTCAGTATCTTGATCATACGATTTTTCAATGGTATTAAAAACCCAACTTTCTTGAAAATTCGTTGAGGCAGATATGCTCAAATACTTTAATATTTTAAAATTGGTGCTAATTGGAATACTGTGTTGTACACCCATTTTGCCATTATCAAACATTTCTTTTTTGAAAAATATAGAATCGGCCGTTTGGAAACGATTTTCACCTCTTAGGCTATATTGGAAATTAATATTTTGTATAATCCCTTTTTTTGTGCCTATTTTCGGAGCAAAAGGATAAATCCTGCTCATGTTGGCTTGTAAAGTAGGCAATGTCATGTTAATAGCTTCTGTGTTACTGTTTTGAGAATGCGTAGCTGCTAAACTAAGATTTACCTGAGGCTCACCTTGAAATGTTTTGGAATATGATATGGATGATGATAAGTTGTTATTAAGTGTATTGGGTAAATTGAGCTGATTAATAGATTGTTGGTAATAACGGCTACTACCTAAGTTTACAGATGCAGAAAATCGACTATTTGGATTGGATTTGGCATCTTTAGAGTGGGTCCATCTGATGTTATAGATCGTACTTTTGGAATAGTCTGGAAATCCACGTTCTTCATTAATTAAGTTTTCATACCTAAAACTAAAATTACCAGAAAATTTATAGCGTTTGCGATAAGCGCTTTCCATTCTAAGCCCATAACTACCATTGGTATAATAATCACCGAGTACGGTAAGGTCATAATAATCACTTAAGGCAAAGTAGTAACCTCCATTTTGTAAGAAGTAACCTCTGTCATTCCCTGTATCTTCTCCAAATGATGGAATAATAATTCCTGATGATCGCTTTTTGGATAATGGAAAATACGCGAAAGGCACCATAATCGGCGTCCAAACATCATAAATATACATGTTAGTGTAGCCAGTTACTACTTTTTTATCGGGAACAATTTTACCTTTTCTAATGAGAAAGTAATATTCGGGGTCGTCTAAGTTTTCAGACGTCGTAAATTTACTATTAGAGATATAATACACAGAATCGTTCTCTTTTTTGGAACGTTCAGCAATAATAGTTCCTCCACTTTGTTCAGTTCTACTATTCCAAACTAGGGCTCTTTTCGTATCTGTATTAAAACGAATAGAGTCGGGCTCTACAACAGTATTGCCTTGTGTAAATACAGGTAGTTGAGTGTAGTTACCAGAGGAATCTTTGATACGCCCAGCATAAATTTCATTTTTAGCATAGTCAATTACAATGGTTCCTGCTGTGATTTCTAAGTCTTTATACGTCACTTTAGCTTCGTTGTAAAGGTAAATTTTTTGTGCCTTGACATTGGTTGAAACATAATCTTTAGCTTTGTAAGTCACCATGCCTTCAAGTAAAGATTTCTTTTTTGGAATGGAGTCCTTAGATGTAGAGTCTTGAACTCTCGCTATATTAGGGGACTTGAGTATAGAATCTACGGCAACCGTTAGGGTATCGTTCAAGGTTTTTTCTTTTTCGGTTTTAGGTAGAATATTCGGTTGCTCTTTCGGTAAATCCTGAGCAAAGCTTAAAGTGTTTATAAACACTGTAAAACTAAGTATAAAAAGTATTTGATGAATGTTTGTTCGCAATGCTTTTAGATGTATTTTTGTAAAAGTATGGCTCGGTTTTTGAATTGCCAAATGTACATATATTTTTTATGAATACTTTTGCAGTTTTTCAAAAATTAATAAATAAAAATAAATCGCGCTTAAATCTATAAATTTAATATGCAAACCAACTTAAAACACTTTTTAGTAGCATTTATATTTGTATTATCATGTTTTTGTAATGCTCAAGGTAATAGGAATGAATTCGTTGTTGTAATTGATCCAGGACACGGAGGAAGAGACTCAGGAACTCCTGGAACCAAACGCTATAGGACGACAGAAAAAGATATTGCACTAGATGTGAGTTTGGCTTTAGGGAAATTAATACAAGATAATTTGCCGCAAGTGAAGGTCATATATACGAGAGATAAGGATGTGTTTCCTACTTTAAATGCTAGAGCAATAAAAGCGAATAAAGCCAATGCCGATTTGTTTATTTCTATTCACTGTAATGCACAACCAAAAGGAAAAGGGACTGCTTATGGCTCTGAAACTTACGTTTTAGGTTTACATAAGAATGCTACTAACCTTGAAGTAGCAAAACGTGAAAACTCAGTAATATTTTTAGAAAAAGACCATGAAGAAACCTATAAGGATTTTGATATAAACGATTCAGAATCTTTAATAGGTTTAATGTTAATGCAAGAAGATTATTTGGATCAGAGTATAGAATTGGCTGCTTATATTGAAAACGAGTTTCAAACAACAGCAAAACGAAAGAGTAGAGGTGTTAAACAGGCTGGGTTTTGGGTGCTATCACAAACTTATATGCCCAGTGTTCTTGTAGAGTTGGGGTTTTTAACGCACAAAAAAGAGGAGGACTATTTAAATAGTAACAAAGGCAAGTCGATTATGACAAAAGCCTTATTTAATGCAGTACAGAAGTATATAGAGATGCACTTTAAACTGGTAAATAAAGCCGCTATTTTAGAGAAAAAACAAGACGAGGATGATACAGTGACTCAGGACATTTATCCAGAAATTACATTTAAGGTTCAAATTGCAGCGAGCTCTAAGCGTATTTCTACAAAATCATACAATTTTAAAGGATTAAAAGAAATAAGTAGGGATAAAAAGGGTAACATTTATAAGTATTATTACGGTAAAACTTCGGATTATTCCAAAATAAAAACACAACTAAAACATGCAAAATCCAAAGGATATGATGAGTGTTTTATTGTCGCTTACAAGAACGCGAAACGCATCCCACTAAACGAAGCTTTAAAATCTACATCTAATTAGCTAGTAATGTTCTAAATTAAT
This sequence comes from Flavobacteriaceae bacterium, assembly GCA_013215095.1. Classification (GTDB taxonomy): domain Bacteria; phylum Bacteroidota; class Bacteroidia; order Flavobacteriales; family Flavobacteriaceae; genus DT-34. The sequence goes on along the minus strand of JABSPM010000034.1, from coordinate 30,730 downwards.
TGCTAATTTTGTCACTTATCAAACTCAACTTATATTGAAATTATCTAGAGAAATAAAAACAGGAATATTAGTAGTTGCAGGTTTGTTGTTAATTGTTTTTACATTTAATTATTTGAAAGGCCAAAACCTATTAGATACATCTCGTAAAGTATATGCAATTTACGATAATGTCGAGGGCTTAGCAATAGGATCTCCAGTGACTATAAATGGATATGCTGTTGGTAAAGTGCAACACATAGAACTTACAAAAAACGATCAAGGCAAACTGATGGTTAAGGTGTTGCTACTATTAGAAGATAAATTTGGGTTTTCAAAAAATAGTAAAGCTGAACTCTATGACACGAATTTAATTGGAGGAAAATCGATTGCAATAATTCCAGCTTTTGATAATGCAGAAAATGTGCAATCTGGTGATATGCTAAAAGGCGTTAAAAAGGAAAGTTTGACCGAATCTTTGGGACAAACGCTAACACCAATCCAAGCTAAATTAGATGTTTTGATGACAAATGCAAATGCTTTGATATCAAATCTTAATGATGTTTTTAATGAGGAAACAAAGCAGGATTTAAAACTTGCTATTGGAGGTTTAGACACAACAATTAGTTCGTTTAAAACACTGTCTCATAACCTTAATGGTTTGGTTTTAGATAATAAAGCAAAACTTGATCAGACCTTAAGTAATTTAGATAACGTTTCAAAATCTTTATCAGAAGCTGATTTTGCTAAGTTAATTAATGAATTTGACACCACTATTACAAATCTGAATAGTGTTTTGAGTAATCTAGAAAAAGGTGAGGGAACTATCGGTAAGCTATTAGTAGATAATCAATTGTATGAAAATTTGGAAGGTGCAACAAAAGAACTAGAAGAACTTTTAAGAGATATTAAAATTCACCCAAAACGCTACTTTAGAATTTTATCTAAAAAAGAAATTCCTTACGAAAAGCAATAAGTATATCCAACCATCATGAATTATATCCCAAACATATTATTTGCTACAGCCTTGTTTTTTGGTATAGGTTTTTTTGCAAAAAATATAAAGAAACTCGTTCGAAATATTCGATTAGGAAAAACTGTTGATACAAGTGATAACAAAGCAGAGCGATGGAAAAATATGATTAATATTGCTCTTGGTCAAAGCAAGATTGTAAGGCGTCCAGTCTCTGGTGTTCTGCATGTTATAGTGTATGCTGGATTCGTGATTATCAATATAGAGGTCATGGAAATAGTTATTGATGGTCTTTTTGGTACACATCGTATTTTTGCCGAAGTGTTACCACATTCTATTTATGGATTTTTAATAGGTTCTTTTGAGATTTTATCGCTCTTAGTGTTAGTTTCCGTAACCGTATTTTGGATACGTAGAAACGTCATTAAAATTGCACGATTTTGGAAATCTGAAATGACAAGCTGGCCAAAAAATGACGGGAATTATATCCTTTATTTTGAAATGGTATTAATGTCCTTATTCCTAATTATGAATGCCACAGATTTACATTTCCAAGCCATGGACTCAGGAAACCTCATTAGTCAATTTATCGCACCACTATTTAGTGGCTTGTCAGATGGTACACTTCATGTTATAGAGCGTGCAGCATGGTGGATTCATATTGTAGGGATTTTGGTGTTTTTAAATTATTTATATTATTCAAAGCATTTGCATATCCTTTTAGCATTCCCAAATACGTTTTATGCAAGTGTAAAACCAAAGGGGGAGATGAATAATTTAGAGGCAGTTACAAAAGAAGTAATGATGATGATGGATCCCAATGCCGATCCATTTGCTATGCCAGAAGAAGCTGAAGATGAAGAGGTACCAGAAAAATTTGGAGCCAGTGATGTAAGAGATTTGAACTGGGTACAGCTAATGGGTGCATATACCTGTACAGAGTGTGGGCGTTGTACATCTTCATGTCCTGCAAACTTGACAGGAAAAACCTTGTCTCCACGTAAAATAATGATGGATACTCGCGATCGATTGGAAGAGGTAGGAAAAAATATTGATAGCAATAAGGGAGCGTTTGTAGACGATGGAAAACAGCTTTTGGATGATTATATCTCTAGAGAAGAACTTTGGGCGTGTACCACCTGTAACGCTTGTGTTGAAGAATGTCCTGTTAGTATAAGTCCTTTATCTATTATTTTAGAAATGAGACGCTACTTGGTAATGGAGCAATCAGCAGCACCAGCAGAGCTCAATAATATGATGGGTAATATTGAAAATAACGGTGCACCTTGGCCTTACAACCAAATGGATAGATTGAATTGGGTTAATGAAAACTAAATGAATAAAAGAAGCGTTATAATCTTATTGATTTTGATGACATATAATTATGTCATAGCTCAAAATGGTTATAAAAAAGATTCTTTACAAATAAAGGTATATACAAGTATCAGTTATGCTAATAATAAAATAAAGGCCATTAAAGTGAAACGTGTATTTTGCAACTATTGCACTGATTTTCAGATATTAGCGATTAAGCAAGAGGCGAAAAATAGGTCTTACAGCGTTCGTAACGATAAAGAGAATAAATTAGTTAATGGTACGAAAAAATTAACGCTTTTTATTAGAATAGCAAAATCGGATTTTGCTGCAATTAGAGAAGACAATTAAGTAAAAAGAGAACAATGAAAAGAGACGAAGGACATCATTTACTACAGGAAAAACTAGAAAATGGAGAAAAGATAAGTCCAGTTTTACCAGGTGGAGTTAAAAATTACCTAATTGACATTGACGGAACTATAGGTGAAGATATTCCTAATGAAGAACCAGAGCGTATGTTGACGGCCGAAGTATATCCAGATGCCTTAAAAACATGCAACAAATGGTATGAAGAAGGTCATATAATATGCTTCTTTACATCAAGAACAGAAATGCATAGATCTTATACCGAAACTTGGCTAAAAAAACATGGCTTTAAATATCATAGTTTATTGATGGGAAAACCAAGAGGTGGTAATTACCATTGGATAGATAATCATTTGGTTAAAGCGACACGATATAAAGGGAAATTCACCGATTTAATAGAGAAGGAAGTAACTATTGAGGTGTTTGACGATGGTCAACATGATTAACACGACTACTTATGAATGATATTTTGAAAGTACCCACAATGGCGGAATTTATGGCAGAAGGAAAACAACCAGAAATATTATTTTGGGTTGGATCTGCTGGAAGTTTTGATGATAGAGCAAAAAAAATCACAAAATCATTCGTTAAAATCTTAAATGCGATTGATGTCAAATTTGCGGTATTAGGTACAGAAGAAAGTTGTACTGGAGATGCCGCAAAACGTTCCGGAAACGAATTTTTATTCCAAATGCAAGCAGTAACCAATATAGAGATATTAAATGCTTATGAGGTAAAACGTATTGTTACAGCATGTCCACATTCTTATAATACTTTAAAAAATGAATATCCTTCATTAGGTGGTAAGTATGAAGTGTATCACCATACAGAATATTTAAAAGGCTTAATCGAAGAAGGACGTCTTAAAGTGCAACAAGAAGCATTTAAAGGGAAGCGCATTACATTTCACGACCCTTGTTATTTAGGAAGAGCTAATGAAGTGTATGAGGCTCCAAGAGATTTAATAGCTTCATTAGGTGTAGATTTGATTGAAATGAAGCGTCATAAACGTACAGCCCTTTGCTGCGGTGCGGGAGGTGCACAGATGTTTAAAGAACCAGAACAAGGAAATATGGATATCAATATTTTACGTACTGAAGATGCGTTAAAAACAGATCCCAATATTATAGCAACAGGCTGTCCTTACTGTAATACTATGATGACAGATGGTGTGAAATTTAAAGAAAAAGAGGACAGTATACAAGTGTTAGATATTGCAGAGTTAATTGCGGCATCCAATAAATGGTAAACTATTTTTATATAAACTCAAATCAATTATAACTAAAATAAACGAAAATGAAAACAAGAACGCTAGCACTGTTTAGTGCTTTTATATTAGCTGTCGGTTTTTTACACGCACAGATGACCCAAAGTCCAGAATTTGTATCTAAAGTAGATGAATTTAATGTTGTGCCACCATTGAGTCAGCAACGTCACATTTCACCAGAATTAGTGCCTAAAGAAGTGAATAATAACCGCTGGTTAAATTATCCAACCAATTTTGATGCTTATCCAAAAGGAGAAGATATACTTAGACAAGATAAAAACGGAACCATTCAAGGTAGAGCGCCAATTGTAAATATTGATGGGGCTACAAGTGGTGTACATACAGCAGGTACGCCTCCAGATCCAACTGGAGCCGTTGGACCTAACCACTATATACATTCTTATAATTCTGGATTTGTTATCTATGATAAAAACGGAAATGTTTTACAAGATCACGCTTCTTTATCCATGATTTTTCCAAATGAATCTCTTGGAGATCCAATAGTACTTTATGATCGTTATGCCGATCGATTTGTTGTGACACAATTTTCAAATAGTCCCAATGGCATGTTAATTGCTGTTAGCCAAGGGCCAGATCCAGTAAATGATGGATGGTACACGTATAGGTATAATGTATCAACGTTTCCAGACTATCCCAAATATAGTATCTGGCATGATGGGTATTATATGACGGCAAATAAACAAGGAAATCATTTTTATGCTTTTGAGCGCGATAAGCTTCTGGTGGGAGATGATACTGCACAAATTGTTGGATTTACTTTACCAGGAGTAGCATCCAATTCAAATACAGTTTTTGCATCACTTGCAATGAATTCTGTAGGACCAAGCTTACCAGATACTTCAAAACCTGGTTATGTTGTCTATTTACAAGACGACGCTTGGGCTTCGACATCTCAGGATCATATAAAAATTTGGGAAGTTAATTTAGACTGGAATACAACAGCAAACTCTACTATTGCATCACCAAGTGAGTTGGTAACCACACCATTTGATTCATTTACCGCAGTTTTCGGGTCTGGAGAAGTCCCACAGCCAGGTACTACTCAAAAAATAGACGGTATTACTGGGGTGGTCTCTTATAATTGTAATTATTATAATTTTGGAACTCATAATTCTACGACTTTAAATTTTAACGTCGATGTTAATAATGATAATACAGTTCTAGGTATTCGTTGGTTTGAATTGCGTGAAAATGCTGGAACATGGAGTATTCATCAAGAAGGAACTTACGCCCCTAATGATGGCTTATATAGGTTTATGGGAAGTATGGCTATGGATGCAAATGGTAATATCGGTTTAGCGTTTTCTGTAGGAAATGAAACAACTTATCCGTCGTTAAGATATACTGGTAGATACGCCAATAGTCCTGCGGGTCAAATGGTAATTGCCGAAGAAGTTATTGTTGATGGTGGAGGGTCTCAAACCTCAACCAATAGATTTGGAGATTATGCACATATGACTTTAGACCCATTTGATAATCAAACGTTTTGGTTTTCTAGTGAGTATATGCATTCTAATGGCACATACAGAACTAGAGTTGCAGCTTTCAAAATTGCACCAGATTCGCCTAGTGATGTCGGGATTACTGCTATAAGCGCGCCTTCTGATGGGACTTTGAGTAATACGGAAGCAGTAACAATTACAGTATTTAATTTTGGTACAGATGCACAGAGTAATATTCCTGTTTCATATCAGATTGATGGTGGCACAGTCGTTAATGAAGTTTTTTCTGGACCATTAGGTGCTACTGAAAGTGCTGAATATACGTTTACGTCTAATGCCGATTTATCTAATGAGGGTCAAACTTATACAATTTTGGCATCAACACATTTAACTGGAGACGGAAATACAAGTAACGATCCATTTTCTAAAACGGTTACACATATTTCTCCAAATGATATCGGAGTTGTAAGCATAAATTCACCTAATACTGGGACAGGTTTGGGTACAGAATCTATCGAAGTTACCGTTGAGAATTTCGGAGGGATACCGCAATCTAATTTTGATGTAACTTACACAGTTAATGGTACTTCTGTTACCGAGCAAATTACTGGGCCTCTTAACGTTGGGGAAACTTTAGATTATACTTCCACTAACACTTTTGATTTTTCAGCTTTTGGAGTATATGAAATTACAGCGACAACTGCTTTAGCTTCAGATAGTGATACTACAAATGATTCGGTTTCAAAAAATGTTTTTCATGCCTCTTGTATGCCAGCTGCTTTAGGTAATGCTTCATCAACAGAGCCAGATTCTGGTTGTCAATTAGATGGAATTAAGCGTTTTGTTCTTGGTACTATTGATGTGGATGATGGAGGAGATGGTTGTAATTCTACAGGAGCTATAAAAGGATATGTAGATCGCACGCAATTATCAACAGATTTAGATAGAGCAAGTGGTGCTAATACACATGTACTTCAAGCGCAACACAATTGGACTTCTGGTGCAACAACAGAGAAATTATCAGTTTGGATTGATTTCAACGATAACGGAACTTTTGAAAGTTCTGAGCAATTAATTGTAGGAGAGAATTATTCAGTTGCAGGATCGCTTAATGATTTTGATTTGGTAATTCCAACAGATGCGGCTTTAGGCTCACATATATTAAGAGCAAGAGGTATAGATCCGACAGGAAACCCTGGAGATCCTAATGATCCTTGTGCCGATAAGCAGTATGGAGAGACTCATGATTATACGGTAAATATTGTGGATAGTTCTTTAAGTATTAATGATTATGCTTTAAATAGTGCTGAATTGATAATCAATAAATTGGATTCAGATATTTATGAAATTATTTTAAAACCAAATGGTTTTACCGATATGTTAACGATTTCTATGCATAATATTTTAGGTCAAAAGTTAGTAAAGAATAGAGTGTATCATGAAAATGGGCAATATCGTTATGTCTTAAATTCAAAAGGATTAGCCTCTGGAGTATATTTAATTAGATTAGGTACAGAACAATACGGAAAGGTTAAACGTATTATTATAAACTAAGAATTTTAACTTTCACTTGATATAAAACCTCAAACCAATTACGGTTTGAGGTTTTTCTTTTAAATTTGTACCTTATAAAAAATTAATATTGAATGCTCGTAGATTTTAAAATATTACCAGAAACATCAAGAGTTTGGATTTATCAAGCCAATCGTTCTTTGACTGAAAAAGAGATAGAAGACATTGGTCACAAGTTAGATCTATTTATTGATAATTGGACGGCACATGGTGCAGACCTCCATGGAGGCTATGAAATAAAATATAAACGCTTTATTGTATTGGGTTTAAATCAGTCTGTAAATGGCGCTACGGGTTGTTCTATTGATGCATCTGTGAATTTTATTCAGCAACTCGAAAAGACCTATAATATTGATTTATTAGATAAAATGAATGTCTCTTACAAACAAGGTGAATTTATTGCTTACAAACCATTAATGGAGTTTAAGAAGATGGCAAAGGATAGAGCGGTTTCAAAACACACTATAGTTTTTAATAATCTGGTATCAAATATCGCTGAATATAAAGAAAATTGGGAAGTTCCTGCATCTGAGAGCTGGCATAACCGATTTCTTTAATTTACGAGGACTAACTCATGCAAAGTAACTTAGAATCTTGTATGATTTTAGGGTTTCATGGCTGCTTTTTTTGATTAGTAGGTTGGTTTTGTGAGTTTTTATTAATTTCAATAGTGTCCTGTCCTGTTCATGTTTTGATGCTAAAGTCTAGTTTTAACACTTTGCTTTTTAAATCCAGAAATGCATAGAGTCTGTATCTTAAAAACTTCTTTATAAAACTATTAAAAAGAGGACTGTTTTTTTTCTAAAAATATTATTTTGGCATAGTTTTTCAGTATGTATTGATATAAATCAAATTCTATGCGTCAATTAGCCCTTTTAATCCTTGTATTTCTTTTTTCAATAGACAGTTTCTCTCAAAACAAAAATCCGCTTTTGACTAAGGACAATTTGCAACAAAAACACTGGGTAGATAGCATCTATCAATCCCTAACTCTTAAGGAAAAAATAGGGCAATTGTTTATGGTGCAAGTGTTTTCTCGTCCAGATGATAAATCTAAACAAGCTGTTATTGAGCAAATAAGAGATTATAAAATAGGAGGGGTCATCTATTCTAAAGGTGGACCAGTAAGGCAAGCACAGTTAAATAATGAATTACAAGCAGCATCAAAGACACCTTTGTTAATTGGTATGGATGCCGAATGGGGTTTACAAATGCGATTAGATTCGACTTATGCGTTTCCATGGAACATGACACTTGGCGCTATTGATGACGAGGCCTTGGTTGAAAGAGCAGGTAAACATATTGGGGAACATTGTAAGCGAATTGGTGTCCATTTTAATTTTGCCCCAGTTGTAGATATTAATACAAATCCAAAAAATCCAATTATAGGAAATCGATCTTTTGGAGAAGATAGAGATAATGTTGCTACAAAAGCTTTGGCATTTATGAAAGGAATGCAAGATGCTGGTGTTTTGGCTAATGCAAAACATTTTCCAGGACACGGAGACACAGATCAAGATTCTCATAAAACGCTTCCTACCATTAGTTTTGATGCGAAACGTATTGATTCTATAGAATTATATCCTTATAGAAAATTGATTCAAAAAGGCTTGTCAAGTGTAATGGTGGCACATTTAAACGTGCCAAGTTTAGAAGCAAGAACAGGTTACCCTTCTTCTTTATCTCCTCATATTGTTACTACTATTCTTAAAGAGGATTTAGGATTTCAAGGTTTAATCTTTACAGACGCCTTAACTATGAAAGGGGCTTCAGATTTTAGTAGCCCAGGAGCCATTGATTTGGCTGCTTTTAAGGCAGGGAATGATGTTATGCTAATGTCTGAAAGTGTACCTTTAGGAATCGAAAAGATATTAAAAGCATATCATGATAAAGAAATTACGGAAGCACGTTTAGAACATTCTGTGAAAAAGATTTTAATGGCTAAGTATAAAGTAGGTTTAAATGACTATAAACCAATAGGAACTTACAATTTGATCAATGATTTAAATCGTTTGGAGGATGACATCTTATACGAGGAACTTCTAGAAAATGCTATTACTGTTGTTAAAAATGAAAATAACAACCTACCATTACTACATTTAGAAAATAAGAATATTGCCTATGTTAGTCTTGGTGATGATGATGGTACAGTTTTCTATAATGAACTAAAAAAATATGCCAATATTGATAAGGTAAATGCAAATAACCTAGGTCAACTTATAAATAAACTTAATAGTTATAATACTGTAATTGTAGGGTTTCATAAATCGAATGCAAATCCTTGGAAATCCTATAAGTTTAAAAATAAAGATCTGGTTTGGTTATATGAGATTGCCAGAACCAATAATGTGATTTTAAATATATTTGCGAAACCTTATGCGTTGTTGGACTTAAAGACATCAACTAATTTTGAAAGCATCACGGTTGCGTATCAAAATAGCACAATTGCACAAGAGAAAGCAGCCCAATTAGTTTTTGGGGCAATTCCTGCTAAAGGTAAATTACCTGTAAGCTGTGGTGAAGTATTTAAGGTAGGTTTAGGTCTTGAATTTGATGCTGTGAGTAGACTAAGTTATGGTTTGCCAGAACGTGTTGGTATGAGTTCTAAACGCTTAATTAAGTTGGATTCTTTAGCGCAATATGCTGTAGATGAAGCAATGACACCAGGTATTCAGCTTCTGGTAGCACGTAAAGGAAAGGTTATTTACAATAAAAATTTTGGTAAACACACTTATAAAGGTAATCATAAAGTAACTTTTGATGATGTTTATGATGTTGCCTCTTTAACCAAAATATTAGCAACATTACCTTTGGTTATGGAGTTGGAGGAAAAGGGTGTGCTAGGGTTAGATTCTAAACTAGAAAAACTTTTACCAGAATATAAGGGCACTAATAAAGCAAAAGTAACATTAAAGAAAATGCTATCACATTACGCACAATTAAAACCTTGGATTCCATTTTACATAGCAACATTAGATTCCGTTACAAAAAGACCAGATCCTAAATATTATAGAAAAAATAGAACTTCAGCGTATAATATAAAAGTAACAGATCAATTGTATTTGCGTTCTGATTATACAGATTCTATCCAAAATATAATTGTAAAAAGCGATATGCTCGATAGATTAGGGTACCGTTATAGTGATTTACCGTATTATATTCTAAAGAAATTTATTGAAACCCATTACGACCAAACCCTTGATGAACTCGTTCAGCAACGTTTTTACAAATCTTTAGGAGCAAATTATACACGTTATAATCCAAGAGAAACCATAAGTGATACTCATATTATACCAACAGAAATTGACGATTACTACAGATTTCAGGAAGTAAAAGGTTATGTTCATGATATGGGCGCTGCCATGCAAAATGGTGTAGGCGGTCATGCCGGAGTTTTTAGTAATGCTAATGATATAGCAAAACTCATGCAGCTGTATTTGCAAAAGGGCTATTATGGAGGTAAGCGCTATTTAAAGCCCGAAACTATAGATAAATTTAACACCTGTTATTTCTGTGAACATGATAATAGACGTGGTGTTGGTTTTGATAAACCTCAATTAGGTGATGAGGGACCAACTTGTGGCTGTGTTTCAATGGACAGCTTTGGACATTCTGGTTTTACAGGAACCTATACATGGGCTGATCCCGAAGAAGAAATCGTATATGTATTTTTGGCAAACAGAACGTATCCAAAAGCTGGTAAAAACAGATTGCTAAGAGAAAATATAAGAACAGAAATACAACGTTTGATTTATGAAGCTATTGATGATAATGACGAAAAATAAACGTGTCAAGCATACCAAAAATAAACTTGTTTAAACGTGAATATAGGAATAGTATGTTATCCAACATTTGGAGGTAGTGGTGTTGTTGCTACAGAATTGGGACTAGAGTTATCTAAACGAGGACATGAAGTCCATTTTATGACTTATAGGCAGCCTGTGCGTTTAGAATTATTAAATTCTAAGTTGCATTTCCATGAAGTTAATGTGCCAGAATATCCTTTATTTCATTACCAACCTTATGAATTGGCTTTATCTAGCAAATTGGTTGATATGGTTAAATTGCATAAGATTGACGTATTGCATGTGCACTATGCAATTCCACATGCCTATGCAGCTTATATGGCAAAGAAAATGTTACATGAAGAAGGTATTAATGTGCCTATTGTTACCACACTTCACGGCACAGATATAACCTTGGTAGGAAGTCATCCACATTACAAAACAGCAGTGACATTCAGTATCAACAAATCAGATGCTGTAACTTCTGTTTCTCAAAGTCTAAAAGAAGACACATTGCGATTGTTTAATGTGGAAACAGATATTAAAGTCATTCCAAATTTTATTGATTTAGAGAAATACCAGAGTCAATTTAACGACTGTCAACGTGCAATGCTAGCAGAAAATCATGAGCGTGTGATTACCCATGTTAGTAATTTTAGACCAGTAAAACGTATTGAAGATGTTATAAAAGTATTTTATAATATTCAGAAAGAGATTCCAGCAAAGCTAATGATGGTAGGAGAGGGACCAGAAAAGAAAGTTGCAGAGCTTCTATGCGAACAATTGGGTATTGGAAACAAAGTGAAGTTCTTAGGGAAAAGTAACGAAATTGATAAAATTTTATGCTATAGTGATTTGTTTCTATTGCCTTCAGAAACAGAAAGTTTTGGGTTAGCAGCACTCGAAGCAATGGCTTCAGGAGTTCCTGTGATTTCAAGTAATACTGGAGGGATTCCAGAAGTAAATATACAGGGAATTTCAGGTTATTTGAGTGCTGTAGGAAATATTGAAGAGATGGTACAAAATGCAATAAAAATCTTAGGAGACGAAACTAAACTTCAGCAATTTAAGTCGCAAGCCAAGCACGCTTCAATACGATTTGATATTCACACGATAGTTCCATTTTATGAAGCGGTATATAATGAGGCACTCTTAAAATGTATTTCTATTTAAAAATTTCATTTTTTTTCCTACCTTTCTCTATTCATAATTGAATCAACATGAATAGAAAAGATTTTTTAAATTTAAGTGCTCGTGCTGCTGTATTTTTTGGTGTAGCACCCGCGCTTACCGCTTGTAATAATGATAATACTAGAATTGAAACAGATAAGGCTGAAGAATTATTAAATACTTCAAAAGCTTTAGGAACCGCCGTGGGCTTAAAATCAGACCCAATATCAAAAGTACGTGTCGGTATGATTGGAATGGGAAATCGGGGTTCGGTATTGATTCAAATGTTTGAATATCTTATCAAAAATAATCATGCAGAAATTGTCGCGCTTTCAGATCTAAAAGAAAATAAGGTTCAAAAAAACAATGATTATCTAAAAACCATTCAGCCAAAAGGTGCAGACTTGTACTTTGGTCATGATACCGAATGGAAAAAAGTAGCAGATAGAGACGATATTGATTTATTAATCATTGCAACCCCCTGGAATTATCATACAGATATGTGTGTATATGGTATGGAACATGGAAAACATGTTGCTTGTGAGCAGCCATTGGCTATGACACTAGAAGATTGTTGGCGTTTAATTGAAGTAGGAGAACGCACCAAGAAGCATTGCATGTATATGGAAAATTGTTGCTACAATGCTGAGGAACTTTGGGTCCTGAATATGATTAATGAAGGTGTATTTGGAGAAGTAAACCACGCAGAAGGTGCTTATATTCATGACTTAAGAAAACATATGCTAGATGCTAGTTATTATGAAAATCAGTGGCGTATTAAACACCATGAGACTAAAAATGGGAATTTCTATACAGGGCATGGTCTTGGACCGGTAAGTTTCTATATGGATATTGGGCGCGGTGATAATTATGATTACTTGGTGAGTATGAGTTCTAAAGAACAAAGCTTGAGTGCTGCAGCAAAAAATAATGCTTATCCTGTAAAGCAATTTGCCTGCGGTGATATGAATACAACCCTTATAAAAACCAAGTTAGGCAAAAGTATAATGCTGCAATTTGATACACATACAGGACGACCTTACTCGAGATTAAATACGGTTACAGGAACTAAAGCAGTACATCAAGGTTATCCATCGCGATTATATGTTGGTCATGAAGAATTGCAGTGGGGACATCGTTGGTTAAATGAAGAAGAATACAACGATTATAAGGAGCGTTATGACCATCCTTTATGGAATAAATTAAAAAACCAAATTGATGCCAAAGCTGTGGGACATGGCGGTATGGATTTTGTAATGATCTATCGCTTAATCCGTTGTTTAAACCAAGGCTTGCCTTTAGATATTAATTTATACGATAGTGTCATGTGGAGTGCAATTACGCCTTTATCAGAATTATCTGTAGCTAATAATAGTCAACGTACTGTTATACCAGATTTTACAGGTAACAGTTGGAATATAAAACGTAGCAATGAAGTCTTGAGAAATATTCTTTAAGTTTTTTATATCGTAGGTTTGGTTTTTGATGGGAAGAACTTTTAGATTTATTTTCAAGGAGAAAGCTCGATATAAATTCACACAAAATAAGACTTAACATCATCAAAACACCAACGCCTTGAAATTCGAAAGTCTCAGCCTTAGATGCCAATTTCCATCGAGAGAGAAAATTATGCGTTTTTTGCAATTTTCGTTAAATTACATTAGTGTACGATAAAAAAACTCAGTAATTGAGGTTTTTTTATCGGACACTCAGGGCAAACGCATCATAATTTGAGTATTTTCATCAGGTAGGATTTACTCCATGCGACTTTGAGTCCTTTTCCTTTAAATCCAATTTTGACAGATTTATCATTTTACAATAAGTTTAAGGCTAAAATGAATATATTTTTAGTCTTATTGTATATTGATAAAATTAGTTATATGATGGACTAATAAATAATTCACATAAAATAGCTTTACCTAAACGAGTTACCGTAAAAGAAAGTATAAAACAATTAAAGAAATTACAAAAAACAAGCAAATCCTTGTTTATTCCAAGACTACGTATGTTAGAAGTAACAAATTATTTTAAATTGGCTACATATATCAATTTAACGGAATTGTAATTACTATTTGTTGCTTTTTGAGCGCAAGCCGTTGCACCACCAGCGTCTAAACATTTTTTTGCTAGTTTACCGCAAGAATAGGCACCTCCACAAGAATCACTCCAGTCATTACTTCCGTCTCCACCCATGTCACAATCAATTTGATAACCACCAGTTTTGTTAATATTTGTGTTTAATGGAAAATATGGTTCTGCTTTTATATTTTCAATTGTAATTTCACCAGTGTCATTATTTCTTACGATTTCAAATGTCATTGCTTCAAAATCTCCTATTTTTTTAGATTTGCTATCTATAGACGGTCTTAATTTAGTTAGTAGATGGTCTATTTTGCTAGCCTCGTCTTTTTGTGTTGAAGATTTTAAATCTATTTGTTGTGCGTTTTCAGTTTCGTATAAAGATTCATTCTGACAGGATATTAAAACAATTAATCCAATTGTCAACCCAAAAATGATTGTTAATTTATTTATCGTAGTCATAATAAAATTATGTTTTAAGAGTTGTTAATGTTTTATTTTTTGTTGTAAACGTTCACATCATATTGGTGAGATGTTGAAAATCAGCATATTTTTAAGGTTAGGACTATGCTAGATAATTAAACAAAATGGTTAAGTCGGTAATTAACACTTATAGTATTATAAAATAAACAGTCCTATTTTTTTAAAGGTTAAATAAAAACAAGCGCTTTTTATAGATTAATCTTAATGTTATAGGTTTAATTTTGAAGACTGTTAAAATTCAAAATCTAATTCTAGATAATTCAAAAGTAAAAAAAAAGAAAAAGCACAAGAAAATATTGTAATAAAATTACAGTTAAGACCAATATTTCTTGTAACTGATTATCTATAGTTCTGTCTATGTTGAAAAGTAAGGTTTTGCCGTAATACCTATTTTTTTAAATACAGAAGTAACATTATTTAAATAAATTAGACTAATTTTATAAATAATCAATAGTCTATTAAATTATGGGTCTAGATATAATCATTTTTATTAGCACAATTTTATTTGGAATACTCTTGTATTGGAGAGAATCCAATACCAACAAACTATATCGAATTTTTAATAAAATATGCAACGCTAAGGAGCTACAAATGAAAGCCGATGACAAAAAAGGCTTTGTGTTTCAGCAGCAGTTCATGCCGCGATTGGTTTACATTACAATACTCATACTATTCACGTCTGTTATAATTCAATTTATAACACCTTTTAAGCTTTTTGTTAGCTATGATGGTATTTCAATAGTTGCATCGTGTATAGTGGGTACACTTATTGGTACCTATGTTGCTCATTTGGTTTTAAAATCTGGCGAAATTATTGAAGAAAGTAGTGATGATTTATCTTACATCCTGTCAGATACTATTAGAAACGGAAAATCAGTTTATGAGGACATGACCACTAAGGAAGAAGTACTTCTAACAGACTCAAAACCTAAAACGTTCAAAACATCTGAAAAAAGTGCGAGAGAACGTTTAAAGGATAAAGGGCTATTAAAGTAATCAGCAAATTATGATGTTATTTTATATACGATATTTTAAAAATACCATACAACATTAATTCAAGCATATATGATAAAACGCTATTGGCAAAAAGGAATCAAACAAAAGGCATTGACAATTTTATTAAGTATTGTGCTAGCGTTTACTCTATTTATTTTAAGAGATGATTATCAACCAGTATTACTATATATTCGTAAGTTCTTTTTTATCATACTTTTAATAAGTCTTATAATACTCTTAGGCTTAAACATATTTAGACATGCGGAAAGTGTAGGAAAACGAATACTGATATTAAGTCTTGTTACACTACTACTAGGTGCGATTTATGTGGTTGGTTGGCATTTTAAGATGTATGATTATATAAAGACTTATAATGTTTTTAATGAGCTTAATCTTAAAGAAATTAATGAATTGCCATTAACTCAAAATGAACGCATTCAGCCATTACGAAATATTTTTTCTATGGCAAATGAAAGTGTAGGTGAAACCAAAGATGTTTCCTTGCCGCATTTGGTTCGTGTAGATGGAAAAAACAAATGGACTATGGCCATTCAGCCTACAGAAAAATATGCTTGGCAGGGCATCAGTGCTAATACAGAAGAAGTGTTTGCTGTATCTAGTACAACACCTTTTCCTCGTTTTTCAAGTGATAACCGCATTCCCGTAACCTTTTCAATAGGCGAATCCATGAAATTTAGCAGAAACACATATAATGCAGTTGTACAGCGTTTTGGCTTATGGAAACTATTGTCATATGAACCTGGAGATGTGTTTTATATGAAAAATGATAAAGGGGCTTGGGTTCAAGTTGTAAGTCTTGTAAAATGGAAGGGTTTCTTTTTTCCTTATCCAAGTTTTGGAGGTGTTTTAGTTATTGAAAATGGAGAGCATAACCTTGGAGATTATGTAGAACGTTTATTAATTGGTAAAGGAACGTTTATTAGCCCAGAAGAAATGCAACAGCACAAGTATCTCCAACGTCAAAATGTACTATCCGAGAAGGTATCTCGATTACAGGCAGAATCTCTTAAATTTATTGGAGGTTTTAATGATCCGTTACCTTGGAATATGAAAACAGCGGTAAAGCTTCCAGATTTACCAGATGATCAAAATAAACTCCCTTTTGTAACCGATTTCGATTTTACAGGAATGCCAACAGGTGCTTATAATGGATTGTACCATTGGTTTGGCTTAGAACCAGTAGGTGATGCGCGTACAAGTTTGAGTTTTAGTGTTTTTATTCCAGCAGATGGTAGAGACCAATTATATTACTATGATCACGGCTCAAAAAAACAAGGTTTTGCAGGGGTTTCTGCAATGCCCTTGAAGGTAATAGAATCTCGAAAAGAATTTGACTGGTCCGTTAATAAACCTGTAGAATTTAGACCATATATTAAACATATTGCAGGGCGCAAACGTATGTTCTTTTTAGGTACCGTTTCTGCAATTAAAGAAGACTCTGGTAATTTTGATGGTTCTGCAACCCCAGATTTAGCTTTAATTGATGTCGAATATAGAGATGTGGTTTGGATTGATGCCAAGCACCCTAGCAATTGGGATAAATTGATATATGACCAACTCAATGAAGCGTGGAGAACAGATGAAGGTATTCCTCATTATTTCAAAACATCTGCAAAAGATATAGAAATACATCACTCAGAACTTGAAGCACTAAAAACAATACCCAAGGTGGATACGATTCAAGAACAAATAGACAAGCTACAACGTCAAATAGATATTTTGAAAGCGAATAAAACTAAAAATTAGAACAGGAGTTGTTCTATGTATTATTCTAATTTATTTTGAAATCCTGTTTTTAATAGATCATAACTACTTTTAAAATAAATTAAAAGAAACAAACTCGTAAATACTATGAGATAGATTATAGAGGAAATAAGTTCGTTAGTTGTGTTGAGTTGTTGATGTAATATATAAGAACCGATTATGAAAAGGCTACCATAAATAATGGTTAACAACCTTAAGTGCAGCAGCAGTTTTTTTCTTAATATAAGCGCAAATACTATAATATTTATTAAGTTAGAAAGAACTAAAGCATAAAACACACCATATAATTGATATTCTGGTATAAGTACAGTCATCAAGACTATCATAAATAAAACTTTTAGACAAGTTAAATACGATAATTTAGAAGAATCCTTGTAAAAGACTAAAAGAAGAGCGTAAAATCTGATAGGAATTAATAACAGAAAAACGATAGCACCATAAAATAGATATGATTTAAGTTCTAAATACGCCGTATTAACAATTATGTATTGCAGGTTATACCCCATGGATGTAACAACAACTACCGCAAAAATTCCAAAGCCTAAATAGAGATTGAAGTAATGATTAGCCGTTGTTTTTGTGTGTTTTAAATCATTAAACATAAATGGTCTTATACCATCATCCAAGGCGTTAAGGGTAATAGTTACTAGGCTAAATAATTTGATGATTACGGCATATAATCCGACTTGTTTTAAGCCAAAATTTATTTCAATCAAATACCGGTCAATTTGATTTTCTAGAGCAAAAAACAACAGAAATGGTAATAGCTTTATGCCATATTTTAAGGATGGATATATTAATTCTTTTTCTAATCGAAAAGAAAGTAAAAAGGGATTATGGAATGTTATGAACACGAATATAATTATATGAGGTATAAGCGTTCCTAACAAGATACTATAGATTTCTAATTTACAAATTACAATAAAGAATAATTGTAAAAAAGCAGTAAGTATGGTAGTGCTAAATGTGTATTTAAAGTAAGATTTTAGATTAATTTCGTTTTTAAGATAAATAAAATATAGACTGTTTAATAAAGCAAAAAAATTAGATAATAAGGCGATGCATCCATAATAGAAAAATGAGATTTCATTTGAAATAAATACAAGATTAAAAATTTGATTCCCAAGGAATAGATGTATAATTCCAAGAACAATGAACGATAACACATGTGCAGAAAAAATATTTTTCAAATAATTATGGCGTTTGACCTTGGTGTCAAAATCAAAATAAAAGGTATATAATGCACTTTTAAGCCCAAATGAAGATAGTGTTGCAACGATAGTTGCATAAATAAGAACCAACGAAATTACACCATAATCTTCTGGAGTTAAGTAATTAAGAAATATAGGAACTAATACTATAGAAACACCAAATTGTAAAAGTGAAAAAACACTAAACAGTAACGTTGATTTCAATGGATTTTGACTGCTAAAATAGTTCATGTTTAGTACAATTGTATGCCCTCTTCAAATATAGGCAGTTCTAATTCTTTGTCTTCTCCGTAAGCTTTATTTAAGGCATATATGAATTTTGATAAGAAGGATTCATGTTTTTGTGTAGATTTATTAGGTATTAATCCTTTGATATAGTCAAAGGTTTTAAAAGCATTTATAAATTCATTATTTTTAGAAATAACATGTATAGGTGTATTTTTATCAATATTTGCAGGTGTAATAAAAGGAGGTTGGTGGTCACCTATTAGAAGTACAATAGCATCTTTGTTTAAAGTGTTGTTAAGTAAAAATTTATGAATATAGTCGAATTGGTAATTTATAGATGAAAAATAATTTTTTAGGTAATTCTTTTTTTGACCATCGGTAATCTGAAAATCTTTAGTATTGTAATCCTTCCAATGATCCATAGGCGCAATTGGGGAAACAAAATTGTAATGCGAGTTTACTGTACTTATAGTTAAACAAAATGGAGTTTGATTTGATGTTGATTGATACGCATAATTAAGAATATACTCATCCGGTAAAGCATAGGAGTCAAACACAGGTATTTTTTTTCCTTTATAGCAAAAGTCATTATAAAGCATGATGTTATCATAAGGATACATGTTGTTGACTTTTTCCCAATCTACACTATTTTTTCTATAAAATAAACTAGAGGTAAGCGTGGTTTTATATCCATGATAATTTAAAAATTTGGGAAGTGATTCTAATGTAGCGACATAGTTGGTTTGGGTAAATATAATTTCATGTGCCGCAATATCTTTAACTTTAGCACCGTATAAAATACTTGAATGACTTAACCAAGAACCTCCTGATGCAACTGGAGGTTCACTCAGTGTACTAGCGAATTTCCAAGAATTTTTTGATAAGGATGTATTTATTTTTTCTAAATGATTTTTAAATGCAGAGCCATACAATTCATTTGACAATGCAAAATTTCCATAGGATTCTAAAAATATTAAAAGAACATTAGGTTTATTCTTAAGTTTTATTTGTTTTAAGTAGTTGTAAGGCGAGTTTTTATTTAATTTTTTGAGTGATTTTTTTAACTGAGAACACTTTATAAAATTAGCTGCTATATGGTGTATAAATGAAAAATTAATAGCACTATGGTAAGTGTTATTTCGGATTTTTTTTGCAGAAATTACTCCGAGTAGCAAGTGCATAGATAGAATAGTTAATATTATCCATTTTTCTTGCATTTGAAAAGATATAGCTATAAGGTTTTCCGCAAGTGTATAACTCACAAAACTTACAACACTTATGCATACGAGAATTACTATCAAAAGATACGGTAATTTTTTGTTGTACACCAGCATTCCTGTTTTTGCGAAACTATAGTCGTTTATAAATACCGGATCTCTTTTGAAAATTTTTATCATCGTTGCTATATAACCAATGTATAAAAAAGATAGGACGGTAAATCCTATGTATATCATTTTAAAATATAAAGCGTAAGTGATTTCTGATAATAATACTATGAGTGTTAAGGCTTGTAGTTCAAATAATAACCTGAAAAAGTCATCAGAAAATCGTTGATATATAGTCCTCTTTAAAGCAAAATAGAGGGATGTTTCAAATATAGATTTTTTAGAATAGTTATCTATTTTAGAAAATATACCTATGAACCAATAGGGTAAAAAACATAAAAAATTAATGGCTAATAGATTGATTATAAAAATAAAAATTTCTTTCATATGTTTTTAAGATTGGCGCCTATGGCGCATAATTGTGTATCGCGTTTTCTATTTTTTAAACTCTAAAGCGTAATATTTAACTGTTTTTTTTTGATAGAGCATTTCTAAATACAAACCACCTCTTATAATTTGAGCTATTTTATGGAAAGGAACTGACAAATTTAAGATGAATATGCCTAAATTTAATTGTAATGTTGATTTTGTTTTAATGTAGGATGTTAAATCTTTTTTTAATGTAAACGCATTAAAGAGCGTGTATTTTAAATCTGTTTTTAATCTCCAATCTCTTGCGTATCTACAAAATATGTTTTGATGGGTATCTCGCACTAAAAAATCATCTATTATTATTAATACGCCATTGGGTTTTAAAGCCGTAATTAATGCGTTTAATGTCTTATCTAAATCCAAAGAATGCTTAATTGATTCAATAGCTATTATAAAATCATAGGTATTTGCTTCCAAATTATCATAAGACTGTTGTTGGAAAAATACTTTATTTGATACTGATGTTTTTTTAGCATAATACTTAGCTTTTTTTATTTCAGCATCACTCAGACTGATACCTTTTATGGTACATTTAAAATGTTTTGCAAGATATATAGAACCATAACCAACACCACATCCTGCGTCCAAAATATGTGCGTTAGAATCTATTTTATAATAACTTGAAATCCAATGATATACCGATGGGTGTTCAAATTTATGTTGATTCAATTTTTTATGAATAGGATAGGGGTTAATGCTGTTTTTTCCTTCCCAATGTAGCAAAGTGTTATATATGTTTTTAACGATTTTGTTAGTCATTTTTTTCTAATAAGAATATAAATTCATTCGCATCCTCTAGTTGTCTAGTGCTGAAAATTATTTTTTTAAAATTTATTTTCTTCAGCCATAATCCACTACGCTGCTTCTGCTTCTGTAATGGGTATTGATCGGGATATATAGCATTAACTTTAAAGCCATATAGGCTAAACATGTCTTTCCATTGCTTAAGTGTTTTGGCATCTTGATGACCTGCCTTATTTTTAAGTCCCAAAAAGTCTTTAAAAAATTTCCAGCTCCTTGTTTCGGAGTTTCTAACCAAAAAACAATACCTGCAATTTCTTTTACCTACTCTCAACATTTCTTTAAACACAAGACTTTTGTTTAACATACGTTCTATAGATCCAATACATGTTATTAAATCAAATATAGCATCATCAAAGGGCAGCTTTTCTGCATTTGCGACAAATAAATTGAAATTTGGAAATAGATTTTTAGCTTTTTTGATAGCTACCGGAGAGATGTCAATACCATATTGTTGTACGCCATATGCTTTAGATGCATCTAATAAGCGTCCTAATCCACAGGCAACGTCTAATAATTTTTGATTAGAGCCTGCTTGTAAAAGTTCTAGGTAGATATAATACGCTTGTCTTGGTCGTAAATACCAAGACCCTCTTTTACTATATGTCGTATTGAACCACTCAACTATTTCTTCTTGTTTGGATGTCATGCTACTCATAAATAACGTTTTGTATTTTGTTTATATATAGCATATTTTTTGCCGTATTTATTACTAAGATAATCTTCCTCCATAATAATTTTAAAATGCATATGAATCAAATATATCAGATAACAAATGATAAATATGGTATGAGGTTGTAGTATGAGAAAGCCTGAAAAACTTATGTATAAGCCTAATAACCCGGGGTTTCTACTATATTTAAATATTCCATCTACAACAAAATGGTTAAAGGAGGTTTTTTTTGATTTTTGAATCTGTAGTAAATATAAATGACTTACAAGCCTTCCTAATATTACCAATGCAATAGCAATAGGCCATAAATTTGTAATATAAGTTGTTGGTGTTTTTGTGAGAAGAAGTTTTAAAGCGTATAATAAGGGTAGGGCATGGAGTAAATAAACAAAAGCTATTGGCAATACAAAAAGGATGAGCTTTTGAGGCATTGGCATAGTCAAATATTTTGCTATATGCCTAGAAAAGTAATTAATTTCTAATAATTCTAAATTTAAAATTTTTTTTGTTGCCACAACACTAGGTATGTCATATAAAAAAAGTTCTAATATGAGTGAGACATAAAATAGTAATATGGTTAAAATTATGACTAGCATCCTATTTGATGTTTTCTAAAAATTTGTAAAATTCATTAACTACATGGGGCCATGTTCTGAATTCTTTATTAAAGTGTTTGCAGTAGGTAGCATATTTTATGGGATTATTTATCCAGTCTAAGATAGTATTTGTAAATGATGTAACAGCATAATCATTGAGTGGATAGTAATTTGGAAATTGATTGAAATACACATAATCTCCAGTTTTAGATGAAATACTTGGTATTCCTATAGATAATGCTTCAAAAAGAGCCATTCCAAAAGATTCAGATTGAGATAAATTTAAAAATATGTCAGATTGTATGACGTGCTTATATACTTCATTGTTTTTGACATTAAAATGAAACTTAACCTTTGCTTTTAGATGTGTAATCGCATTTATAATTTCATTTGCGTAGTTCTCATCCATTGTAGGGTTGCCTATAATAGTAAATTCTAAATCGTAATGCTTTAATTTAGTAATTAATTTTATTAGGATGTCGTAACCTTTTAGTTTAATGAAATTTGCTACGATAGCAATATGTCTTGGTTGACGATTATATTGTTTTTTTTTAGACCAATATTTTGCTAAACCTGGTCTAATAAGACTTATGTTCTCTCCTTTAAGATTCCAATTCTCAATTAATCTTTGTTTTATTGGAGCTCCTGTGACTACAAATTTAGAATATGTGCTAAAAAACAGCAATGTTGCACGGTCTAATTTGGGTATCTCATGAATTAGACTAACAATAGGTTTATTACAATCTAATGCAGAAGTATTAATAGTATTCATATACAAACTATCCACTATGCTTATATCATAGTTCACATGACTGGGTTTTTGATTATAATCTACAACATGACCAGCGTTAATTAGACCTTTTATAATATGGTGATTATAAATATTCCCTCCAGATATGATTTCTAATGGAATAGTATTTAAAAATTGCAGTTTCATTATATCCGTTTTAATTTTTATAATACTGAAAAAAGCCTATAGAAAAGGAAATTACAATAGCTAACGAACCCAGAATTAAAATAAGTTGCTGTATTATGCCATGCGTTATAAGTCCTAATAATAGGACGACGAAATAGCTCGCTGCAATAACTGTTGCATATGTTTTTTTTTCTTCTTTTACATGTGGTTTTGGAAAACAAAAGGTGCACAATCTAAAAGCATATCTCAAAACACCTGGAATTATAATCCAAAATGAAATCTCTTGAATTATGCTATAAAAACAACACATTAGTAATGTGTAAAACGCATCAATTTCCATGTCAAAATATTGTCCGAAAAGAGAATTTTCTTTAAAGTATCTTGCTGCTTTTCCATCAAAATAATCTAGTATTACAGCACTAGATAAACTATAAAAAAGTAATGTGGTATTTGAAAAATTTATACATAAAAAGCTAAGCACAATAATCAGATATCTCAAAAGTGTTATTGCATTTGCAACTCCAAAATGAAATTTCAACTTTGTTATATATTCTATATTCAAAATAATAAATATAGCAATGGATATAGAGAATACAGCAAGGAGAATATTTAACTCTTCACTAATTAAGGTGAAAATGAGTCCAATAACTAGAGCAAAAGCATTACAAATACTCCAGAGTTCTATACGATTTTGATGAACGGTATTTGTCATAATTATAATTAACTACCTATATAGCTAGCCCATGCATCATGGGTTTCTCCTAGACAAACATTAATTGTACCTTTAAAAAAAAGGCTGACTTCTTCTTTTATTTCATCGTGTATATATTTGGCTAAAAACTCTGTTGTTGTAAGTTGACCTGTAAATTGAGGTAATTCGTCAAGATTTTTATAGTTTAATTTTTCTAATACTTTAGATGTTATGGCTTTCGCTTTTCCGATATCTATAACAACATTATGCGCATCAATAGTTTTTGATTTAAAGATTACATCCACGACATAGGTCGCACCATGCATGTTCTGGGCTGGGCCAAAAAATGGATGTGCTAATGAATGTGCTATCATTATAGATTGTCTAACTTTTACAGTGTACATGTATTTAGTATTTTATTAAATAAATTAATCCGTCAGGTAGTTTATCCTTACGCCTTATAGCATTAAAAAAATCAGGTATTTCTTTAAAAGGAATAATATTGGTTATTAAATCATCATAAATGTTATGTTTTAAAATAGAAGCAGCTAGTGTTTTTCGTTTGTGAAAGTCAAACGCTGTGCGTTTATGTTTTGGAATTTGAGATACTTGAGAACTTTTTATTTGTATTCTGTTTTTGTGAAAATTCTCACCTATATTTAACCTGACATTCTGTTTGCCATACCAACTTAATTCGATTATTTGTCCCTCCTCATTAGCATTATTTATGCAAAATTGTAATATATCTTCGCTTGTTGTAGTATTAAAAGCAATATCAAATCCCTTGGTGTTATCTTCTTCGAAAAGCGAAAACCCCATTTGTTTTGCCTTTTCTCTTTTCCATGTATTATGCTCAAATACCATTACTTCAAAATTAAAATAATACTTTATTGTTGTCGCTAACAATGCGCCTATGTTCCCAAATCCAAAGACAACAATTTTCTTTTTATTGTCTATATCACTATCCCATATTGCATTTAATACGGTTTCCATACTACTGATAAGCGGAATTTTCTTTAAGGAAAGATCTATACAATCCTTAAATAAAGCTTCAGACTTAACAATGCATTTGTCTTGATGCGGGTGCATTACGTGTACTTTATCGCCATTATTTAGTATTCCAGACAAAGCATATCCATAAGCAATAGGTAAATTAAAATCACCTTTCATATAGGGTACTTTCATATAGTCTTGGATGCTTTCGGGCACCTTTTTATTCATAACTAAAGTTTCCGTTCCGAGGCTTATCATGGAATATTTACTATGAACAATATCCTCATTACTTGCCCATATTTTGGGAAGTTTAGAACGTATAATTTCCGTTTTAGACACACTATGCCATAAACCTTGTATCATAATAATGTTGTTGTTATCATAAAAGAATCGCCTATAGGGGTTAATTCCATTTGTTTAAGTTTGATACCTTCATCTACAAGATTTACTGATGGCAATTGTATTGCTTTTATTCCATTACCAAAGAGTACTGGTGCTATATGTAGTTGCATACTATTAATTAAATCAGTTTCAATAAAAGAACTTAATGTAGCTCCTCCGCCTTCAACTAAAATAGATGTAATGTTTTCTTTTTTACAACTATCAATCAAACTCATAAGTTTCTCTTTTTTGGTATATCCTTTGGCATAAATAATCTTATCAAAAATAGCATCCTCATCCACAAATTCGATATCAGAAACTCTCAGCAAAAATGTTTTTGTGTTACTAATCTTTTTAAGATTCGAAAAATTCCGAGATGTCTTTGATAAAACTAGCCTAATGGGATTTTCACCTTCAACATGTCTAACATTTAGTGACGGACAATCATTTTTAACGGTATTGCTGCCTATAAGAACGGCATCAAATAATGCTCGTAGCCTATGAGCATGGATTAAATTTTCTTCATTTCCAATCCAACGAGAATTTCCGTTGGTAGTTGCTAAGTAGCCATCTAAAGACACCGCAGCATGTGTCAGAATAAATGGGTTTTTAAAATTGATATGTTTGAGAATACTTAGTGGCCAATAATTTTTCAGAATGAATAAATGTGATTGGGAAATAGTGTTTGCGACATATAAATCGACATAGTCAAATGATGTTTCTATCTTTTTGTAATTATTTAAGTCATTATTGTTAATCTTCAAACCCTTTTTAAGCAGGAGGGCGGTATAACTGTCATTTATATCATCAATTGTGTAACATGTATTAAACCTATTTTTCTTATTGACCCAACCTAAACAATTTCCATTCGTAGCTGTCTCTTTTAAATTTAAAAGTGATTTCCAAAGTATATTATCTACATTCATATTTTTGTAAAATGGTATCTGAAATGATTAGGCACTATAGCAGCATAACTTTTACTTTCTAGGCTATGTGCTTTGAGATTTTGTGTCATAGTGCCGATACCTTTTATTTTTTGTCTTAAATAACTAAAAAAACTTTCATATGCTTGGGTGTCATTTAGTGCAAATTGAAATGATTCACTATTTTCGAAGTGTTTAAAATTAATAAAAGCTAGAGTCATACATTCAAAATAAATTCCAAATAATACGATTTGTCTTATTTTTTCCCGTTATAAAAGTCGGAA
This sequence comes from Flavobacteriaceae bacterium, assembly GCA_013215095.1. Taxonomy (GTDB): domain Bacteria; phylum Bacteroidota; class Bacteroidia; order Flavobacteriales; family Flavobacteriaceae; genus DT-34. The sequence goes on along the minus strand of JABSPM010000034.1, from coordinate 4,047 downwards.
TACTTGCCATTAAATCTTTACCAATCTCTTCAAATTTAGTAAAATTAAAGTTTCCATAGAGAATCAATCTCAAAATTATTGACTTTTTTAGTTTGTCAACATGGTTTGAAAGTGAAACAGAAAATATCTGGACAATTTAAATCAAAGAAAGCTACCCAAAACTTCGCCAAAATACGTGATGTAATTGATGCAGTCTAATAAAAAAATGAATGTCTTGTAGGCTCTTGTAAGTATTATTTTTTTTGGTAAACAAAAAAGCTACGTATTAATGCTAATTGTATATAATTAAGTGTACAGAAACATAACGTGTTGGTTTAAATAGATTTATGCTTCTGCCTTTGTTTAAAATTTCAAAATCTAGTGTTCAGTTATTATTGCATTTAACCAATTTTATGTCAGCTATATTTCTGATGTAAAATTCATGCTAAAGTTTGAAAAATTGATTATTTAATACAGGTGTTTTATTTCAAGCCAAATGCATATATTTGCTATTATTTAAAATTGTTCTAAACTATGAATAAACGAATTGTGCTAATCACTTTATGGTTGCTTTGTATTATTGGAATGATACTTCATTTTAACTACCATATTGGAGAAATTTTTTACGGTATAGATATCATAAGGCCAGATGCTAACGGCCAAGTTCCTATGAGTGTTTTTGTCATAAGAACATTGTTTTATCATTTACCTATTATTTGGATATTATGTATTATTTATTTTGAAGCAAAGCCTGTAAAACTAGGCTTATTTATCCTTAGTGTTTTGTATGCTTTTGCGCATGCCAGCCATCTTATGGGAGAAATCAAAAATGAAAGCATAGATCCATCACAATTAAGCGTATTGTCTATTGTTTTACTTATAGCCGTAATATTGGTTATAGAACATTATAAGTACTGGAAATCACAAGGTAATAATTAAATTATGGCACAAAAATCATTCGATTCAAAATTTGCTAGATATGCTGTAGATCATGTAAATGCAGATCATGCAGATGCTATGATGATAATTTGCAAGGCTCATAAAAATCAAGATTATAAAAGTGTTACACTTTTAGACTATGATATAGAAAAAATGCAAATACATGCTGTTGACTGCTCAAATGCCATTCAAAACATCGATATTCCTTTTGTGCGACCACTTGAAAATGCTAGAGATTTTAGACCTATGCTTATTGAAATCCTAAACACAGCAAAAGAAACATTAAAATAAGAAATACTATATGTTCTCAAATTTAATTAAAAAATTAAAAAAAGGAAATGCAATGTCGACCATAGGAAAATGGTCTAAAGATGAAGCAAATTATATAGTTTTAGTTGGTTCAGAATCTGGTAGTACAACTGTTTTTGCTAAAGCGTTTGTTCAAGGTTTAGTAAATGCAGGTCAATCTGTGTTTATGGACCAATTAGATAACTATGACACCTATGAAAATGCGAAGTATTGTGTGGTGTTTACCGCCACATTTGGAGATGGTGGAGCACCAAGTAGTGCCTTGGATTTCTCAAGTCTAGTACAGGAAATATCTCCTATAAATACTTTGAAATTTGCGGTTGTCGCTTTTGGTTCAACTGTGTTTTCAAACTTCTGCCAATTTGGAGTAGAAGTTGATGATTGGTTGGATAAACATCCTGATTTTAAGCAACTGATTCCTCTAGTAAAAATCAATGAACAATCGAATGCCGAATTTAGAAGCTGGCTTTCGGTTTGGAATCGAACGATGGATTTAAATATTCGCGTGAGACTGCCAAATGAAAAGAAAAACTTAAAACGTCAAGAATTTGAAGTATTAGAATGCCATGACTTAAATGTTGACGCTACAACATTAATTCGCTTAAGACCTCAAAAGCGCATTAAATTTCAATCTGGAGATTTACTAAATATTATTCCAGAAGATTCAGAAAAACCAAGATGGTATTCTATTGCACGCATCGATACGGATATACTTTTAAGTGTTAAGCAACATGAACATGGGCTTTGCTCAGGGTTCTTATGTAACTCAAAACCCGGGGATATTATTACAGCTGCCATCGAAACGAATCAAAAGTTTCATTTTCCAAAAGAAGCACCGTCGGTCTGGTTAATTGCGAATGGTACAGGCATTGCACCTTACTTAGGAATGATTACAGAAAATGATGCTACGACAACTTATTTAACCTGGGGAGGACGCACAGAAGATTCTTTTAACGTTTACAAAAATCATGTAGAAGACGCCTATGATAATGACCGTTTGGAGTCATATGAATTAGCACTTTCTAGAATAGGAGAGAAGCAATACGTGCAAGATGTACTAAGCCAACATCGAAAAAAAATAGCAGACCTTTTTGAGGAGGGCTGTGTTTTTATGCTTTGTGGCTCTATGGCGATGCAACATGCGGTGCTCAAAGTCTTAGATGAAATTACATTAACAGAGTTAGATCAGCCTCTAAGCGCCTATCAAAATAATGGCCAATTGCTTAAAGATTGTTATTAATACCACTATCTAGAGATAATGACGCAAAGACCCAAGAAGTGTGATACGGCTTGGATGTTTTTTTCTTGTTATGACTTTATTAAATTATGGAATGACATAGCCTAAGTAATGTGCTGTCGAAGCAGCTCTGTTTGGCCGTCGCTGCAGTTCTAAGTTAAGTGCTATTTTGATTTTTTTTAATTGGTAATTGGCAAGCTCCCAATGTTCATTTTGTCCAGTCCAATAAAGTTTTTGATACTGATAACCAATCTCAAAATTGTCATATTTAAACCTCGTAATTGAGTTTCCAATGTTTGTATTTCCTCTTGTTTTGAGCCTTTTATCCATTTTCCTTGTATGAACATATTATGTCGAATTATTACAAGATGACAATAAGAGAACAAACAATAAAATCAATAGATAAAAGTGTTTCATAGACTTGTTCTTATAAAAGTAATCGTATTATTGAATATTTCCCTCAGGATGTAATCCACTTGATACATTTTCAGGAACGGATTTGTCAATTAAAATAGAAACGATTTCAAGCTCATTACCCTGCTAAGTTCCTTTTTTTGAGCTAAAAATTTCCTCAAGTCGCTCAAGGGTATTGCGATAATCTTTTTGATGATGTATTGGAATTATTTTCATTTTAAAAGTCAAATCAGGGATTTGGAGGTGTTGTTAAAAGTTTATTTACCTCTATCATATTCCATGTATGTTGCTGTTTGTGTTGAAGTTTTCTTCCCAAGGAGTTTTTCAACAATGTGAAATGACAAGTCAATTCCAGCTGAAATTCCTCCAGAAGTGTAAATTCTTCCTGTATTAACAAAACGCTGTTCTTGCTGAGGCTTACCAGTTGGTACGATTTCTTTCATGTGTTCATAAACTTCATGGTGCGTACAATATGGTTTATCATCAAGCAGACCTAACACACCTAAAAGTCTAGCACCAGAGCAGATGCTTGTGGTTAATTCGCTGATTTGATGTACTTTGTAAATCCAGTCTAAAACCTTTTTATTCTTCATTAGCTTTCTTATTCCTGAACCTCCAGCAATTATTAAGACATCTATTCTTGGGCAATTACTGAGGTTGTATTTTGGGTTCACAGATAATCCATTAACGGTACAAATAGGGGTGAGGTTTTCTCCAACTGTGAATACATCAAAGGGTTCAAAATTATTTAGTTCAGAAGTAACTGAAAAAACTTCAAATGGTCCTGCAAAGTCCAAAACCTCTGCATTGTCAAAAATAAGGATTCTAATATTTCTTTTTTCATTCATTGCTTACGTGTATTAATGGTCTCATATTAACTTTAAGTTACGTGATTATAACGCCAAAAAAGCTTACTCCTAAAAAACAACAAAACCACAACATTGCTGCTGTGGCTTTATCTATTTTTAAAATTTAATTTCTAATTGCTTACTCATAACCGCCACTAGTTATAAACTAGCGGGAGCGGGGAACTTCGTCAAAAAGAAGTGGCTAACGCTCTTAATATTGGTTATTCTAACTATAATAAAATTGAGAATGGTAATCGTGAGATTTCTGTAAAAGAGTTACAGCGACTTGCCGAGTTTTATAATATTACGGTTGACCAAGTG
>JABSPM010000033.1 GCA_013215095.1 Flavobacteriaceae bacterium | reverse complement strand
TACACCTCCATTGTGATCGGGGTCAATATCGGTGTAATTAATTTGCCCATGGGCATCAACCATACCAGCTATAGCAGCTGTTAAAGCACCATAACGCGCTAGTTGTTTTGAGAAATGTGTCGTTGTAGTTTTTTTCATTTTAATTGGTTTTTATTCTCGATTAATGTAAAGCAAATTAACCACAAAACCAAATAGTTAAGAGTAATATCTTTACAATTTCCTTTGAAAAAGCCCGTAAACATAAGGACGTTCTCCTCCGTTTGGATTAATAAAAACATGATTAAATGTCTCTACTAGATGAAATGCATTACCCAGTTGCTCTTGAAGCATATTCACATCATAACGTTTTAAATTAAGGTTGCAACATTTTTGCGCACCATCTAAAGCAAATACAGCTATCAACACAAAACCATTTCTAGATACCGTTTGTTTAATCAAATCAAAGTAAGCCTGCTGCTCTTTTTGTTCTAAAAAGAAATGCAGCACCGCGCGATCTATCCATAAATCTACATTAGTAAGCTTATTTAAACGTTTTGGACGTGTCAAATCGTCTGTAATACACTTTAGATTATAACCATACATATTTACAATACGCTCATCTAACTTTTCTAAAGCCACTTTACTAAGGTCATTTGCTATAATATTGTTATAGCCTTCTTCAATTAAAACATCGATAAGCGTTGTTGTTCCAGCTCCAACACTTAAAATTTTCGCATCTTCAGAAAGCGCACATTTAGAGACCAAACGCATTGTCATTTCTGGCGCAGCTTCATACCATCCTAAATCCTCATCATTTGTAGATGTATACTTTTTATCCCAATGTTTTGTGTAATTATAATCCTCTATAATCATTGTTTCACCTTTCTAGCTAATACTTAATCCGTTTGTTATTTTTTCGTTATAATCTGGATTGACAAACACCAATTGTTCATCTGGTGTTTCTGTCATCAAGATCATCCCCTCACTTTCTACGCCTCTTAATTTTCTTGGAGCTAAATTCACCAACACTGTAACGCGCTTTCCAATAACATCTTCAGCTTTAAAACTTTCAGCTATACCAGACACTATAGTTCTAACATCAATACCTATATCAACTTTTAATACCAATAATTTTTTCGCTTTTGGCATTTTTTCTGCTTCTATAATAGTCCCCACACGGATATCTAACTTGGCAAAATCTTCAAAGCTAATCGTATCTTTTTGCGGCTCTAAGGCCCGATTCGCTGACTCATTGGCTTTTTTACTTGCGTCCAACTTATCTAACTGCGCTTGCATTTCTTTATCTTCTATTTTAGTAAATAACAATGGTGCTTTTTCTATAATTTTATGTTCTGATGGCAATAATTCTCTACCTTCTGTAATAGCATCCCAGGTCCAATCCCATTCTAATTCTGATGCTTTTAAAATTTCTTTTAATTTATTTGAAGTAAATGGCAATAAGGGCTCACTTAGTGTCGCCAAAACAGAAGCGATTTGTAAAGCCACATACATTACCGTTTGTACCCGAGCTTCATCTGCCTTAATCACTTTCCAAGGCTCTGCATCTGCCAAATATTTATTCCCCAAACGTGCTAAATTCATAAATTCTTGGCTCGCTTCTCTAAAACGATAACGCTCAATAGAACTCGCTATTACACTTGGATATGCCTTTAAAGCCGCCATAACATCTTCATCTACTTGCTTAAATCTATTGGGCTGCGGTACTACACCATCATAATACTTATTTGTTAAGACTGCTATTCTGTTTACAAAGTTTCCAAAAATAGCAACTAACTCATTATTGTTTCGTGCTTGAAAATCTTTCCAAGTGAAGTCATTATCTTTTGTCTCTGGTGCATTTGCTGTTAATACATAACGCAATACATCTTGCTTTTCTGGAAATTCTTCCAAAAATTCATGTAGCCAAACTGCCCAATTTTTTGAAGTTGATAACTTGCTTCCTTCTAAATTAAGGAACTCATTGGCTGGTACATTCTCTGGAAGGATATAACTACCTTCAGCTTTCAACATTGAAGGAAAAATAATACAATGAAAAACAATATTATCCTTTCCGATAAAATGCAAGAGCTTAGTATCTTCATTTTTCCAATACGGTTCCCAATCCTTACCCTCACGTTCTGCCCATTCTTTGGTTGCCGAAATATAGCCTATCGGTGCATCAAACCAAACGTACAAAACTTTTCCTTTGCCTCCTTCTACAGGAACTGGAATTCCCCAATCTAAATCTCTTGTTACAGCACGCGGGCGTAAGCCGTCATCAATCCAAGATTTACATTGTCCATAAACATTAGATTTCCAATCTTTTTTATGGCCTTTTAAAATCCATTCTTTTAAAAAAGCTTCATGCTTATCTAAAGGTAAAAACCAGTGTTTGGTTTCTTTTAATGTCGGCGTTGCACCAGTAATTGCCGATTTAGGATTAATCAGATCTGTAGCGTTATGACTTGTTCCGCAACTTTCACATTGATCGCCATAACTTTCTTCATTTCCACATTTCGGACAAGTTCCAACCACGAAACGGTCTGCCAAAAACTGATCTGCGTCTTGGTCATATAATTGCTCAGTTACTTCCTCAACAAATTCGCCTTTATCATGAAGGGTTTTAAAAAACTCTGATGCTGTATCATGATGAATCTTTGCTGAAGTACGCGAATAATTATCAAAAGAAATTCCAAAATCTAAAAAGGATTGCTTAATTATAGCATTATATTTATCTACAACATCCTGCGGCGTCACACCCTCTTTCTTTGCCTTAATTGTTATTGGGACACCATGCTCATCACTTCCACATATAAATGCTACATCATTACCTTGCAATCTAGAATAACGCGCATAGATATCGGCTGGCACGTAAACACCCGCCAAATGTCCTATATGTATCGGCCCGTTTGTATACGGTAAAGCCGCGGTAATGGTAATTCGTTTTGACATATTATAATTCGTTTGTTTTTAATATAAAACTAAATACAATCGTAATGCAAAAAAGCCTCACAACTGCACATAAGACTGTATAACATTCCTAAGCGCTAGTGGCATTTATACATACGAACGCTCAAAAATTGATTTTACACCTTAAATAAAGACACAAAAATACATAATTTGTCTACTTTTGAGAAACCATTTTGATGAGAACTTCATTATATTTACAAAAAGCCTGGTTTATGTTTTTAAAACATCTCATTTATTACTATTTTATAATTGTCACCACATTAAGTTATTTGTGCTATGCACAGCAGCATAATATTACAAAAGATAGACCTATCATGCACAGCAAATTGACACAACCGCCACATTTAAAAATTGGAGATTCTGTAGTTATTGTAGCGCCCTCTGGGATTTTAAATCATAAAGAAAAAGAGATTAATCAAGCCAAAGTTATGCTTGAAAGCTGGGGTTTAAAAGTACGCATAGGGAAACATGTTTATAAAAAAAACAATCATTTTGCTGGAAGTGATTCCCAACGTATCGAAGATTTTCAAAAGGCTTTAGATAATCCAAATATTGCAGCAATTTGGTGTGCGCGTGGTGGTTATGGTACGGTTCGAATTTTGGACAACCTTGATTATACCGCATTTAAAAAACGTCCAAAATGGATGATTGGCTACTCCGATATCACAGGACTACATAGTCAAATGCACAATGAAGGTATTGAAACCATACACGCTATGATGTGCGCTAGTATGACGGACAATGTTAAAACTATAGCACATACAATTGATACTTTTAAAAAAGCCTTGTTTGGAGAGCCTTTAGCGTACACTGTCAAAGGAAACTCACACAACAAAACAGGACATGCAACAGGGCAGTTGGTAGGTGGAAATCTTACTTTACTTCACAGCATGTTGGGAAGCAACACTAGTATTAATACTGCAGATAAAATTTTATTTATTGAAGAAATAGGAGAATACAAATATCATATTGACCGTATGCTACAGAGTTTGAAACGGGCTGGATATTTTGACAATTGCAAAGGGCTCATTGTAGGAAACATGAGTAAAATACGTAAAAACACCACAGCTTGGGGGAGTTCTATTGAGCAATTGATATTAGATGTTTTAGAAGAATGTGATTTTCCTGTGTTATTTGAATTTCCTGCTGGTCATGAAAAAGATAATCGCGCTTTAATACTGGGAAGAACCATAACAATGGACGTAGAAAAAGCGAAAGGTATTGTGACGTTTGAGAAATGATTCGTTTTTTGCCCCTACAATCTATCTTCTATAATTTAGAAAGGATATAAAGACTGAAGAACCTGTTAAAGCTATTATTCCTAACACGATACCCTATTGAACACATAGAAAATACAACTTAAAATAAAAAACTTTAAATCACTCATAATCAACACTCTAAAACCCATTACTCTACTGTGGCAAAACACAATGAACTTGGC
>JABSPM010000032.1 GCA_013215095.1 Flavobacteriaceae bacterium | reverse complement strand
TGATTGTATGCGTAAAAGATTTTTTGGATTCTCTTGTTTACGTAATAAGGTCTTTAGTTCTGAAAGACTCTCTGAAATAATTAAAGTCGATTGTTTTGGCATCCTTAAATATACGAAATATTTATGTTAAATTCGTATAACTAGGTATATCATTATTAGGCGAGTTCAATATGGTTTTTTGGTGTTCGATTTTGTGTTTGCTAGAACTCCAATCGCAGTTGCATGCTCACGCTTTTTTGTGTGTTATTTTTGTGAGTTGTGTTGACTTCAGTGTTAAGCTTAGATATAGAGATACCTAATAAGCGTACAGAGTTTTTTAGCAGATCTTGGTAAAGTAAATCTTTAGCAGTATCTAGAATGAGAGCTTTGTCGCTTAGGTAGTATGGCAACGTTTTGCTACGTGTTTGTAGGGTAAAATCACTGTATTTGATTTTTAAGGTTACTGTTTTTCCCGCTACTTTGCTTTTTTTTAATCGGTTTGAAACTTCCTCTGCAATATGGTCTAACTTTTCTAGCATAAATATTTCGCTAGATAGATTTTTACTAAAGGTGCGTTCTGCCGCTAGTGATTTTCGTATGCGATTTGGTTTTACTGGGCTATATTGCATGCCCCTAACAATATGGTAGTAATAGTGTCCCGACTTTCCAAAGTTGGACTCGAGATAGGCTAAGGACTTTGATTTTAAGTCTTTACCAGTAAAGATGCCTTTTTGATACATTTTCTCTGTAGTAACCCTGCCAATACCATGAAATTTCCGGATATCGAGGGTTTCCAAAAAGCCCAAAACCTCCTCTGGATTTAACGTTTTTTGTCCATTAGGCTTATTATATTCACTTGCTACTTTAGCTAAAAATTTATTTATACTAATACCGGCAGAAGCAGTTAACCCTACTTTTTCCAAAATGCGAGCCCTAATGTCTTGTGCAATATGTGTGGCGCTTGGATTACCTTTCTTGTTTTCTGTGACATCTAAATAGGCTTCATCTAAGGACAAAGGTTCTACCAAGTCGGTAAATTCATAGAAAATTGTTTTAACCTGTTCTGAGATGTCTTTATAGCGTTCAAAATTGCTGCGTACAAAAATAAGTTCTGGGCAAAGTTTGATAGCCAGAGCTCCTGGCATAGCACTTTTTACACCAAATTTTCTTGCCTCATAACTTGCAGCACTTATGACACCACGAGGTTCGCCCCCACCAACAGCAATGGGTTTTCCGCGTAATTCAGGATGGTCTAGTTGCTCCACTGAAGCATAAAAAGCATCCATATCCACATGGATAATTTTTCGGTTTTTCAAGGTGGTACACATAGTATAAATTTAGGAAATTTATCCCAATGATGTTGATTTTATCATTTTGTTACTCACATAGTTTTCACCAAATTTTAACTAATGTTCTTTATATAATAGCTTCAAAGTTATAGATACACTCTAAAAAAAACATTGGGTGAAAATCTTATCGCGTATCTGTCGATAGTACGTATCGGGAGAAATATGCCGTTATTACCCTCGTATTCTCTACTAATATGGTTTTTTTGATCATATACATTTCGAATAGAAAATCCAGCCTTAGCATTGATGTTGTATGGTTTTATTAATTTAAAGTCATAGGTTGACGAGATATCCATACGATGAAAGTTGTCTAAGGTTTTGGCATTGAGTTTGTTGAAGACCAATCCTGAACTTGTTGTTATAGCTTGTGTATATGGTTTTCCAGAGTGTATTTTCCAGCCTAGAGCTATTTGAAAATCATTGAGTTTATAGGTTAAGGAGGTTGTAAATTGATGTTTAATTCCTGTATTAGAGAGGAAATAGTCACCATTATTAATGCCGTCGTATTTGTTCATCATATCTGTAAAAGAATAGCTAACCCATGTTTTTAGGCGGTTAAAATCTTTTTTCAACAAGACATCTACTCCAAAAACTTTTTGAGTCCCCAAATGGACCGTATTGTCTTCTGAATTTAAAAACCCCAATGCTAATGCGGAAATATTTTTGGATTGTTTAGTGTATCCATCTACCTCAATCAATAGGCCTTTATGCTTATAGATAAAGCCTAAAGAAAATTGATGACCTTTTATAAGCGGGTAATCATTGCCGTTAGCTAACCTCCATAATTTGTTTTCTAGAGAAAAATCACTATAAATGGTTTCATCAATTTCAGAGATGATTTGATTTTTTAACTCGGCAGAGGCTTGTAGCTTTAAGTTGCTGATAATAGGTGCATAGAGCATTAAGCGTGGTTCAAAAACCATACGATCTAAATAATCATAATAACTAGAGCGGAAACCAAGATCCATGTCAAAATAGGAGTTGCTTGTGTATCTATAACTGCCGTAAAGGCTATGGGTGATTACTTTAGTACGATCTGTATCTAGAACATAAAACGAATCATCAGTATATAAAAAGGCATAACTGACATCCTTAGCGTTAAATTGATAGCCAAAAGTGAATTGATTTGATGTATCGGTTTTGATATTAAATTCAGTAGAAATCCCAGAGTCGTATATGATATTTTTTTTGTTAAAATCTGAAGTGGTGTCATCACCTTCAAATGTACTCAATAAGTTGTAGTTAAATTTATATTTTGATCTGAACGCCGAGGTATGCTGCGTGATGTGTGCATTCCAAATTTTATCCCATTCTAAGCTATAACCATAATTTTTGATTTCTAATATGTCCTTGTAGGTAGCATTGATTTCAGTATATTGCGATTTATAATCGAGATTATTTTTAATGTTGATTAAACTAAATCTAAATTGATTATTGGCATTAAAAGTGTAGTTAAGCTTTAAATTATAATCCAAAAACGTAAAGTCGTTATTGTTTTTTTGCGTAGTTTCTAATTGGGTACCTTCAAAAACCTTTTTTGCCATTTTATCAAAGGTGTAGCTTTTATAAAAATTGGTGTAGCTCCTTCTTAAAGAAGCTTGGGCGCTCAATTTTTCTTTGATAATCGGTAGCTCTAGGACGGCATCGGTACTAATGGCGTTGGCACCAATAGCAGCCTTTAAAGTTTTGCTTTGCGCATTTTTTGTAGTAATATCAATGACGCTAGAAATGCGTTCGCCATATTTTGAAGGCGTTCCTTTATTGATAAAGGAAATGTGTTGCACAACGTTTGGGTTAAATGGAGAAATCATTCCAAATAGATTTCCTTTATGATAAATATTGATACCATCCCAAATGATATGATTCTGATCTTGGATACCACCACGGACAATGAGATCAGATACCGTTTCATTAGGACTAATAACACCTGGTAGTTGCTGGATGCTCTCCAAGATATCTAAGTCGGTCAATCCAGGAAGAATTCCCAATGTTTTAGGAGAAATACTATAGATTGCATTTTTGGTCTTTTTAATCCCTCTTGCGAGATAGCTAAAGACCATAACATTATTTAATGTGGTAAGTTGAGTAATTGATTTTGATTTTTTTAATACAATGACATATCGTTCGTTCAAAATTTCAAATTTTAAATTCGTGTGTTCAGAGATAAAATCCAAAATATCTTCAAAGGAGGTGTAATTTATATGAACCGAGATATTTTGTTGCTGTATTATATCATCTTTATACGAAAATCTAATATTGTGTTGCTCTTCTAATATGCTAAAAATGGACTGTATCGAAGCGTTTTCAATAGACAAATAAAAAGCAGCCTTTTCTTGTGAAAAGGCTAAAAGAGGTATTATTATGATTAATAAAAACCAGTGTTTCATTAATTAGCGCTCAGCTTTATTATTTGCTCTTTTTCATTAGTATATTTTATGTTCAATGGGTCAAATATCGTTTTTAAAGCTAGGTTTAAGTTATGATGTGAAAAAGACCCTGTAAAAATGGTATTCGTATCAATTTCAGTGGCATCTATCTGAATGTGATATTGTGATTCAATCGCTTCAATGACATGTTTAAGAGGTATGCTTTTAAAACTACTCTCTCCATTTATCCAAGTAGGAAGACTCTCTTTTAATGTATCGGTTTCTATTGTGTTGTTAGTGATTCTCAGACGTTTACCCGCTGTTAAAATAGAAACCTCATTGGTGTTAGAAGTAACGCGTACTTTTCCTTCATAACAGGTGACTTCAAAATAATTTTCATGCGAGATGACATTAAATTGAGTACCAAGAACAGTTACAGCGCCATTCCTTGTATTTACTGTGAAAGTTTGTCCTTTGGTAACCTTAAAATAAGCTTCACCGTTTAAAGATAAAGTACGCGTGTCTTCCCAATTTGAGGTATCGTAACTTAAAGTAGATTGGGCATTTAGATGAACTTCAGAGCCATCTATTAATGCCAGAGTTTCATGCTGTCCAATTCCAGTTCTGGACATGACATTATTGGAGTCAAAAAAGGTAAAAATTCCAAGACATAAAACGATTGATGCTGCAATTGCAAGCGCCCAATATTTGGAGCGTTTTTGTACAAGACGTTTCGGTTTTATGGTTTTATGTATCTCATTTAAAGTCTTGTCTAATGGGGCTTCTAGTACATCAAAACACGCAATACCTTGTCGCAGTTTTTTATACGCAATAAAATCAGCTTCTGATACCAATGTTTGTAATTGATTATCAGTTAAATCGCCAGCTAACCATAGTGCTAGATACGATGTGCTGCTATGTGTCTCATTATGTTTCATAACTATATCTAAATTAAAGACAACTTAAAAGATAAATACCCTACTTTTTTAAATTGTTTTTTTTTAAATTAAACATTCCCTATGGTTTTACGCATAGTTTTTAATGCCAAATGCATGCGTTTTTCGACTGCTTTTACAGATATGTCAAGAGTTTTGGCAATGTCTTTGTAGGTTTTTTTGTCAATGCGGTTTAATAAAAAAACCTCACGTTGTTTTTCAGGAAGATTGGCAATTGCTTTTTTAATTTTATCATAAAATTCTTTCTCAATCATTAAATATTCAGGAGATTCATTGGTGCTATGCTTTGCCAAACTATGTTTGTGTTTTTGCTTTACAGAATTGTGCTTGACAATATTCAAAAATAAATTATTAGCTGTTTTATAGAGGTAAGGTTTTACTTTGTCATAATCTACATTGATGCAATTTTCCCAAAGTTTTACAAAGCAATCTTGGAGGATATCCTCAGTTTGATCTGCATCTTTAGTTTTAAAGAAAATAAATCGTCTAAGGTCTTTGGCATACGTTTGAAAAATCTTTTCAAAAATTTTTTTATGGCATATTTTCTTTGCATTTATAATCATAAATTCCATTTATTTATGCGAATCAAAACTAAATAAAATTTTTTGTTTACAAAAGTAGGGTTTTTGTTTTGAAGGTTGTCCTTTTATAAAGGGTAAAGTTTAACAACAACAAAATAGCGAAATTATGAAAGAGATAAAGATTGCCATTCTGCTTTTAATGCTTGTTTTAGCAAGTTTTATCTCTTGTAATGATAAAGAATCTGTAGAGTTTGAGACTAATGCTACAGAGAGTCAGTCAATACGGACTGCTATTAATAAATTAAGGTCGAAATTAGATGAAAATGGTAATATTGATCGTCAAAAGAACCCAACAGGAAGCAGTCTTTTTGATTATGGTTTTAGCTTTCAGATACCAATTACTTTAAGTTTTAATACAGGTACAGCTGTAACTGTTAGTAGTTTTGAAGACCTCATTAATATTACAGCAAGTGTTTCTGATGAGTTGTTTATAAATGGTGCTGCGTTTCCAGTTGAAATTGAAGTTTATAATGATGAAACTGGCGTTATTGAGGTTGTAACAATTCATAGTGAAGAAGAATTAGCTGCGTTTTTTGATGTGATTAATTTTGAAGATGATGATTGTGAATGTACTGAAGAATGTAATCCTGTTTGTGTAGAAATTATTGATGAAAATGAGGTGGCTTTTATATTGACTTTTCCGAATGCATGTTATGCAATCTGTAAAGGCTTTGACCAATCAGATTTCTTGGAGTTCTGTGAAAATGATTATGATGACACTTATGACATGGATTGTTTTGAGTTTAACTTTCCATTACAAATAATTGCAGAGGGTGATGAAACTATTGTTGTTGATTCATTGGAAGACTTGTCTAATATTACCTATGTTTTAAACTATTTTGAATTTGACTTCCCATTAACTGTGACTACAGAGGATAATGTAATAGTGGAAATAACCAACGAAGAACAGTTAATGGGTTTATATGTTTCTTGTTATGATGGATGTGACTGTTCTGATGAGTATAATCCCGTATGTGTGGATATCGACGATATTATTTTTGAATTTTATAATCTTTGCGAAGCCGAGTGTGAAGGATTTACAGAAGCTGATGTTGTTGATTGTTATATTAATACAGATTGTACAGAACAGGATTATATAGCGGCTTTAGTAAGCTGTAATTGGTTGAGTTATACAGATCAAGGGGAAGAGGTAACATATGAATTTATCCCATCTGGTTTAGTGAGTGCTTTGGACGCTAATGGAAATGCAGATGTAGGAATATGGGTGATAACTATGCCTATAAATGGCGATGCCTATGTATATATTGATATAACAGAAGACAGTAGCTTAAATGCGACATGGTATTTTGAGGATTGTACAATTGATACTGACGTGTATACGAACGCAAATACAAATGTGGAGAGAGATTGTGAGTAAATAGATATAAATTTGGATTATTAATTTTACTCCTTAAAGCTACCAAATAATTTTGGTAGCTTTTTTGTGTTAATAATGCCATTTTCCATTTGAAAGTACCGCTAAAGAAAAAGAGGATTTTTTCTTTATAAATAAGAAAATGAAATGATAGCCATAGCTACGGTTTCTTTTTATACTGCAAGAGAAAGGAGAAAAGGACTTTTTATTCAAGTCTTTTCAAATTGAAAATGGTATAAAATAACTTTAGAGAACAGTTTTTCTATATTCTCGTTTATATTTGATAACAATATGATAGAGATAGAACGTAAATTTTTGGTTAAGACAGAAGCTTTTAAAAATGAAGCTTTTAAAGTTGTACATATAATACAAGGGTTTCTTAATAGAGATCCAGAACGCACCGTTAGAATACGTTTAAAGGATAATCAAGGCGTACTTACAGTTAAAGGATTATCATCAGCTGATGGATTAACACGTTTTGAATGGGAAAAACAAATCTCCGAAAGTGATGCTAAAGCACTATTAGAGTTTTGCGAGAAAGGAGTGATAGACAAATTGAGATATGAAATCAAAGTTGAGAATCATATTTTTGAGGTGGATGAGTTCTTTGGCGATAACAAAGGTTTAATTATAGCCGAGTTAGAGCTAAGTCATGAAGATGAAGTGTTTTCTAGACCGCATTGGTTAGGCAAAGAGGTTACAGGAGATACCAAGTATTATAACTCACAATTGAGTAAAGTGCCTTTTAATACTTGGGATAACTAAAAATGGACTTCTTTTAAGTATATAACTCCAAATTAGTAAGTCGAAAAATAAATGCAACAAAACGAGAAACTTACATACCCTTTGGAATCGCAGCAATAAGTTTTTTGGTATATGGACTTTTGGGATTACGATATACAATATCTGCATCACCCATTTCTTCAATTTGTCCCTTATTCATAACCAATAATTGATCAGACATATATTTTACGACAGCTAAATCATGTGAGATGAATATATAAGTAAAACCAAAATTAATTTTCAATTCGTTGAGAAGATTAAGCACTTGTGCTTGTACAGATATATCTAAAGCAGAAACCGATTCATCACAGATAATTATTTTAGGATTTAAAGCAATAGTTCTTGCAATACCTATGCGTTGTCTTTGTCCTCCAGAAAACTCATGAGGATATCTATTGTAATGTGTTGTAGAAAGTCCAACACGCTCCAAGATGTCTATAACTTTCGCTTTTCTGATACTATCGTTATCATAGAGTTGATGCACTCGCATAGGTTCTATTATGGCTTCGCCAACAGGAATTCTTGGATTTAGAGATGCATAAGGATCTTGGAAAATGATTTGAATATCTTTTCTAAGTTCACGTAAGTCTTGTTTAGGTAAATGCGTTATATCATTTCCTTTATAGGTTATGGTTCCTGCAGTGGCTTTATCTAATTGTAAAATAGCATTTCCAAGTGTAGATTTTCCGCAACCAGATTCGCCAACCAAACCTAAAGTTTCGCCTTCATAAAGTTTGAAACTTACATCATTAACTGCCTTGAATGATTTAGGATTTCCAAAAAGTCCTGAACCTGAGAAGTATTCCTTTTCAAGATTGTTTATTTCTAATAATGGTGGTTTACTGTAAATACTATTGTGTCGTTGTTTGCGATCTTCGGTAGTGATAATGTCTTCTGAAATGTCATCATTTAAATAGTCAGCTATGGTGGGTAATTGTTTTAATTTAGAATTTAAACTGGGCTTAGAACTTAAGAGCGCTTTGGTGTAAGTGTGTTTTGGGTTTAAAAATAAATCCTTGGTATTGTTTTGCTCCACAATTTCACCTTTATACATCACAATAACTCTATCTGCAATTTCAGAAACTAAAGACAAATCATGAGAAATAAAAATAATGCTCATGTCAAAGTTATGTTGTAGCTCTTTAAGTAATAAAATGATTTCCTTTTGTACAGTTACATCAAGTGCTGTAGTGGGTTCATCAGCAATTAAAAGTTTAGGTTTACACGCTATAGCCATTGCAATCATAACACGTTGTTTCTGTCCACCAGAAATCTCATGAGGATATTTGTTGTATGTAACTTTTGGTGTTGGAAGTTTTACCTGTTCAAATAATGTGATGACCTCTGCTTGAGCTTCAGACTTTGAAAGTTTAGTATGTTGTAATAAAATTTCTAAAACTTGCTTACCACAGCTCATAGATGGATTTAAAGAACTCATAGGTTCTTGAAAAATCATAGCGATCTGATTACCTCTAATGTTTTGAAATGCTTTCGGTTTTAAATCTTGAATTTCAGAATTTTGAAATACAATTTTGCCATTGGTAATTTTACTGATCTTCTTTGGGAGTAATCCTATTATTGCTAATGAAGAGACCGATTTTCCACTACCAGATTCTCCTACAATTCCCAAAATTTCATTAGCATAAACTTGATATGATATAGAATTAATGACTGTGTTTCTCTCCTGATGGGAATGAAACGCAATAGATAATTCTTTGATATCTAATAAAAAAATATTCTTCATACTTAAAAATAGCATTTTATCTAAAATGTTACGGTAAAACCGTAAAAATTTAAATATATCCTAAAATAAATTGCCATTTACTTAGAATAATTTAAAAAATTAATATTTTCGCGGCACTATTAATAAATAATAACTAAAATCATTCAATTATTATGAAAAACAATAACGCAAGTAAGTTTTTGCTATTAGTGTCTTTATTTTTGGTTACTTCAGTGACGGCGCAAACCCAGCGTCAAAAGGACCAAATTACAAGTCGATATGATAAGCAAAAAATTCAACAACTTGAATCAAATTTTGTTAAAAAAACAAACGAAGAGAAGCAGGTTGCTGTTCAATTAGCTAAAACTAACAATTGGCCATTGGTTATTGAAACCGATGGAAAAAAAGCCGAGTTACAAAAAGTGGTTAATGGACAACCAATTTATTATACTACTTTTAATGTTGACGCGGCAAAATCAACACGTACAGATCATCTGAATTCTGGTGGTTCTCTTGGTTTAAATCTTATGGGAGACAATATGACGGCTCATGTTTGGGATGGTGGATTAGCTAGAGCTTCTCATCAAGAATATGATGGCGCAGGAGGAAATAATCGTTTCTCTATTGGAGATGGAACTACCGCACTAAATTATCATTCTGCTCACGTAACAGGAACAATTATGGCTTCTGGTGTACAAGCTAATGCTAAAGGAATGGCACCTCATGCAAATGCTGTAGGTTATGATTGGAACAACGATACCTCAGAAGCAACAACTGCTGCTGGAAATGGAATGTTAATTTCTAATCACTCTTATGGATTTGCAGCAAGAAACCCTAATACAGGACAACCTTGGTTACCAGATTATTATTTTGGAGGATATATCGATGATTCGAGAGATTGGGATCAAATTATGTTTAATGCACCAAACTACTTAATGGTAGTTGCTGCTGGTAATGACGGTAATGATAACTCTGCTAATGGTGCGCCATTAGATGGAAATAGTGCTTATGATAAGCTTTCAGGGCATGCAACGTCTAAAAATGGATTAGTTGTTGCTAATGCTCAAGATGCTAATATTGATGCTAATGGAAATTTAGTTTCAGTTACGATTAATAGTTCAAGTAGTGAAGGGCCAACAGATGATTATCGTATTAAGCCAGACATTACTGGAAATGGTACGCAAGTATATTCAACATATGAGTCTAGTGACACATCTTATAATAGTATCACAGGAACGTCAATGGCATCGCCTAACGTTGCAGGATCTTTAATTTTATTACAAGAGCATCATAATAACTTGAATAGCAGTTTTATGAGAGCTGCAACACTTAAAGGATTAGTTCTGCATACTGCTGATGATGCTGGTTCAAATGGTCCTGACGCTGTTTATGGTTGGGGGTTAATGAATACTAAAAGAGCTGCTGAAACAATTACTGAAAACGGAAACGGTTCTAGAATTGAAGAATTAACACTTTCTGGTGGTCAAACGTATCAAATTACTGTAGATTCTGATGGAGTTAATGATTTAATGGCTTCTATTTCTTGGACAGATAGAGCTGGAACAGCTACAACAGTAGCAAATAATAATACACCTGTTTTAGTAAATGATTTAGATATTAGAGTGTCAAAGTCAGGAACTTCACATACACCTTGGAGATTGACAGGAGTAACAACGAATGGACAAGGCGATAATAATGTTGATCCTTATGAAAGAGTAGATGTTGCAAATGCATCAGGAACATATACAATTACAGTAACCCACAAAGGATCTTTAATTGGTGGAAGTCAGAATTATTCATTAATCATTACTGGATTAACATCTACTCCATTAGTATGTAATGCAACAACGCCAACAGGATTAAGTGTCGATGGTTTTGGATCTGACAATGCAACAGTATCTTGGGATGCTGTATCAGGAGCAACTTATGATGTTAGATATCGTCCTTCTGGAGGATCTTGGACTGTAGTTGCCGTTAATGGAACATCAACAGCATTGTCTGGATTAACGCCTCAAACAGCTTATGAAGTGCAAGTAAGAAGTAAGTGTGATGATGGTTCTAATTCATCGTATAGTGCTTCTGCGAATTTCACAACTACAGAAGTTCAGTTGAACTATTGTGCGTCTGCAAGTACTAATGTTAATGATGAGTATATCAGTAGAGTACAATTAGGTTCTATAGACAATACGTCTGGAGCACAATTCTATTCAGATTTCACAAATATTTCTACAAACCTTACACAAGGAGATTCATATACAATTACAGTAACACCAACTTGGACAGGAACAACATATAGCGAAGGTTATTCTGTTTGGATTGACTATAACAAAGATGGCGATTTTGCTGATTCTGGTGAGCAAGTATGGACACAATCTGCGACACAAACTTCGCCAGTAAATGGGTCGTTTACTGTGCCAGCAGGAACTGTTGTAGGTAATACACGTATGCGTGTATCTATGAAATACAATGGTGTACCAACGGCTTGTGAATCGTTCACCTATGGTGAGGTTGAAGACTATACTGTAAACTTAGGTGCAGGAACTCCAGATACAGTTAAGCCTGTAATTACACTACTCGGAGCTGCTACAATGAATTTAGATGTAGGAGATACGTTTAACGATCCAGGGGCAACAGCTTCTGATAATGTAGATGGTGATATCTCTGCAAATATTGTTGTAACAGGTGCTGTAGATACATCTAACGCAGGAACATATACTTTTAACTATAACGTAAGTGATGCTGCTGGTAATGCGGCAGATCAAGTGTCTAGAACAGTAATTGTAACACAACCAGCTGATACAGTTAAGCCAGTAATTGCTTTACTAGGAGCAGCAACCATGAATTTGACTGTTGGTGATAGTTTTACAGATCCAGGAGCTACCGCTTCAGATAATGTTGACGGTGATATTTCGGCTAATATTGTGGTTTCAGGATCTGTGAACACAGCAGTTGCAGGAACATATACTTTAAACTATAATGTAAGCGATGCTGCTGGTAATGCGGCTGACCAAGTGTCTAGAACTGTAAATGTAAATGAGCCAGCTTCTGGATGTACAGGAGGAATTTCTACATTCCCTTATACTGAAGGCTATGAAAATACATTAGGTGCATGGACACAGTCTACAAATGACGATATTAATTGGACTGTAGATGCAAATGGAACGCCTTCTAATAACACAGGGCCTTCTAGTGCAACTCAAGGTTCTTACTACATTTTTGTAGAAGCTTCTGGAAATGGAACGGGTTATCCAAACAAACAAGCAATTATCAATTCACCATGTTATGATTTATCTGCTGCTACACAAGCAACATTCTCTTTTGCGTATCATATGTATGGCGCAAGTGATATGGGAACAATTGCTTTAGAAGCAAGTACAGATAATGGAGCAACTTGGACGAGCTTATGGAATGAGTCTGGAAATAAAGGAAACTCTTGGCAAACTGCTAATGTAGATTTAGCGGCTTATGTTGGAGGAAGTGTTCAATTACGTTTCAATAGAGTTACAGGTTCTACTTGGCAAGCTGATATTGCTATTGATGATGTAAGCTTAACAACTGGAGGTGGTTCTGGTGGCGGAGATACTACTGTAGTATTGTCTATGACATTTGATAATTATCCTGAAGAAACAAGTTGGGAAATTAGAGATAGCGGAAATGCTGTAGTGGCATCTGGAGGAACTTATGGTTCTCAAGCAGATGGTTCTACATTAAATGTAAATGTAGATTTACCAGCAGGATGTTATTCATTAGTAATGAATGATAGCTATGGAGATGGAATGTGTTGTAATTATGGAAATGGTTCGTATACATTAACTGATGGTGGAACAACTTTAGCTAGTGGAGGATCATTTAACAGTTCAGAAACGACAAGCTTCTGTGTTGGAGGAGCAATTAATAGTACAAACTTTATGGTAACTACTAGTGATGACAATACATCAAACATGTTTAAGGTTCATCCAAACCCAGTTAAAGAAACTTTAAATGTGAGTTTAATTGGATTTGAAGCTCAAAGTTTTGAAATTCACAATATGCTTGGACAACTAGTAATGAAAGGATCATATAGTGAAACAATTGATGTTTCTGATCTAGACGATGGTGTATATCTTATCCAGTTAAATATTGGAGAGAAAACTAAAGTTAAGCGTTTTATCAAGAAGTAAGATAAAAACTTAAGAACTTAAAAAAGGCTCTGGAATGATTTCAGAGCCTTTTTTTTATATGTGAATTATTTCGTTGTTATCTAATAGGTCGTCACCCCTTAAACGTAATAAAATTTGAGCAACGGCAATAGTGTCTTTTTCGCAATAATCAACAATTCTACTGATGTCATTGGTCTCATAATAAACTCCGTAAACTTCGCTGCCATCAATGTCGTCTTTTGGAGAAGGAATACCCAAAACATTAGTAAGCAGTTTTAGAGAAGTGTAGTTTTTATAATCCCCAAATTTCCATAATTCTAAGGTGTCTAAATGTGGGACTTCCCAAGGTTTTTTGCCAAATAAGTTTAGTTTATAAGGCAGTTCAATATTGTGTATGATCATACGTCTTGCGATATATGGAAAATCAAATTCTTTTCCATTATGTGCGCATAATAGATGTTTTGCTTGACTAAAATGTGAGATTAAAAGGTTCTTGAAATCTTTCAGAAGTTGAACTTCATCGCCATGAAAAGAAGTTACTCTAAAGGTTCTTATATCGTTTTGAATGGCAAAATATCCGACCGAAATACAAATGATTTTTCCAAATTCTGCCCAAATACCTGCTCGATTATAAAATTCCTCTGCTGTGAATTCTTCTTTGCGTTGGTAACGGGACTTGGCTTCCCAAAGCTCTTGCTTGCTAGTATCTAATTCCGAAAAGTGCTGTGTTTCTGGAACGGTTTCGATATCTAGAAATAGAATATTCTCGAGATTTAATTTTCTTATCATTTAAGCCGTATTCTTTTGTTGATGTTTTGAGCAATGCAATCACTTTCTTTTTCTATGAGTTTATCATGCACGTGTCTTTAGTCCTTTAATTTTTAATGTCTTGTCTGGGCTAAATCTAAGAAATTCCTTTTTTATCAGACCTTTAATAAATGGCAACCCCAATAGGATTGTAAGCGTTTTTTATTGCAATCCTGTTGTCTCGTACTTTACTATCTAGTACTGTCGTGTTGTCTATTATTCTAAAATGTTTGCGGTTAATTTTGCTTGACTTTGAATATTCTCATTGATTAAAATTACAATTTTTTCTTGATATTTAGAGCTTTTAAAAGGAAATCTCTCATAGATTGTTGGTGTTTAACTTGGTTAATTTTATGAAGGATTTAGCTTTATAAATCAGCTCATATCATTTTCCTGTTGAAATGACTTGAATAAAAAGAGCTTTACTCCTTTTTCTTGCAGTATAAAAAGAAACCTTAGCCAGGCTGTGCGTTCATGTTCTAATTTATATAAAAAAATTCATCTTTTTGTCTTTTGGAACTTTCAAATGGAAAATAGTATAAGAACCTAATTTATAAGCCAAATATTTT
The DNA here is from genome assembly GCA_013215095.1 of Flavobacteriaceae bacterium. Taxonomy (GTDB): domain Bacteria; phylum Bacteroidota; class Bacteroidia; order Flavobacteriales; family Flavobacteriaceae; genus DT-34. Next base: position 18,346 of record JABSPM010000032.1, on the reverse strand, counting down.
TATGATATATCATAGGTTTGAGGTTCAGAATTCTAATAAAAAATTAAAATAAAGACTGTTGTTTGTATGGACTCTCGTGCTCCAAAAGCCATTGTTTACGATGAAGGCCACCTGCATAGCCTGTTAGATGGCCGTCTGTACCTATTACCCGATGACAAGGTACTACAATCCAAAGCGGATTTTTACCATTGGCATTAGCAACAGCTCTAATGGCTTTAACATCGCCATAAGTTTTAGATAGTTCTAAGTAAGTTGTTGTTTTTCCGTAGGGAATGTTTCGTAATAACTCCCAGATATTTTTTTGAAAATTTGTGCCTTGAGGGTTGATTTTAAATGTAAATTGTTGTCGCTTTCCTTCAAAATATTCTTTAAGTTGTGCAATGCAATCTTGTAATGCTTTAGGAATAATATCTGTGAGAGGTTCATTAGAGTTTATTACTCTGATTGAAGTTACACCATTAACATCACCAGAAATTTTAGTGACGCCTAGTGGTGTATTTATGTAGCAATCAGTCATTTTTAGTTTTATCCTCTTCTAATAAACCTAAGCGTTTTGCACGTGTTTCCCAGCTTTTTCTGGCAAGTAACTGCAAATCTGCAACATTATCACTTTCATCCATAATTTCTATTCCCAGAAGGGTTTCAATCACATCTTCCATGGTTACCAGGCCGCTAACTGAGCCATATTCATCCACTACAAGTGCCATATGGTTTTTATGTTCTACCAATTGGTCTAAAAGTTGAGGAATAGGAATATTTCTGTTAGTTACTATAATGTCTCGTTTAATTTGTAATAATGTTTTGGTGCCATTATGATTTGCCATTTCTTTATAAACATCATCTTTTAATACCAATCCAGTAATGTTATCGCTATTAGTGGTATAAACGGGGATTCTTGAGAATCTCAAGTTCTGGTTTTCGTTAAAAAAGGTTTCTACAGTGGTGCTTTCATTCGCAACTTTCATTACCGTTCTTGGTGTCATAATGTCTTTTGCCATAATATCTTTAAAGGCCAACATGTTTTTTATGACCTTACTTTCAGATGCTTTAAAGACACCTTCATCTTCTGCAATTTGAGTCATAGCCTGAAAATCTTCTCTACTTAAAATGCTGCCATGGTGACCTTTACCTCCAATAAGTTTAGTCGTTAATTGCAGGATCCACAACAACCCCGTCCATTTTAAGGGCCAAATCAAAACATTAAGTGCTTTAGCTGTAAAATTAGAGAGTTGTTTCCAGTAGGTTGCACCGATAGTTTTTGGAATAATCTCTGAAGCAACTAATATGAGAATAGTCATAATTGTAGATACGACACCAACCATAATATCTTCGGTATATTCAATACCAAACAAACGTATCGTTTCAGAGCCATAGATTTCGGCATAAGCTACTTTAGCTTGCACTCCTACTAAGATAGCACCAACTGTATGTGCTATAGTATTTAAGGTTAAAATTGCAATTAAAGGTTTGTCAACATCTTTTTTTAATTCTTCTAAAGCAATTGCATAAGCTTTGCCTTCTTGCTTCTTGACGTTAATAAAAGTAGGTGTAATACTTAATAAAACAGCTTCTAATATAGAACATAGAAACGAAAAAAATATGGAAATTATTCCATAGAATATCAATAGACTCATTAAAATATATTTAAGGTTTAAAAATAGTAATTATTTGGAAACTATCGGAAAATAATCTTAACAGCTTTTAATAGTGCATACGCCTCAATTTTATTATTTTCGTTGACTTATATATGACCAAATGACAAAAGTAGTATCACAGGATCTCGGAACCCAACCTATTGGAAAATTGCTAGTTAAGCAAGCATTACCTGCGGCTATAGGCATTTTGGTAATGTCTTTAAACATCTTAGTTGATACAATTTTTGTAGGTAATTGGATCGGATCTGTTGCTATTGCAGCTATTAATGTGGTGCTTCCAGTGTCTTTTTTTATTGCTGCACTCGGAATGGCTATTGGTGTTGGAGGGTCTTCCATCATATCAAGAGCGCTTGGATCTAATGAAAAATCAAAGGCCTTAAGCACCTTTGGGAATCAAATTGCTCTAACTTTATCATTAACAGTAGTTATGGTCTTTTTTGGATTATACTATGTAGATGCTATTATTCCGTTATTTGGAGGTAAAGGTGCGATGTTTGAATCTGCAAAGACGTATTATGAAATCATTCTTTATGGGGTGCCAGTTTTGGCAATGTGTATGATGGGAAACCCAGTTATTAGAGCAGAAGGAAAACCCAAATTTGCAATGATGGCAATGTTGTTCCCTTCTGTTGGGAATATTATTCTAGATGTAGTTTTTATTAAAGTTTTAAACCTTGGAATGGCTGGCGCGGCATGGGCAACTACAGGCTCATATGTTTTATGTGGACTCTATATTTTATGGTTTTTCTTATCAAAGAATTCTGAGTTGAAAATCAATTTTCGTCATTTGAAATTAAAATCTAGTATTGTATCCGAAATTTCTTCTTTAGGCTTTGTAACTTTGTCTAGGCAAGCCGTTGTAAGTGTTACTTATTTATTGATGAATAATATTTTATATGATTTTGGTGGGGAAACCTCGGTAACTGCTTATGCTATTGTTGGAAGAATGTTGATGTTTGCCTTGTTTCCAGTGTTTGGAATTACACAAGGTTTCTTACCTATTGCTGGCTATAATTATGGTGCAAAAGCCTATGATCGTGTTGAAAAAACTATTGCTACAGCAATACGATATGCTGCAATATTAGCATCTGTTATTTTTGTGATTTTAATGTGGTTGCCATTACCAATAACCAAAATGTTTACCTCAGATGTCGCTGTGCTGAATGAAACACCAAGTGCTATTCGTTGGGTGTTTGCTGCAACCCCAATTATTACAGTTCAATTAATAGGTGCTGCGTATTTTCAAGCGGTAGGAAAAGCAATTCCTGCCCTATTATTAACCTTAACAAGACAGGGGTTTTTCTTTATTCCTTTAATATTTATTTTACCTCAATTTTATGGCGAATTGGGCGTGTGGATGGCATTTCCAATTTCTGATGTGTTGTCTACTTTAGTTACGGCACTTTTTCTGCATATAGAAGTAAAACGTTTGAAGTCCAAAATGGAAACTCAAACAAATTCGTCCAAATAGTACTATTACGAGTTATTTGAAAACAAACTTAGAATTGATATGCAATGTATATGTAATATTACTTATTTTTAAAACGTATAACCAACCAATTTATAATATAATGAGCGCTTTTAGAATATTAGGAATATTTGTTTTGTGTTTAGCAGGTGTCCTTCAAATCCAATCTCAAAGTTTTGATGAAAAACAATACTCAGCTTTAGAATATCGACTTATTGGGCCTTTTAGAGGCGGACGTAGTGCAGCTGTAACAGGGGTTCCAAATCAACCCAACCTTTTTTACTTTGGAGCAACAGGTGGTGGTATATGGAAAACCACAAACGGCGGTCGTGAATGGGAGAACATCTCCGATGGTTTTTTTGGAGGAAGTATTGGCGCTATTACGATATCTAAGAGTGATCCTAATGTAATTTATATAGGAGGAGGAGAAAAAACGGTTCGAGGTAATGTGTCCTCAGGATATGGTGTATGGAAAAGTGTTGATGCTGGAAAGACATGGCAAGAATCAGGATTAAAGCAATCTAGGCATATTCCAAGAATTGCGGTCCACCCAACCAATTCGGATATCGTATATGCAGGTGTTTTAGGTAATATTTATAAGCCAACCGAAAACAGAGGTTTATACAAAAGTATAGATGGTGGAAACACATGGAAAAAGATTTTATTTTCAAATGATCAGTCTGGAGTTGTAGATTTGATACTAGATCCAACCAATCCAAGACATCTCTATGCTTCCACGTGGCGTGTACAACGCACACCTTATAGTTTGAGTTCGGGTGGAGAAGGTTCGGCGCTTTGGAAAAGTACAGATAGTGGAAACACATGGAAGGAGATCTCAAGACATTCTGGTTTTCCAACAGGGACATTAGGGATTATTGGCGTAACTGTATCGCCAGTGAACAACCAACGCGTTTGGGCAATGGTTGAGCATAAAGATAAAGGCGGTTTGTATCGAAGTGAAGATGGTGGAAACACATGGCAACAAGTCAATAGTGAACGTAAACTTCGCCAGCGTGCTTGGTATTACTCGCGTGTCTATGCAGATACTAAAGATGTAGATAAAGTATATGTGTTAAATGTGCGTTATCACAGGAGTGAGGATGGCGGAAAAACATTTACAACGCATAATGCACCACATGGAGATCATCACGATTTATGGATAGCACCAGAAAATCCAGATCGCATGATTATAGGAGATGATGGTGGTGCGCAAGTAAGCTATGATGGAGGAGAAACATGGTCGACGTATCACAATCAACCAACATCACAATTTTATAGAGTAACTACTGATAATCATTTTCCATATCGAATTTATGTCGCACAACAAGATAATTCTGCAATACGTATGTCTCATCGTACAGAAGGTTGGAGTATAGACGAGGACGATTGGGAGCATACAGCTGGGGGAGAGTCGGCACATATTGCTGTAGATCCAGAGAATAACGACATTGTTTATGGAGGAAGCTATGATGGTTTTTTAACCAGAGTGAATCATAAAACAGGAAGTGTTAGGGCAATTAATGTATGGCCAGATAATCCAATGGGGCATGGCGCAGAAGGGATGAAATATCGTTTCCAATGGAACTTCCCAATTCTATTTTCTAAGCATAATCCTAACCGATTATATACCTTTTCAAATCATGTTCACGTCACTGAAAATGAAGGATATTCTTGGGATATCATTAGTCCAGATTTAACACGAAATGACCCTGAAAAACTTAAATCTTCAGGAGGACCAATTACACAAGACAATACTTCTGTAGAATATTACTGTACCATTTTTGCTGCGAAAGAATCACCAGTAACTGAAGGACTAATTTGGGTTGGTAGTGATGACGGTTTGGTTCATGTTACAAAGAATGGAGGAGAAAATTGGGAGAATGTTACGCCAGAAGGAATGCCAGAATGGATGATGATTAATAGTATAGAACCAAGTGCCTTTGATGCAGGAACATGTTACGTTGTTGGAACCAAATATAAAACAGGAGATTTTGCACCTTATATCTATAAGACCAGTGATTATGGTGAATCTTGGAGGAAAATAACAACTGGAATTAATGCAGAACATTTTACGCGAGTATTAAGAGAGGATCCAAAGCAAAAAGGTTTATTGTATCTAGGGACAGAAACAGGAATGTATATTTCGTTTGACGATGGTAAACATTGGAAGCCTTTTCAGTTGAATTTACCAATTGTGCCAATTACAGATTTGACAATAAAGGATAACAATTTGATTGTGGCTACACAAGGGCGAAGTGTATGGATTATTGATGATCTAACCCTTTTACATCAATTGTATACCAGCGATGCTAGTAAGAATATGTTGTTTCAACCAAAAGATACCTATCGCATGCGTGGTGGAAGTATAACAGGTAGTAAAACCGCAGGAACAAACCATCCCAATGGTGTAATAACTTATTTTTATCTAGAAGATTATACAGAAAACGATGAGGTCTCATTAACCTATTTTGATATCAAAGGCGATACTATTAAAACCTTTAGCACTAAAGACCAAAAACATAATTTAAAGGTTAAAAAAGGCGCCAATCAATTTGTATGGGATATGACTTATGATGGCGCAGAACGCTTAAAGGATATGATTTTGTGGTGGGCTAGTTTGCAAGGTCCGAGGGCAATTCCAGGAGATTATAAAGTGAGCCTAAGAGTTGTATCGAAATCCGAGGATAAACCCATATCGCCTAAGGTTGAAATGTCTCAACCATTTACTATTCTTTCCGATCCGAGAACTGAAAGTACTTTAGATGAGATGAAGCAGCAATTTGAGTTTGTTAAAGCTATTAACAAGACTATGGATAAAGCGCATAAGTCCATAAAAAAACTAAGAAAAATAAATAAGCAATTAACCGCATTTGAAGATCAATATAAAGATGATGATAATGTTAGTACACTTTTAGAAAAAGCAAAAGCACTAAAAGAAAAATTAACAGATATTGAAGAGACACTGTATCAAACAAAAAATAGAAGTGGACAAGATCCGTTAAATTTTCCAATTCGATTGACAAATAAATTAGGGCATTTAAATGCTTTAGTAAGCATGGGAGACTTTGCTCCAACAGCACAGGATATAGCTGTTAAAAATGAATTAACACAAAAAATAGAAGTGCAATTAAATGCCTTTAATACTATCATTGCTAATGAAATAAAAGCCTTTAACGCTGCTTTTAACGCAAAACAATTACATTATTTGTTTGTTGAGGATTAAATATAAAGAATGAATAAGAAATATTTAGAGTTTTCAATTTAAAGCTTAACAAATTTGCCCTATAAATTTTTGTAAATCGTAGTGGTATATTTGTATTAAAATTTCATGAAACCATAAACCGATTTATGGCGCGATTATTGCTATATTTAACCAAATAAATTGTTTATGGCTCATAGTAGATTGTCCTTACGTTCGCGTATTTTTATTTACATGATTTTGCTGGTGGTTGTTGCTTCGGTATTAATTGCTGCAGTAACTATATATCAATATCATGAGCAGTCCAAAGATTATCATAAGCAACGCTTGGATAGAAAAGAAGCACAGATTTTATCGAGTGTTAATTATGTGCTTAAAGAAACGTCCTGGCCTACAGAATCCGAATATCTCGATTTAATTTTTAAAAAAGATATTTATAAAATTGCTCATATTGTTAATGTAGAATTTAATTTATATGACTTAGAAGGAACTTTAGTAAAAGGTTCAAGACCAAGTTTTACAACCGACTCGTTATCTCGTTGCTTGTCTCCAGATATTCTTAACTATTTGAAAAATAGTGTTGACAAACGCTATACCAAGAAGGATGAAAGATTGGGCGGCGATTATAGGTCATCTTATGTGATTTTTACCAATCAGAAAGCAAAACCTATAGGTATTCTTAATGTGCCTTATTTTGAAGATGACTCGTTTAACGATGTAGAGCTCCGAGAGTTTTTAAAGCGTCTAGGATATGCTTATTTGGTAATGTTGTTTGTAGCAGTAGCCTTTGCTTATTTTGTGTCACGCTATATTACACGTTCTTTAAAGACTATAAGTGATAAAATGGACGAAACACGCCTGGAACATCGTAATAAAAAAATAGAACTAAAAGGAGCAAGCCAAGACGTTTCTTTATTGGTGGAGTCTTACAATAGTATGATTGACGAGTTGGAAGAAAGTGCAGTCAAATTAGCTACGAGCGAGCGCGAACAAGCATGGCGAGAAATGGCAAAGCAAGTTGCCCACGAGATTAAAAACCCATTAACGCCAATGCGATTAAGTGTGCAAAGTTTTCAACGCAAGTTTGATCCAGAGGATCCAAATATTCATCAAAAAGTAAAGGAATACAGCAAGACTTTAATACAGCAAATAGATACGATGAGTTCTATTGCATCTGCATTCTCCAATTTTGCTAAGATGCCAGCACAAAAAAAAGAAATGCTTAATGTTGTTAAGGTTATTGATTTGGCTTTGGACATTTTTACAGAGAGTTATATTATATTTGTAGCTTCCGAAAAAGAAATTATAGCTAAGTTTGATCGTACACAGTTGATTCGTGTGCTAACGAATTTAGTTAAGAATGCAATTCAGGCCTTAGATACTGTAGAAGAAAAGAAGATTGTAGTAGATGTGCATACCAATGCCGAAAATGTCGTTATTTCTGTAACGGATAATGGAACTGGAATTTCAGAAGATAATAAAGCTAAAGTTTTTGAGCCAAAATTTACAACCAAATCTAGTGGAATGGGATTAGGGTTGCCAATGATTAAAAATATTATTGAAACTTATGGCGGAAATATTAATTTTACATCTCAAGAACATAAAGGTACCGAATTTAGAGTGACTTTTCCAAAAGAATAAATAATGAGCTATAACAATTTAATACTAGAACAAAATAATGGTATTGCAACAATTACCATTAATAGACCTTCAAAGCTTAATGCTCTGAATAAAGAAACGATTCAAGAACTACATAATGCGTTTGCAAGCTGTGATGAAGATGCGGCGACTCAGGTAATTATTATTACAGGTAGCGGAGAAAAAGCTTTTGTAGCAGGTGCTGACATTAGCGAGTTTGCCAATTTTGATATTGAGCAAGGTGGGCAATTGGCTGCAAAGGGTCAAGAATTGTTATTTGATTTTATTGAAAATTTAGGAACACCAGTTATTGCTGCAGTCAATGGATTTGCTCTTGGAGGTGGATTAGAATTGGCAATGTCTTGTCATTTTAGAGTTGCTAGTGATACTGCAAAAATGGGATTGCCAGAGGTGTCTCTTGGGGTCATCCCTGGATATGGCGGAACACAGCGTTTACCGCAGTTGATAGGTAAAGGTCGTGCTATGGAGATGATTATGACTGCTGGTATGATTGATGCTAATCAAGCAATGCGTTATGGTTTGGTAAACCATGTACAAAATCAAGATGATTTAATCCCTTTCTGTGAAAAAATTGCCATTAAAATTATGAGGAACTCATCAGTTGCTATTAGTGCTAGTATTAGAGCAATTAACGCTGGTTTTGAAGATGGTGTGAATGGCTATGAGGCAGAAGTTAATGAATTTGGGAGCTGTTTTGGTACGGAAGATTTTAAAGAAGGCACAACAGCATTCTTAGAAAAACGTAAAGCAGATTTTCCAGGAAAATAAGTGGCTAAAAAGATATTTTTTTCTTTGTATAAAGAGAAAATAAAAGCACAGCCGTAGTTACGGTTTCTTTTTGTTTTGAAAGAAATGAGAAAAGGATATTTTAATCAAGCAATATCAAAAGGACAATGTGCTATAGTATCCAAGACGCAATTTGATATAAAAAGCTGCCTAAAAGTAGTACAATGTTCTTTTTTAGTAGAGAACATTAGGGTTTTAGGCAGCTTCTAATGGTATTTAGAGTTTACTTATCACTAATAATTGTCAATTCATCAACAATGTGCTTAGCGTTGGAATACTTGTCAATTAACCAGAGTACATATCTAATATCTACATTGATGGTGCGTTGCAAGTTTTTATCAAAAATCACATCACCAGCCATGGCTTCGATGTTGCCATCAAAAGCTAGTCCAATTAATTCACCTTTTCCATTAAGTACTGGAGAGCCAGAATTTCCGCCTGTGATATCGTTATCAGATAGAAAGTTTACTGGTAATTCACCTTTGCTGTTCGCATAGCGTCCGTAATCTTTCTTTTTGTAGATGTCTAACATTTCTTTTGGTAAGTCAAACTCTTCATCATTTGGCTTGTACTTAGCAATCATGCCTTTAAACGTAGTATAATTGTTTACTTCAGCGTCGTTTCTTGGGTCCTTTGGTAAAGCGCGTACTTTTCCATAAGATAGACGCAATGTAGAATTTGCATCTGGATATTTTACATTACTTAATTCAGAAACTCTTAAGCCTTCTACTAATAATCTGAATGATTTTTGGAAATCATTTGTTGGCTGTTCCAAAGCATCAGGTTTTGCTCTGTATTGATCTAATAACTCTATTGATAATTTAAATAATGGGTCGTTAGTTAATAAGGCTTCATTAGGGAAAGCTAAGAAGGCTTCAACACGCTCTTTAGAACTAAATATACTTAATTCAAAAGCGGCATTTACATAAGCTTCAATACTATTGTCTTTAGCTAACCCTGTAATCATTTCAGGTAATTCATAATTAGATTTAGACGTGTATAGCTTTAATTGCTCAGCTAAGATTTCCTTTTCTAATGGTAAATGATAATCCGAATATGATGATGCGATTAATCCTTGTAATTTTGGTAATAATTCTTGACGTTTAGCCTCATTTTCTGATACGTAAAATTCTAAGTTTTTACCAATTCTGTATGGTAACACAGAGAATTTACTAGAGCGTAATAATGATATTAAATAGTTGTCATGCTTGGCTTTATCATTAGTTAAGGCGTAATAGGCATTAATGTTTTTTATGACATTGCCATAGGTAGCTTTATTAGTTTTTTTATGGGCCCATTTATTAAATTTCTTTTCAACTTTACGTTTAGCTTCAGCAGTTTTATGAGCTGTTAAAGCGTCAATCATTCCTTGACGGTTTTTCCAGTAGTTTGCAATTCCCGCATATTTGGAGGTGTACATAAGGTTTACAGATTCGTCTGCATCCATGTATTTTTTCATTACATCCATACTTAATTTAGAGCCTTCTACCCAAGCAGGATAGGCATATTTTACATTTTGCTCAATACCTTCTGCCGGCATCCAACGGTTGGTACGGCCTGGGTATCCTAAAATCATAGCAAAATCATTTTCTTTAACCCCTTCGATGTTTACAGGTAAATGATAGGTTGCTTTAAAAGGGACATTGTTTTTAGAATAGTCTGCTGGATTTCCTTCAGCATCTGCATAAACTCTAAACAATGAAAAGTCTCCAGTATGGCGAGGCCATTCCCAGTTGTCAGTGTCTCCACCATATTTCCCAACGCTTTTTGGAGGTGTTCCTACCAGTCTTACATCCTTGTAATCTTGATATACAAAATAGTAGAACTCATTTCCTTGATAAAATGAACGTACAGAAACGGTGTATTTTCCACCCTCATTGTTCTCTTGTTCAATTTTAGCGATTTCTTGGTTTAATACTGCTTCACGTTCTTTTTCAGACATGTTATCATTTAACTTCGATAAGATACGCTCAGTAACATCATCCATTCTCACGAAGAAACGTACAAATAAACTTTCTGGCTTTAATTCTTCTTGTAAAGAACCTGCCCAAAATCCGTTATTTAAGTGGTTTTGCGATTCAGTAGATAATTCTGCAATAGCATTATAACCACAGTGATGGTTGGTAAGTACTAATCCAGAATCTGAAATGATACTTGCTGTACATCCGCCATTAAATTGTACAATGGCATCTTTTAAACTTTGATTGTTGATATTATAGATTTCTTCAGGTGTTAATTGAAGCCCCATTTTTTCCATATCACGATGTATCAATCGCTTGATGTGCATTAAAAACCACATGCCTTCATTGGCAAAAACAGTGTTTGAAAATAGCATTAGAAATGCTATTAGAACAAGGTGTACTCTTTTCATTGTATATCGTTTAAAATTTGCTTATAAAAGTACGTAATTATGATTTTATAACCTTGAAAAAATAAATCTTAATGCAAAAAAGTTGCATTAATAATTGGGTCTGTAAGAGTTTTAGTGGTTTTAAAGGAATTATAGAATTTGTTGTCTTAGTTTATAAAAGCGCTGAAAATATCATCGTTTGCCATCCCATTCTGCATAAAACTGATTAAGATACTGTTCCATAAACTCATGACGTTGTTGTGCAATACGTTTGCCTGTTTTGGTATTCATCTTATCTTTTAAAAGCAGCAATTTTTCGTAAAAGTGATTGATAGTAGGTGCTTCAGATTTTTTATACTCTTCTTTGGTCATTGTCATATTGGGCTTAATTGATGGGTCAAAAAGTTTGCGATTTTTAAAACCGCCATAATTAAAGCAGCGCGCAATGCCAATAGCGCCAATAGCGTCCAAACGATCAGCATCTTGTATTACATCTAGTTCTGGTGATTTGAAAGGAACTTTCGCTTGTAAAGATGTTTTGAAAGAAATGTTTTTTATGATATTGACCACATGTTCTATAGCAGCATTATCTACATTGTGTTTATGCAGAAAGTTTTGAGCAATTTTGGGACCAACGCTCTCGTCACCATTATGAAATTTACTGTCTGCAATATCATGTAGTAAAGCCCCAAGCGCTACAATTAAATGGTTTGCCGATTCTGTTTTGCAAATCATCAAAGCATTATTATATACGCGCTCTATATGAAACCAATCATGACCACCTTCTGCATTGTAAAGGGCGTCATAGACAAAGTTTTTAGTGATTTCAATAATTTGGTTATTAGTCAAAATGTAGTCCCTGTTTGATTTGTGATTCTATTTTTGGAATAAGTGTTTCTAGAGGTTCAGAATTGGCTGCAATAGGTTGATGAACCTCATATTTTATATGAGCGCCCATTCCCATGGGAAATTTTCCATAACGCATTGTTTTCCAAGAATTATTAATGCTCAAAGGTAAAATGATAGCTTCTGGCATGTTTTTAATTAAGAGTTCTAAACCTTTAGTCTTAAATGGTTTTGCTTTTCCGTCCCTGCTACGCGTGCCTTCCGGAAAAATAACTGCAGCCCAATTATTGGTCTTGACGCGTTGGGCAAATTCGCTTATAGCTAATAAAGATTGTCTTGGGTTTTTCCGATTAATAAGTACCGAGCCACCATGGCGCAAATTATAAGAAACACTTGGAATACCTTTTCCTAGTTCTTTTTTGCTAATAAATTTGGGATGATGTTTTCTAAAATACCAAATAATTGGCGGAATATCATACGTACTCTGATGGTTGGCAACAATAATTAGTGGTTTGTTAGAGTTGAGTTGATGTGGGTTTTTTATTGAAAAGCGCGTGCCTAAAAGATTTAAACACCGCATAATCCAAAAATTTAACCAAATGACACTCGTTTTATGCGCTCTGTAGCCAAAAGTATTAAAGCATAACCATTGTATAGCATGGAAGATGATTAATACAAATCCAAAGCATAAGAAGTAAAGTAAAGTAAATGGATAAGCTATTATCTTTTGCATAATTCTGTTTTGAAAATTTTAAAAGTAAAGATAAAAAAACCACGCAAAAAGGCGTGGTTTGTGTTTTTTTATCAACGTCTGTTTAGATTAACAATATTCGTTGTAGGCATCCATTAGGTTTTCAGCGATTAACTCTGCCGGACGACCTTCGATATGATGGCGTTCTAACATATGTACTAATTCTCCATCTTTAAACAGAGCCATACAAGGCGAACTTGGTGGAAATGGAATCATATACTCACGAGCTTTATTTGTAGCTTCTTTATCAACACCCGCAAAAGTGGTTGCTAAATGCTGTGGCTTTTTTTCTCCTTTTAAACTCATTATCGCTCCTGGTCGTGCATTTGCTGCCGCACAGCCACAAACTGAATTGACAACAACTAAAGTGGTTCCGCCTTTAGCTATCGTGTTGTCCACTGCCTCTGCTGTATGTAATTCTTCAAAACCTACTTGTGTTAAATGCTCGCGCATTGGCTTTACTAATTCTGCTGGATACATATCTCGTATTTTATGATTTAAGATTAATTCGATACAAAGATAAATAAATGTGTAACATATTGCGATTACAATCAACTAACATATATTATATTTACCCTGAATAATTTGGTGTTATACCAGTTCTTCTGTTAAATTATCATTTTAATTGAGTAATTTAGGAGTAGAGATGTATTAAGATAAAATGTTCAAAACACCCTAAAATTGTCAGTATATACGGTGTGTTATATGCATTTGATCACCTTATTTAAAATTTAGAATTTATATGAGTATATCAAAATGGATTGGGGCCTCATTAGGCTGGTCGTTTGGTGGACCAATAGGAGCCATAATTGGATTGGCTTTAGGTAGTATTGTAGATGCAGTTGCTGATGGAGATGGACGTGTAATGGGTGGAGAACAATTTCGTCGTAAAGGTTCAAAATCAAAATATAAAACCTACTCAGATTATAGGCAACGAGAAACCCCGCAGACCCAATCGGGGGATTTTGAGGTGAGTTTACTTATTTTAGCGTCTTTAGTCATTAAGGCAGATGGACATCAAGATCAACGTGAATTGGATTATGTAAGACAACAATTTGTAAATATGTATGGTAAAGCAAGAGCAAACCATGCTTTTAAATTGTTTAAAAACATTAATCAGCAACAAAATATATCTAAGCGACAAGTGTGCATGCAAATTCGTCAAATGATGGATCATGCATCGCGTTTACAATTATTGCACTTTTTGTTTGGGATTGCTAAGGCAGATGGTCATGTTACAGAACTAGAACTAAAAGAGATTGCTACCATGTCTGGGTATTTAGGTGTCAGTTCTCGTGATTTTGAAAGTATCAAAGCGATGTTCTACAATAGCAGCGATAATGCCTATAAAATCTTAGAAATTGATAAAAATGCTACAGTTGACGCTATTAAAAAAGCCTATAGAAAGATGGCGAAAAAATATCATCCAGATCGTGTAATGCATTTGGGGAAAGAACATCAATTAGGTGCTGAGGAAAAATTCAGGCAAGTTCAAGACGCTTATGAGTATTTGCAGAAAGAGCACAGGTTTTAATAATTAATACGTATTTTTCTTATTTAAAAGGGGAGACCTTTTAGCGTTTCTTCCATTAATAAGTAAAACGTTTTATGAACGATTCTTATATTTTAGAACTTTTTGCTCAAGGTAAACGCGATAAGGCATTCAAGAAATTATACGGTCTATATCCAAAAATTGAAAAGCTCATTTTATCTCAAGGAGGCAACAAAGAAGATGCTTCTGACGTTTTTCAGGAAGCATTAATTATACTTTATCGCAATCTAGAAAAATCAGATTTTAACTCACTTCATCATTTTACACCTATTTATATTCAGTGTCTCGTTTTGTATGGAAAGACATGCAAAGCAAATTTTCTAAACAAGAACTTTACGATTTAGAAAATGAAGATGTAGCACTTTTTCATAGTGTTATTGAAGAAAAGAAATACCAATTGGCAGAACATGCTTTTTCCGAATTAGGAAAGCGATGTCAACAGCTTTTACACTTATTTTATCATAAGGCAATGTCTTTTAAAACCATTGCTGAGGTAATGCAATTCTCTTCTGATAAAGTTGCAAAAAATCAAAAATATAAGTGTTTGGTAAAAGCTAAAGATATCTATAATCAAGTTTTAAAAACGATTCAATCTTAATTCAAAAAAATATGAAAAAGTACATTCAAGATATAGAACTTATCAATCAATACGTAAGAGGTTTACTTACCGGAAGTGAAAAGATAGTTTTTGAAGAAAGGCTAAAAACGGATAATGCATTTGCCATGACTTATGATGAACATACTGCACTTCTTGAAGGAGTCAAAAGAAAGGCTCTTAAGTTAGAAATACATCAAGCAAGGAAGCATTATTTACGAAAAAAATGGCTGAAATATATTACGATTGCTGCGGTTGTTGTAGTGATTTCAGTTTTGTTATTTGGTTTGTTTGCTAAACCTGAAATACCAACAGATAATCGGCAAGATCAAAACAATAATAGTACATTAATGGATTCTATAGTTGTTGAGCAAGAGTTTCAAAAAGAAAAGCCTGTGGTTAATCGGTTTGAGGAAGTCATTGAATTAAAGAATGAAAATATCATCAAAAGACCATCCAAAAATCTTGAAGCTTCGAAAAAGTCACGTGTTATTGATACTGTTGTAAGGGGTCTTGTGACTTCTGTTGATACTGTCGAACTAAAATCAAATGTCTTAAGTGCTTCATTTTATGAATCTGTGAAGAAAGTTCCAGAAATAATTCAAATATTTAATGAAAAAGAACTAACGATTACGTGTAAAGAAGGGACTAAACTAAATATTCCAGCCAAAGCATTTGCATATGAGGATTCGGGAAGATTAGTAAGAGGTAAACTTGAAATTGCGATAACAGAATATTATAAATTATCCGATATGTTATTAGCAAATTTGAATACTAAATCTGATAATCATATCCTTGAAACAGGAGGAATGTTATATCTCGAGGCATACAAAAATGGAAGACCTTTAAAGCTTAGATCAGGAAAACAAATTGAAATCGAGTTTAGTAAGGTTCAAAAGAAAAGAATGCAGTTGTTTGTTGGTGAAAAAGTGGATCGTCAGATGAATTGGAAATTGTCTAAGACATCTAAATCTTTGGTTAAGAAAGAGAAAGATAGCGTGTTGTTGGAAGTCGTTGATTTGCAATCTATCATAGAAGAAGAGGATGTAGAAGTTTCGTTTACCTTATACCATTTCTTGTTTGATATTACTGTAATATTTTGTATCTTTCGATATGCCCAAAAAGATACATTTATCGATTTTAGAGAGTGAACAGGATCTACGTTTACTATTAACAAAGAATACAACAGACCGAGTTCGTGGTCGTATAAAAGCATTATTATTACTCAAACAAGGAAAGGTTGAATATCAAAGTCATTTAGCCAATAAGTTAGGTTTTACAGAGAAAACTATACGAGAATGGTTAAAGCTTTATCAATCTAAAGGACTATCAAGTTTAATTAAAGTTCGAGTAGGAGGCAATCGAGTTTCAACGATTCCAAAAAAAATAATAGTCTTTATAGAAGAGCAATTAAACAATCCTCAAACTACGATCACCTCTTATGTTGAATTACAACAACTTATAGAAGACACCTTTGGTGAATCTATTAATTATAAAACATTACATGGTTACTGTAATAGAGTTTTTAAAAGTAAATTAAAAGTGTCAAGGAAGTCACACTATAAGCAAGATGATAGGGCTATTGAAGCCTTTAAAAAAACTACCAAATATGCTGATTAACATTAGAAACAGTCTAAATAAAAATAAGTTTAATTCTGTTAATATCTATTGTCAAGATGAATCTCGTTTTGGCTTAATCACAAAACAAAAACGTGTATTAACTTTACAAGGCATTAAACCTATTGGAAAATATAAGCATAGTTATAAATACTTGTGGCTTTGGGGAAGTTTTTCTCCAATAACTGGAGATGCACATTATATGATTAGTGATGGGGTATCTAAAAATGCTTTTATGGCTTATTTAGAAGACCTTAGTTTATATAATCCAAAAGAACTTAAAATTTTGATTATTGATAATGCTGCTTTTCATTCTACAAAAGAGGTACAATTACCAGAAAACATAATCTTAATTCCTATACCCCCATATTGTCCAGAATTAAACCCTGCTGAGAAAATGTGGCAATGGTTTAAAACTAAAGTTTCTATGAAAATTTATAAATCTTTAGATGAGTTAGAAGATAAACTTACTCACCTTATTAAACTTGGTGATAAACAAAAAGTTAAAAACATTACAGCATATCAATATTTAATAAATAATTATTACAGTGTTTTTAATTAAGAAATGGTATGACAATTTAAGGCATGTTGATTTTTTAAAGATTATATCTAAAATTTTAACATATTTTATATAAAATTATCTTATATTAGACTTTTAATTAAAGAAAAATACAAATGAGAAATTAATATACATTTTTCAGCTCACAACAACAATGTAGGTTACATATTACAACCCTAACTGTATTTATAAATCTTGCATGATACAATTAGCAGAAAAATAAACAAACCTTAACATTATGACAAAAAAAATTACTCTTTTAACAATGTTGTTGTGTACTATTATTAGTACATCCATAGCACAAACCTATTTTTCAGATGACTTTTCAGATGGAGATATCTCTGACTGGACGAAATATGACGCCGATGGCGATGGTGTCGAATGGGTTTCTGATGACGTTTCAGCCGAAAATTCGGAGTTTGCCGCTAGTTCTTTACTTTCGTTTTCATGGTTTAACGGCGTCGTCTATACTCCTGACAATTACGTTGTTTCTCCAGCTATTGATTTAACCAACGCTAGTGGATTAATAGAATTAAATTATGCTTATGGTAATTTAATAGATGCTCCTTATCACGAAGAAACATATTCTGTTTATGTTACTACAGCAAATGACCTTGCAACGCTTCAGGCTGCTACTCCTATTCATAATGAAACCTTAACAAACCCTAACACAAGAGAGACTAATACCCTTGACATATCATCATTCGCTGGTCAAACCGTTTATGTGACGTTTCGTCACCACGATTGCACTGACGAATTAGTATTGGTTATTGATGATGTCGTCGTTAGAAGCCCATTGGATAATGATGCATTCTTAAAGAGTGTTAGCTTAAATAGATATTCACTACCCTCAACAGACAACACATTATCTATGGAGATCGAGAATAATGGGGCTAATGCAATTTCTACAGTTGAAGTGAATTGGAACGATGGAACTACAGATAACATCTCAACTATTAACGTAAATATTGATGCTGGCGCTACAGCTTCCGTTGATCATCCAACCCCAGTAAATTACGCAAATATTGTAGAGTTAAACCTTACAGCTACGATTACAACTGTAAATGGAACAGCTGATGGTGACACTTCCAACAATACCCAAAATGATATACTCTTTAATACGGTTACCCAAACCAGCACTAAGGCTTTACTTATTGAAGAAGCTACAGGTACTTGGTGTGGATGGTGTCCTAGAGGAGCCGTTGGATTAGATTATATTACAACAACATATCCAAACACCACTGTTCCTATTGCCGTTCATGGTGGGAATGGGGATCCAATGGAAGTTTCTGAATATATAGGTGGTATT
>JABSPM010000031.1 GCA_013215095.1 Flavobacteriaceae bacterium | reverse complement strand
GTATTACAATTAACACATCACACGTTGAGTACGAAACAGCAAATCGTCACTATGCGCACGTTGACTGTCCAGGTCACGCCGATTATGTAAAGAACATGGTAACTGGAGCTGCGCAAATGGATGGAGCTATCTTAGTAGTTGCTGCTACAGATGGTCCAATGCCACAAACTCGTGAGCACATCTTATTAGGTCGTCAGGTAGGTATTCCACGTATCGTTGTTTTTATGAACAAAGTGGATATGGTTGATGATGAAGAATTATTAGAGCTTGTTGAAATGGAAGTTAGAGATTTATTATCGTTCTACGAATATGATGGCGATAATGGACCTGTAATTGCTGGATCTGCTTTAGGCGCTTTAAATGGTGAGCAAAAGTGGGTTGAAACAGTGTTAGAGTTAATGGCTGCTGTAGACAATTGGATCGAAGAGCCGCCAAGAGATACTGAAAAAGATTTCTTAATGCCAATCGAGGATGTATTCTCAATTACTGGTCGTGGTACTGTAGCAACAGGGCGTATTGAAACTGGTATCATCAACTCTGGTGATCCTGTAGATATTATCGGTATGGGAACTGAGAAGTTAGCTTCTACAGTTACAGGAATCGAAATGTTCCGTCAAATTTTAGATAGAGGAGAAGCTGGGGATAATGCAGGTATCCTATTAAGAGGTATTGATAAGACAGATATCAAAAGAGGTATGGTTATCTGTAAGCCAGGATCTGTAACGCCGCACGCTAAATTTAAAGCTGAGGTGTATATCCTTAAGAAAGAAGAAGGTGGACGTCACACGCCGTTTCATAACAACTACCGACCACAGTTTTACGTACGTACAACTGATGTAACTGGTAATATTGCTCTACCTGATGGTGTAGAAATGGTAATGCCTGGTGATAACTTAACTATTACAGTTGATTTAATTCAACCAATTGCATTAAACGTTGGACTTCAATTCGCTATCCGTGAAGGAGGTAGAACTGTTGGTGCAGGACAGGTAACTGAAATTTTAGACTAATTAAAGTTTATATATAAGTTAAGGTATTTCGTTTTCGAAATACCTTAACTTATGATTACGGGTTTAGCTCAGTTGGCAGAGCACTGGTCTCCAAAACCAGGTGTCGGGAGTTCGAGTCTCTCAACCCGTGCAAATATAAAATCATGGCAGGAATCGTAACTTATATAAAAGAATCTTTCGAAGAGTTAAAGAATAATGTAAGCTGGCCAAGTTGGGAAGAGTCTAAGCGCCTAACTGTTTTGGTAGCAGTGTTCTCTATCATCTTTTCTTTGGCAACCTGGGGAGTTGATACTGTTTTTGGAAAAGTGATTAAAGCTTATTTTAATTTAATAAACTAAATAACGTTTTAGTCATGGCTGATAAGAATAGCATAGAGAAGAAGTGGTATGTTGTTAGAGCTGTTAGTGGGCAGGAAAACAAAATCAAAACCTATATTGAAAACGAAATTTCAAGATTAGGGCTTCAAGATTATGTAGAACAAGTATTAGTACCAACAGAAAAAGTGGTGCAAATACGAAATGGAAAAAAAATTAATAAAGAACGCGTTTATTTTCCTGGGTATATAATGATTCAGGCAAATTTAAGTGGAGAAATACCGCATATTATTAAATCTATTACCAATGTAATCGGGTTCTTAGGCGAAACAAAAGGAGGAGATCCCGTGCCGTTAAGACAATCAGAGGTAAATAGAATGCTAGGTAAAGTTGATGAATTAGCTGTTGAAGCTGATAACAATGTGGCGATACCTTATGTAATTGGCGAAACAGTTAAGGTTATTGATGGTCCATTCAATGGATTTGATGGTACTATCGAAAAGATTAACGAAGAGAAACGTAAATTAGAGGTAATGGTGAAAATTTTTGGAAGAAAAACACCATTGGAGTTAAGTTACATGCAAGTAGAAAAAATTTAATAATTGTTACAAATAAACACGTGTTATTGAGCTTCCAATTTAATAAGACGTCACAATTAAATTATTTAAAATGGCAAAAGAGTTAAGTAAAGTAGTTAAACTACAAGTTAGGGGAGGCGCTGCGAATCCATCGCCGCCGGTTGGACCCGCTCTAGGTGCTGCAGGTGTAAATATCATGGAGTTCTGTAAGCAGTTTAATGCAAGAACCCAAGATAAAAATGGTAAAGTTTTACCAGTGGTAATATCTGTATATGCAGATAAGTCTTTCGAGTTTGTAATTAAGACACCACCAGCGGCAGTACAATTATTAGAAGCGGCCAAAGTAAAAAAAGGTTCTGGAGAGCCTAATAGAAAGAAAGTAGCAAAGGTTACTTGGGATCAAATTAGAGCTATAGCTGAAGATAAAATGCAAGATTTAAATGCATTTACAATAGACTCAGCTATGAAGATGGTAGCAGGTACAGCGAGATCAATGGGTATAACTGTTAACGGTGGAGATGCTCCTAATTAATCTAAAGAATTTTTGAAATGGCAAGATTAACAAAGAAACAAAAAGAAGCACAAGCTAAAATTGATAAAAATAAGGTTTATAGCTTAGAAGAAGCTTCGGCCTTAATAAAGGACATTACAAGCACTAAGTTTGATGCTTCTGTAGATATCGCTGTGCGTTTAGGAGTAGATCCTAGAAAAGCAAACCAAATGGTTAGAGGTGTTGTATCTCTACCTCATGGAACTGGAAAAGATGTTAAAGTTTTAGCATTAGTAACACCAGATAAAGAAGCAGAAGCAAAAGAAGCTGGAGCAGATTACGTAGGGTTACAAGAGTATCTTGATAAAATTAAGGGCGGATGGACAGATGTTGATGTAATTATTACGATGCCTAGTGTAATGGGTAAATTAGGTCCACTAGGACGTGTATTAGGACCAAGAGGTTTAATGCCAAACCCTAAGACAGGAACTGTAACAATGGATGTTGCTAAAGCAGTAACTGAAGTAAAAGCAGGTAAAATAGATTTTAAAGTAGATAAAACAGGTATTGTCCATGCAGCCATAGGAAAAGCATCTTTTTCTGCAGAGAAAATTGCGGGTAATGCACAAGAGTTATTATCAACATTAATAAAGTTAAAACCAACTGCGGCAAAAGGGACGTACGTAAAAAGTATTTACATGTCTAGTACAATGAGCCCAAGTGTTGCAGTAGATCCAAAAATTAATTAAGTAGTTAAAAATCTTTTATTATGACAAGAGAAGAAAAATCACAGGTTATTGAAGAGTTGACTGCTCAGTTAGGCGAAAACGTAAATATCTATTTAACAGATATTTCAGGTTTAGACGCAGGAACTACTTCAAATTTGCGTAGAGCTTGTTTCAAGGCTAACGTAGAAATGGCAGTTGTAAAGAATACATTGTTAGAAAAAGCAATGGAAGCTTCAGATAAAGATTTTGGAGACTTACCAACTGTTTTAAAAGGAAACACTTCTGTAATGTATGCTGAAGCAGGGAACGCAGCAGCAAAAGTTATTAAAGCTTTTAGAAAGAAATCTGAGAAACCTTTATTAAAAGGTGCTTTCATCGAAGAAGCAATTTACATAGGTGACGACCAATTAGATACACTTGTTAATATCAAATCTAGAGAAGAGCTTATTGGAGACATCATTGGATTACTTCAATCGCCAGCTAAGAATGTGGTGTCTGCACTTCAATCTGGAGGTGGTAAATTATCAGGTATTCTTAAAACATTATCTCAAAAAGAGGGATAATCTCAAAAAGTACGCACTTTTAACAAACATAAATTAAAATTTAAAACTTATTTAAAACGATAGAAAAATGGCAGATTTAAAAGATTTCGCAGAACAGTTAGTTAACTTAACAGTAAAAGAAGTTAATGAATTAGCTGATATATTAAAAGAAGAATATGGTATTGAGCCTGCAGCTGCAGCTGTAGCAGTAGCTGCACCAGGAGCTGGTGATGGTGAAGCCGCTGAAGAAAAAACTGAATTTGATGTAATCCTTAAAGCAGCTGGTGGTTCTAAATTAGCAGTTGTAAAATTAGTTAAAGAATTAACTGGTTTAGGATTAAAAGATGCTAAGGAATTAGTAGATAGCGCACCAAAAGCAATCAAAGAAGGAGTATCTAAAGATGAGGCTGAAGGTCTAAAATCTTCTTTAGAAGAAGCAGGAGCAGAGGTTGAGCTTAAGTAAGCTTAACTAACCTAGAACATATGGTTTAGGTCTGGAGAAAAGTTCTCCGAGACCTAAACCCTTTTGTGTATATAAATGTTATATACACGTAAAACTATTTTTTAATCAAAATTTCGTCCGTCGATGTTAGCAACTAAAGCTGAAAGATTAAATTTCTCATCTATTGTAAATAGAACCGAATACCCAGACTTTTTGGATATTCAGATTAAATCCTTTCAGGATTTTTTCCAGTTAGAAACAAAATCAGAAGAAAGAGGAGATGAAGGTCTGTATCACACCTTCATGGAAAATTTCCCTATTACAGATACACGTAATCAATTTGTCTTGGAATTTTTGGATTATTTTATAGATCCACCAAGATATAGCATACAAGAATGTATAGAACGTGGGCTTACTTATAGTGTGCCATTAAAAGCTAGATTAAAATTATATTGTACCGATCCTGAACATGAAGATTTCGAAACCATAGTTCAAGATGTGTACTTAGGTACGATACCTTACATGACACCTAGTGGTACGTTTTGTATTAATGGGGCTGAACGTGTTGTAGTATCTCAATTACACCGTTCTCCTGGGGTGTTCTTTGGGCAGTCTTTCCACGCCAATGGTACTAAATTATATTCGGCAAGAGTTATTCCTTTTAAAGGCTCTTGGATAGAATTCGCTACAGACATCAATAGTGTTATGTATGCTTATATCGACAGAAAGAAGAAACTTCCTGTTACCACACTATTCCGTGCTATCGGTTTTGAACGTGATAAGGATATTCTTGAAATTTTTGATTTAGCAGAAGAAGTTAAAGTGTCTAAATCTGGACTTAAAAAAGTTCTTGGGCGTAAATTAGCAGCACGTGTGTTAAACACATGGCACGAGGATTTCGTAGATGAAGATACGGGAGAAGTTGTATCTATTGAAAGAAATGAGATCGTACTAGATCGTGATACCATTCTTGATAAAGAAAATATTGAAGAGATTTTAGAATCTGGAGCAAAAACAATCTTGTTACATAAAGAAAGTGCTCAGCAAGGCGATTATGCAATTATTCATAATACACTTCAAAAAGATCCTACAAACTCAGAAAAAGAAGCTGTAGAGCATATCTATCGTCAACTGCGTAATGCAGAACCACCAGATGAGGAAACTGCACGTGGTATTATTGACAAATTATTCTTTAGTGATCAACGTTACAATTTAGGTGAAGTAGGTCGTTATAGAATGAACAAAAAATTAGGTCTTGATATTGGAATGGATAAGCAAGTACTTACCAAAGAAGATATCATTACTATCGTAAAATATTTAATTGAGTTAATTAACTCAAAAGCTGAGATTGATGATATAGATCACTTATCTAACCGTCGTGTAAGAACCGTTGGAGAGCAGTTGTCATCGCAGTTTGGTGTTGGTTTAGCACGTATGGCTCGTACCATTCGTGAACGCATGAATGTTCGTGATAACGAAGTCTTTACACCAATCGATTTGATTAACGCTAAGACTTTATCTTCGGTAATCAATTCATTTTTTGGAACCAATCAGTTATCTCAATTCATGGATCAAACCAATCCATTAGCAGAGATTACACATAAGCGTCGTTTATCGGCTTTAGGACCTGGAGGTCTTTCTCGTGAAAGAGCTGGTTTCGAGGTACGTGACGTGCATTATACACATTATGGACGTTTGTGTCCAATTGAAACACCAGAAGGACCAAATATTGGTTTGATATCTTCACTTTCTGTTTACGCAAAGGTAAACTCAATGGGATTCATTGAAACACCTTACCGTAAAGTTGAAGAAGGTGTTGTAGACATTAAAGGTACGCCAATCTACCTGAGTGCTGAAGAGGAGGAAGAAAAGATGATTGCGCAAGCCACAGTTGAAGTAGATGAAACTGGAAAAATTTTACATGATAAAGTTATTGCGCGTCAAGAAGGAGATTTTCCTGTAATAGACCCTGTAGGACTGCACTACACGGACGTAGCACCAAATCAGATTTCATCGATATCTGCCTCATTAATCCCATTTTTAGAGCACGATGATGCTA
The DNA here is from genome assembly GCA_013215095.1 of Flavobacteriaceae bacterium. Lineage (GTDB taxonomy): Bacteria > Bacteroidota > Bacteroidia > Flavobacteriales > Flavobacteriaceae > DT-34. The sequence continues at coordinate 33,141 of JABSPM010000031.1, read as the reverse complement.
ACCGTGCATTGATGGGATCAAACATGATGCGTCAAGCAGTACCTTTGCTTCGACCAGAATCGCCAATTGTGGGAACGGGCTTAGAACGTCAAGTAGCAAAAGATTCTCGTGTATTAATTAACGCAGAAGGTGAAGGAATCGTTGAGTATGTCGATGCAAACAAAATTGTTATTAAGTATGCTAGAACAGAAGATGAAGCTTTAGTAAGCTTTGATTCTGATACAAAATCATACCCGTTAACAAAATTTAGAAAAACCAATCAAGGGACATCAATCATCCTGAAAGCTATTGTTCGAAAAGGAGATAAAGTGTCTAAAGGACAAGTACTTTGTGAGGGTTATGCAACGCAAAATGGAGAGCTAGCACTTGGTAGAAATATGAAAGTAGCCTTCATGCCTTGGAAAGGATATAACTTTGAAGATGCGATTGTGATTTCTGAAAAAGTAGTGCGTGATGATATCTTTACATCAATTCATATCGATGAGTATTCTCTTGAAGTGAGAGATACAAAATTAGGTAATGAAGAATTGACTAATGACATTCCAAATGTTTCTGAAGAGGCCACTAAAGACCTTGATGAAAATGGAATGATTAGAGTTGGTGCAGAAATAAAACCAGGTGATATCTTAATTGGTAAGATTACTCCTAAAGGGGAAAGTGACCCAACTCCAGAAGAAAAACTGTTGAGAGCAATATTTGGTGATAAAGCAGGAGATGTAAAAGATGCTTCATTAAAGGCTTCACCATCTTTACATGGAGTCGTTGTAAATAAGAAGCTATTTGCACGTGCTATTAAAGATAAGCGCAAGAGAGCTCAAGATAAGGAAGATATCGTTCGTTTGGAAAATATGTATTACACAAAATTTGACGAACTAAAAGATGTGTTAGTTGAAAAATTGTTTGGCATTGTAGCGGGTAAAACGGCACAAGGTGTATTCAACGATTTAGGAGAAGAAGTATTCCCTAAAGGAAAGAAGTTTACGCAAAAAATGCTAAATGCTGTTGATGATTATGCGCATTTAGTGTCAGGAAAATGGACAACAGATGATTACACAAACAAATTAGTTGCCGATTTAATACATAATTATAAAATTAAAGAAAACGATTTACAAGGATCGTTAAGAAGAGAGAAATTTACAATCTCTGTTGGAGATGAATTACCTTCTGGAATAATCAAACTTGCTAAAGTTTATATTGCGAAAAAACGTAAACTAAAAGTAGGAGATAAGATGGCGGGACGACATGGAAACAAAGGTATTGTAGCACGTATTGTCCGCCAAGAAGATATGCCATTCTTAGAAGATGGAACACCAGTAGATATCGTACTGAACCCACTAGGTGTACCTTCTCGTATGAATATCGGGCAGATTTATGAAACGGTATTAGGTTGGGCAGGTCAAAAATTAGACCGTAAGTATGCAACACCAATTTTTGATGGTGCTACTTTAGATCAAATTAATGGCTTTACAGACGAAGCTGGAATACCAAGATTTGGACATACGTATTTGTATGATGGTGGTACAGGGCAACGTTTTGATCAAGCCGCTACAGTAGGTGTTATCTATATGTTGAAACTAGGACATATGGTTGATGATAAGATGCACGCACGTTCCATTGGACCATACTCTTTAATTACGCAACAACCACTTGGAGGTAAAGCTCAGTTTGGTGGTCAACGTTTTGGAGAGATGGAAGTTTGGGCACTAGAAGCCTATGGTGCTTCAAGTACATTACGTGAAATCTTAACCGTAAAATCTGATGATGTTATTGGTAGAGCCAAAACTTACGAAGCAATCGTTAAGGGAGAACCAATGCCAGAACCTGGACTACCAGAATCTTTCAATGTATTAATGCATGAATTGAAAGGTCTTGGATTAGATATTAGATTAGAAGAGTAGTAAGTAAAAATTCATTTCAACCATACATTATGGCAAGAAAACAAGATAAGAATACAGTACAGAGATTCAATAAAATCTCAATAGGTTTAGCTTCACCAGAATCTGTTTTAGCAGCATCTAGAGGAGAGGTTTTAAAACCAGAAACTATTAATTATAGAACACATAAACCAGAACGTGATGGTTTGTTCTGTGAGCGTATCTTTGGTCCTGTTAAGGATTATGAGTGTGCTTGTGGAAAATATAAGCGTATTCGCTATAAGGGTATCGTATGTGATCGATGTGGAGTAGAAGTTACAGAGAAAAAAGTACGTAGAGATAGAGTTGGTCATATTAACCTAGTAGTGCCTGTAGCGCATATTTGGTACTTCCGTTCATTACCAAATAAAATAGGATACTTACTTGGACTACCATCTAAGAAATTAGATATGATTATTTACTACGAACGCTATGTCGTAATTCAACCTGGTAACGCTAAGAATGCTGAGGGAGAACCATTACAAAAAATGGATTTCTTAACAGAAGAAGAGTACCTTAATATTGCAGAAGAACTTCCTATAGAAAATCAATACTTAGACGATACAGACCCAGAGAAATTTATCGCAAAAATGGGTGCTGAGTGTTTAATTGATTTGCTCGGACGAATCAACTTAGATGAATTGTCATTCCAATTGCGTCATAAAGCAAATAATGAAACATCTAAACAACGCAAAACTGAAGCTTTAAAACGTCTTCAGGTTGTAGAAGCTTTTAGAGATGCAAATCTAAATAGAGAGAATTTACCTGAGTGGATGATTATGAAAGCGGTTCCAGTAATTCCACCAGAATTACGTCCGTTGGTTCCATTAGATGGTGGTCGTTTTGCAACATCTGATCTAAATGACTTATACCGTCGTGTAATTATTAGAAACAATCGTTTAAAGCGATTAGTTGAAATCAAAGCACCTGAAGTTATTTTACGTAATGAAAAACGTATGTTGCAAGAATCTGTAGATTCTTTATTTGATAACACACGTAAATCTTCTGCAGTAAAAACAGATTCTAACAGACCTTTAAAGTCCTTATCAGACTCCTTAAAAGGTAAGCAAGGACGTTTCCGTCAAAACTTACTTGGTAAACGTGTGGACTATTCTGCACGTTCGGTAATTGTTGTTGGACCAGAATTAAAGTTATATGAGTGTGGTTTACCAAAGAACATGGCTGCTGAATTATACAAGCCTTTTGTAATTAGAAAATTAATTGAAAGAGGTATTGTAAAAACAGTGAAATCTGCTAAGAAAATCATTGATAAAAAAGAACCTGTAGTTTGGGATATCTTAGAGAATGTATTAAAAGGACATCCAGTTTTACTCAACCGTGCGCCTACGCTACATAGATTGGGTATCCAGGCATTCCAACCAAAACTTATTGAAGGTAAAGCCATTCAGTTACACCCATTAGTATGTACTGCATTTAACGCGGATTTTGACGGTGATCAGATGGCGGTGCATTTACCATTAGGACCAGAGGCAATATTAGAAGCCCAATTATTAATGTTAGCATCTCATAATATTCTGAATCCTGCAAATGGTTCTCCGGTAACGGTACCTTCCCAGGATATGGTTCTTGGACTTTACTATATGACTAAGTTACGTAAACACACAACTGAAGTGCCTATTAAAGGTGAAGGATTAACGTTCTACTCTCCAGAAGAGGTAACTATTGCGTATAATGAAAAACGTGTGGACTTAAATGCTTCTATTAAGGTAAGAACGGTTGATTTTAATGAAGAAGGTGAGTTGACAAAACAAATTATCGAAACTACAGTAGGTCGTGTATTATTTAACGAAAAAGTACCTGCTGCAGCTGGATATATCAACGAAGTATTGACCAAAAAATCCTTAAGAGATATTATTCATGGTATTTTAAATGTAACGAGTATACCAGAAACGGCGGCTTTCTTGGATGAAATAAAAACATTAGGCTATAAGTTTGCATTCCAAGGCGGATTATCCTTTAGTTTAGGTGATATTATTATTCCGCAAGAAAAACACGGAATGATTGGTGAAGCTAATAAGAAGGTTGATGGCATCATGTCAAGTTATAACATGGGACTTATTACAAATAATGAGCGTTATAACCAAGTTATTGATGTCTGGACATCTACTAATGCCGAATTGACAGAGTTGTCAATGAAACGTATTCGAGAAGATCAACAAGGATTTAATTCGGTATACATGATGCTTGATTCTGGAGCTCGTGGATCTAAAGAGCAGATTCGTCAGTTAACAGGTATGCGTGGACTTATGGCAAAACCAAAGAAGTCTAATGCAGGAGGTGGAGAAATTATTGAAAATCCAATACTTTCTAACTTCAAGGAAGGACTATCAATTTTAGAATACTTTATCTCAACCCACGGTGCTCGTAAAGGACTTGCAGATACAGCACTTAAAACTGCTGATGCGGGCTACTTAACACGTCGTTTGGTTGATGTTTCTCAAGATGTTATTATTAATGAGGAGGACTGCGGTACACTAAGAGGTATTACAATTAGACCATTAAAGAAAAACGAAGAGGTTGTAGAAACTTTAGAAGAGCGTATTGTTGGACGTACATCCTTACATGATGTCTATGATCCTTTAACGAAAGAGTTATTGATTGAAGCGGGCGGACACATTGATGATACAGTGGCTAAACGTATAGGAGCTTCAGCATTAGATGCTATAGAAGCAAGATCACCATTAACGTGTGAAGCTAAAAAAGGAATTTGCGCTAAGTGTTACGGAAGAAACTTAGCTACCGGTAAAATGGTGCAAAGAGGAGAGGCCGTAGGTGTAGTTGCAGCCCAGTCAATTGGTGAACCAGGTACACAGCTAACACTGCGTACCTTCCATGTGGGTGGTATTGCAGGAAATATTTCTGAAGAGAATAAGTTAATCGTTAAGTTTGACGGTAGAGCAGATATCGAAGAGTTGAGAACTGTTAAAGGAGAAGATAGCGAAGGAAATGAAGTAGATATCGTAATATCTAGAACTTCTGAATTGAAGTTAATTGATGAAAAAACGGGTATTGTGTTAAGTACGAACAACATTCCTTACGGTTCAACTATATTTATTAAACCAGGACAAAAGCTCAAGAAAGGTGACGAAGTGTGTCAATGGGATCCATATAATGGCGTAATTATTTCTGAATTCGCAGGAAAAGTAAGGTATGAGAATATTGAACAAGGTGTAACGTACCAAGTTGAAATTGATGAACAAACAGGATTCCAACAAAAAGTAATTTCGGAATCTAGAAACAAGAAGTTAATACCAACTTTACATATTGAGAATAGTAAAGGCGAAGTGATTCGTTCATACAACTTACCAGTTGGAGCCCACCTTATGATCGATGATAAGGATAAAATTAACATTGGTAAAATCTTAGTGAAGATCCCTAGAAAATCTGCCAAGGCAGGTGATATTACAGGAGGTTTACCACGTGTAACGGAATTATTTGAAGCACGTAACCCTTCCAATCCTGCAGTAGTAAGTGAGATTGATGGTGTAGTATCATTCGGTAAGATTAAGCGTGGTAATCGTGAGATTATTATTGAATCTAGACTAGGGGATATTAAGAAATACCTCGTTAAATTATCAAATCAGATTCTTGTGCAAGAAAATGACTTTGTTAAAGCAGGTATGCCATTATCCGATGGATCTATTACTCCAAATGATATCTTAAATATCAAAGGACCTTCTGCGGTACAACAGTACTTGGTAAATGAAGTTCAAGAAGTTTATCGCTTACAAGGTGTAAAAATTAATGATAAACACTTTGAAGTTGTTGTGAGACAAATGATGCGTAAAGTACGAATTATCGATTCTGGAGATACTATTTTCTTAGAAAACCAATTGGTTCATAAATCAGATTTTATTGATGAAAATGATGAAATATTTGGAAAGAAAGTTGTGGAAGATGCAGGCGATTCAGATAATTTAAAAGCAGGTCAGATTGTAACTCCTAGAGAGCTGAGAGACGAGAATTCTATCTTAAGAAGAGAGGATAAGAATTTAGTTCAAGCTAGAGATGCGAGACCAGCAACGGCGACGCCAATATTACAAGGAATTACAAGAGCATCTTTACAAACAAAATCGTTTATCTCTGCAGCATCCTTCCAGGAAACAACCAAGGTACTTAATGAAGCAGCCGTGAATGGTAAGGTTGATACCCTTGAAGGACTTAAAGAAAATGTTATTGTTGGACACAGAATTCCTGCAGGTACAGGAATGCGTGAATATGAGAATATCATTGTTGGGTCTAAAGAGGAATTCGACCAAATTATGCAATCAAAACAAGAAATGAATTATAACTAAGCAACAGTTATAGGTTCGTATAAATTTAGAATCCCGATTTAACCGTCGGGATTCGTTTTACAGCAGTATTTCATATAAAAAATCGTATTATGGCAGATAATAATCAAACTAAACAAGGACAAATAAATATTGAATTGGACGAACAAATAGCGGAAGGAACCTATTCAAATTTGGCAATTATTAATCACTCAGTTTCAGAATTTGTTTTGGATTTTGTTAGTATTATGCCAGGAACACCAAAGAGCAAAGTTAAGTCTAGAATTATTTTAACACCGCAACATGCCAAACGTTTGGCAAAAGCTTTAAACGATAATATCAAACGTTTTGAAGCAGCACATGGAGAAATTAAAGACTACGATAAAGCACCAATACCATTAAATTTTGGACCTACAGGACAGGCGTAATGACTGTTGAGCTAAGATGACCGTAATAAAACTAAAACACGGGTTAGTGTGTTGTTTAAAAAATAGGTGAAAATTGTATATTTTCATAAACATTGTTTAAAGTCTCAAAACAAAGCCTTTTAATAGGTTAAGTGGCTTTGTTTTGAAATGCTTTATCATTAGTGTGATTAAAGTATTTTAGAGCACTAGAAGGACAACGTTTTATTTGTTTTATAATACGTTCGGTTTTTGTGCCATCTAAATTTATCCAAGGAATAACATTGGTTCTAAATACTTCCGATAATTCTTTCGCACATTTCTCTGCATGAATACAAATTTTAGGTGCAAAGGTCACAGTAATATCTTTATTACTGAAGATAATGGTTTCGGTGTTCATGGTGTTTGGATTTGGGTTAATATACAGTGAGTTTTTAAACTTAAGCAGCTGTATATCACATTATTGTCGATTAAATGTACAAAAAAACCGATGAAATACCAAATTATCTACAGATAATGTGACCTAGTGAAATTCCGAAGTATAATGGAATGTAATGCTTGGGTACTTTTGTTGTGTCATTTGCAAGGAAAATGCCGAGTCTGCTAAAAACACCATTTGTCCTTGTTTGTCTTTAGCTAAAAAACGTTGTTTTACACGTTTAAATGCTTTGAATTCTTCAGTGGTTTCATCTTCAGTTTCTACCCAACATGCCTTATGTACGTTTAAATTTTCGTAGGTACATTTAGCACCATATTCATGTTCTAAGCGATATTGTATAACTTCATATTGCAGTGCACCAACTGTTCCAATAACCTTTCGTCCATTCATTTCTAAGGTAAAAAGTTGGGCAACACCCTCATCCATTAATTGATCAATTCCTTTATATAGCTGCTTAGATTTTAATGGGTCTGCATTATTGATATACCTAAAATGTTCAGGTGAGAAACTAGGAATTCCTTTATAATTAATTTTTTCGCCTTCAGTTAATGTATCTCCAATTTTAAAGTTTCCTGTATCATGTAATCCAACGATGTCACCTGGATAAGAGACATCGACAATTTGTTTCTTTTCTGCAAAAAAAGCATTCGGGCTAGAAAATTTCAACTTTTTTCCTAAGCGTACATGCAAATAAGGTGTATTTCTTTTAAACGTACCAGATACAATTTTAATAAAAGCAAGGCGATCTCTATGATTAGGATCCATATTGGCATGAATTTTAAAAACAAACCCAGTGAATTTATTTTCCGCTGGTTCTACAAGACGTTCTTCACTTTGTTTTGCACGAGGGACTGGTGCAATATTAATAAAACAATCTAAAAGCTCTCTAACACCAAAGTTATTTAAGGCAGAACCAAAGAAAACAGGTTGAAGCTGACCTTCCAAATATTCGTTTTTATCAAATTTTGGATAAATACCTTCTACTAATTCCAATTCTTCACGAAGTGTATTGGCTGCAGTATCACCAATTAACGTATTGAGTTTCTTGTCTTGTAAATTAGATATTTCTATAGTGTCTGCAATATCTGTTTTACTCTCTTCGGTAAACAGATTGACGTTTTTTTCCCAAAGATTATAAATACCTTTAAAATCATAGCCCATTCCAATTGGAAAACTAAGTGGGCTCACTTTTAATCCGAGTTTTTGCTCTACTTCGTCTAAGAGGTCAAACGCATCTTTTCCTTCCCGATCCAATTTGTTTATAAACACAATTATTGGAATATTGCGCATGCGACATACTTTAACAAGCTTTTCGGTTTGCTCTTCAACACCTTTTGCGACATCAATAACAACAATTACACTATCTACCGCAGTTAGAGTTCTAAATGTGTCTTCTGCAAAATCCTTATGACCAGGAGTGTCTAAAATGTTGATTTTTATACCTTTATACTCAAAAGCTAAGACAGATGTTGCTACAGATATACCACGTTGGCGTTCAATTTCCATGAAATCACTAGTTGCACCTTTTTTTATTTTATTGCTTTTTACAGCTCCCGCTTCTTGTATGGCGCCCCCAAATAATAGTAGTTTTTCTGTTAGTGTAGTTTTCCCAGCATCAGGATGCGAAACTATACCAAATGTACGTCTTCTCTTAATTTCTTCAATAAATGACATAAAAAATAAATTTGGGCAAATATAATGTATGTTTATTGATAAAATGATCTTTGTTACCACTATAGTTGTTTAGTGATCTATTTTATATAGTTTTAAATGTTGGACTTTTATGAATATACTGACTTAAATTATTAATGAAATGATAAAATGTAAAGATAGGCTTAATATTAGTTTCAGGTATTGAAACGACCTTATACAAGACCGTAGGTTAGCATCTTGAATACTGAACTCAAACAACTTAATATACAATGGACATTAACAAAGCTCTACTAGCGTATATGTTGTTTTTTTCGTTGGTTAATAAAAAAAAAAAGTTAAATTTGTCACTAGTCGAGTTATGATAAGGTTGAGCTAAATGTAAATATTTGTAATCCAAATAATTATGGTTTTTTTAGCAAAAGCCTTTCAGAATAAAAATTATATAAAGGCTAATATTTTGTTCGCACATGAACGGTTGTAACACAAGTAATTGTCGACTAAGTGATAGGTATATCATGTAGGTTTAAACAATAACAAATGTATATTTTTTATAAATAAGACATAATAAACTTTATGATAATCTAAAAACTTTGTCGCATATGTGAACTTACAAATTTAAAGCTAGAGGTGCATTTATAATCCTAATAAAACAAAGTTTAAGTTCTCAGCTAGCAATTTTTCATAACAATAAAATTAAGATGTTGCTTACACATTATACGATAATATAAGTTAACATTTTTAACAACAAATATGCTTTAAAATAAAATATTATGAATACTAAGATTAGGTCTAATAAAACGCAGATATCATATGGTTTTACTGTCTTTATTTGTATACTCTTTGTTAATATAACATTTGCAAAAGAGGCTTTTGTATCTGGTTATTACTATAACAATTTGGAAGAGGATAGCGGATTAGATGGTGTTAATATTGATGAATTAAATGTTTTAGACACCGTAAATTTAATAACGCATTATAGCTCAGATACTGATGGTGATGGCGTTCTCGATACTACAGAAACAACTAATGGTACTGATGCCGCGGATCCTTGTTCATATAATGTGGAAGATATTACAGAAACAATTACGGCAGAAATGGATTGTGATGGAGATGGTGTAATTGATGCTACGGAAATTTTAGATGGAACAGATCCTAAAGATGCTTGTACATATGTTCCAGATAGTATTACAGAAACAGTTACGGCTAACTTTGATTGTTTCTCGCAAATCAATGTAACCAATAGAGCAGAAGTATTTGGAACTGAAATAGGAGATACTATTGAGTTTACAGTAACAATTGAAAACACAGGTTCAGCTACTCTTGTAGATTTGTCTTTTACAGATGAAATTAAAGATTTTAATGAACAGGACTTGGTTCTCACGCAAGAACTAATGTTTGAAAGTTCAGATATGGAAAGTCCTGAAGGTGTATTGTTAGTGGGTGATGTAGCGACCTACACCGCAAAGTTTACAGTTACTCAAGATGCTATTAAATTTGGCGGAATATATTATAGTGTTACGGGTATGGGAACCAGTCCAAGTGGAAGTGTAATTGAAGATACAAGTGATGACGGTGATGATCTTGATGGTAATACAGAAGATGATAGAACAGTTGTAGAGTTAGGTTGCCTAATGGTTTTTAATGAATTTTCTCCTAATGGTGATGGTATTAATGATTTCTTTGTAATCAATTGTTTAGAGAATTATCCAAATAATAAACTGGAAGTTTATAATCGTTGGGGTAATATGGTTTATGAGATGAAAGGCTATGACAATAGTTGGAGTGGTAGTTCTAATGGCAGATCTATTCATAATAGTTCACACAAACTACCAATTGGAACATATTATTACGTTCTAAATTTGGGTGATGGCTCTAAACCTAATACAGGTTGGATATACATTAACAGATAATATTAGGATAATTAAGATTATAAAAAAGGAATAAAATGATACATAAATCATCATTATTAAAAGGATTCATAGCACTAATGTTTATGACATTGGTTATGAATGATAGTTTTGCTCAACAAGATCCTCAGTATACACAATATATGTACAATACAATGAGTGTAAATCCAGCCTATGCAGGACAAAGAGAAACTTTGAGTGTTATGGCACTTTACAGAACACAATGGGTAGGCTTGGAGGGAGCGCCTAGATCAATTACTTTTGGAGTGCATAAGCCGCTTGGTAATGAAAGATTTGGTTTGGGTTTGTCAGCAGTATCAGATCAATTAGGACCAACGTCAGAAACTTTTGTAGATGCTAACATTTCATATACTATTCCCATGAATACAAAGCAAACTACAAAGTTCTCATTTGGGATAAAAGCAGGTGTACATTTGCTAAATACAGATTGGAGTGAAGGAGAATATCAATCGGGAAATGATCCTGCTTACCAGAATGACATTAATGTAATTGACCCAAGAGCAGGTGCTGGTGCTTATTTGCATTCAGAAAAATGGTACTTAGGAATAGCTGTTCCAAATTTTATTAAAACGAATGACCATTTTCAAGGAACTATAGTAACGGAAGAAATGCATTCTTATGTTATTGGTGGTTATGTCTTTACATTTAGTGATTCTTTTAAATTTAAGCCTACATTTTTAATGAAGGCTGTTAGTGGATCACCGTTAATTTTAGATGTTTCAGCAAATGCTTTAATAAAAGAGAAACTTACTTTGGGTGTAGCATGGCGTTGGGATGATGCCGTGAGTGCTTTGGCAGGATTTCAAATTTCTGACAAAGTATATGTAGGGTACGCCTATGATGTAACTTCAAACGGATTAAAAGACTACAGTAGCGGAACCCATGAAATTATGCTTCGATTTGAAGTACAAAAAATAGGTAAAATATTATCACCGCGATTCTTCTAAAAATTGAAACCATGAGATTAAATAAATATATAATATTAAGTATATCTTTTGTGATGGTGCTAAGTGCCTATGCGCAAAATCGATCAATAAAAAAAGCAACAAAAGATTTTGAAAATTTCTCCTATGTGAGAACAAGTGAAGTGCTGTTAAAGGTAGCTGAAAACGGATATAAATCTGTTGATCTATTTCAAAAATTAGGAGATTCATTTTATTTCATTAATAAAATGGAAGAAGCTGCTAAGTGGTATGGTGAACTAATGGCGTTAAACAAAGACATTGACGCAGAATATTATTTTAGATACGCACAATCACTAAAATCTTTAAAAGAATATGACAAGTCCGATAAATGGATGCAGAAGTTTGTAGAAAATAAATCGGGAGATTTGAGAGCAAAATCGTTCTTGTCAAAAAGAGATTACTTAGAGCGTATTGAAGCCGTAAGTGATGTTTTTGAGGTTAAAAATATGGAATTTAACACAGATAAGTCAGATTTTGGAACAAATCAATATCAAGATAAACTGGTGTTTGCGTCTGCTAGAGGGGCAGGGAAATCATATGATTGGAATGATCAACCGTATTTAGATTTATATGCAGCTACAAAATATGAAGATGGCTCTTATTCAGAAGCTAAGTTGTTTGGTGGAAATTTAAATACTAAAATGCATGAATCTACACCATCATTTACACCATCAGATGATCTTGTGTTTTTCACTAGAAACAATTTTCTGAATCGCTTAAAAAGAGGTAATTCAGGAATTAACCGTTTGCAAATATATAAGGCCACATTACAACCTTATGATGCTTGGGGTTATGTAACCCCTGTTCACTTTAATAGTGATGATTATAGTGTAGCACATCCAACCGTTAACGTTTATGGTACAAAACTGTATTTTGCATCTGATATGCCAGGGACTTTGGGTGCTTCAGATATCTATGTCGTAGATATTAAAAGTGACGGCACATTGGGTGAACCTTTGAATTTGGGAGCTTTAATTAATACCGAAGGTAGCGAAACATTTCCATATATAAATTCTAAAGGAGATTTATATTACTCTTCAAATGGACTTACAGGCCTAGGAGGGTTAGATGTATTTGTTGTTAGAGATTTTGAAAATAAATATAAAAATCACCAACCAATAATCGTAGAAAATGTTGGTAAACCCATTAATAGTGAAAAGGATGATTTTGCATACTATGAAAATTTAGGAACTAAAGAGGGCTTCTTTTCTTCTAATAGAGATGGCGGAAAAGGTGATGATGATATTTATTCATTTAGAATTCCGGACTGTTTGCAAAAGTTAGAAGGTGTAGTTTTTGATGACAATACGAATGAGGTTTTATCTGGCTCAAAAGTAAGGTTGCTTAATAAAAGAGGAGAGGAGTTAGATGAAATGATTGTAGGAGATGATGGGAAATATGAATTTAATAGTTTAAAATGTAATGAAGAATATCTTGTTAGAGTTGAAAAAGATGCTTATGCTACAGATGAAACAAGGATTGTTACAGGGAGTGATAGTAAGGAGATACTGGAGTTAAAAACAAAAATTACACCAGATGAAGTTACTATCGATTCTGGGACGAATCTAAGAGAAGCTTTGGGGTTAAATCCTATTTACTTCGGTTTAGATGCTGCAACTATTGACCCAAGTGCCGTAGTTGAATTGCAAAAAGTAATTACAGTTTTAAAGCAGTATCCTAACATGAAGATTGATATTAAATCGCATACAGATAGTCGTGCAACAAAAGCCTATAATCAAGAATTGTCTTCAAAGAGAAGTATGGCAACAATTAATTATATTGTGAACATAGGAGGCATTGATGCTAGTCGTGTAACAGGAAAAGGTTATGGTGAAAGTGAACTGGTAAATAACTGTTCTGATGGTGTAGATTGTTCTGAAGTTGAACATCAATTAAACAGAAGAAGTGATTTTATTATTCTTTCTATAGACTAGTGCATTCTAAAAATATTTAAAAGGCTGTCTCTTATGAAGATGGCCTTTTTTTGTTTATACTGAAAATTAAAAAATAGTTGGTAATTTTGTAATATGATAGAAGAACACGTAATTCTCGTTAATGAGAGTGATGAGCAAATTGGTTTGATGCCAAAAATGGAAGCCCACGAAAAAGCGGTTTTACATCGGGCATTTTCGGTATTTGTATTTAATGATAATAATGAATTAATGCTTCAACAGCGCGCATTAGATAAATACCACTCTCCTGGTTTATGGACCAATACCTGTTGTAGTCATCAACGCGATGGAGAAACAAATATTGAAGCTGGTAAAAGACGTCTACAAGAAGAAATGGGATTTGTAACAGAATTAAAAGAGTCCATCGCTTTTATATATAAAGTTCCTTTTGATAATGGTTTGACAGAACATGAATATGACCATGTATTATTAGGCAAGTTTAATAATGTTCCGCGGATTAATCCAGAGGAAGTGGCCGATTGGAAATGGATGTTGCTAGAAGATGTTAAAGAAGATATTGCAAAATCTCCAGAACAATATACAGCATGGTTTAAAATTATATTTCAAAAGTTTTATGAAAATATCAATCTAAAGTAATATGAGAGTCACAGTCAACAGAAAAGCCCATTTTAATGCGGCACATAGATTATATAGAAACGATTGGAGCGACAAAAAGAACGAAGCTGTTTTTGGAAAGTGCAATAATCCAAATTTTCACGGACATAATTATGAATTAATCGTGAGTGTTACAGGAGCAATAGACCCAGAAACAGGGTATGTTATAGATATGAAAGTGCTAAAAGATATCATAAAATCTGAGGTTGAAGATGCTTTTGATCATAAGAATTTAAATTTAGACGTACCAGATTTTAAAGATCTAAATCCAACTGCGGAAAATATAGTTGTGGTGATTTACAATAAAATAAAACCCAAATTAAAGGCGAATTTAGACTTAACAATAACCTTATATGAAACACCTAGGAATTTCGTAATATATCCTGGGAAATAATATGCTAAAAAATTTATACCCCTTAAAATTTCATCCCATTTTAAAAGATAAAATTTGGGGTGGACAAAAATTAAGAGCTTTTAACAAGCAATCAGACGGCGTCAATATTGGAGAAAGTTGGGAGATAAGTGATCTTGAAGATGATGTTTCAATAGTAAGTAATGGCGTGTTTTCTGGCTTAAGCTTAAAACAACTTATAAAAACCCATAAAGGTGATTTACTTGGTCTAAAAAATTATGCGCTTTTTGGAGATAAATTTCCTTTACTAATAAAGTTTATTGATGCTGAGAGTGCTTTATCTGTACAATTACATCCCAATGATGCTTTGGCAAAGGAACGTCATAATGCTTTTGGAAAAACAGAAATGTGGTACGTGATGCAAGCTGATACTAATGCTAATTTGATTATTGATTTTAAGGAGCAAATCGATGCAGAGATCTATTTAAAACATCTAAATGATAAAAGACTACCAGAAATATTAAACTATGAAAATGTATCTGAAGGTGATGCGTTTTTTATAAAAGTTGGTCGTGTACATGCGATCGGTGCAGGCGTATTACTTGCCGAAATACAACAAACCAGTGATATTACTTATCGAATTTATGACTGGGATCGTACAGATGATCAAGGTAACTATAGAACATTACATACCGATTTAGCAATTGATGCCATTAATTTTAAGATGCCAAATGACTTTAAAAAACACTATTCTAATCGCGTTAATACCTCTAATGATATAGTAAATTGCCAATATTTTAAGACAGCCTTTTTACCAATAGAAGGTAAAGTAATAAAACATAATATTAAGGATTCTTTCTATATTTATATGTGTGTTGATGGAGAAGCGAGTATTGTAGTTGAAGATTTAGAAGTAGCGCTAAAGCAAGGAGAGACTGCTTTAGTACCAGCTTGTGTTAAAGATTATGAAATTTATGCAAACAAAGCGAAACTTCTAGAAGTTTATGTTTAAAAAAGTGTAATTTTGCACAAATAAATTTTAAAAAATTATGGCAACAAGTATTAGAGATCTTAAGAAAGATATCAATTATGTTTTAGGAGACATTATTGAAGCAGTGTACGTATGGGAGTATTCAAATACAGATAAAGATACTATTGATAGTGAAGCTATTATTGATGAAGCTATTGCTACTTTTGACGAACTCATAGAGAAGGTTAACGATAAAAGCGTTGAAAACAGAAAAACACATTTAAAATCGGTTAATCAAGAACTTGAAGATAAAGGGAGAGCATTGATTGAGAAAATAAACAAGCTATAAAAAAAAACGCGCTAATTTAGTTAGCGCGTTTTTTTTTTAAGTATTAGTTTGTACTTGTTTTTCTTGTGCTTATGAAATCATTGAGTTCCTTGCCGTATTTAGAACTCGAAATAGATTTTGGTAGAACACCATAAATAGTATCTAAATATTTAATATTTGCATCATAGATTTCAGCTAGTGCAATATAAGGCGCTACCGCACTGTTTTTATGATTTAAGGCAAAGTTAATGGTGTATAAATATTTACGTTTTAAATTATTGTCTGCATTTTTTTGAGCTTCATTAATTTTAGTTGTATCTCCTGTTTTAGCAGCTTCTACTTGCGCAACCATCAAATCTAAAGCAGCCTCGTCAAACCGTTTTGCAATTTTATAATAATCTTCCATTTGTTGCTGTATGTTTCCACCAGAAATTTTAGCATCCAGACTAAAACGTTTTAGTGTGGTGTTAATATCAAAAATACCTTGTTCGGCAAAGAAACGAATATGTTCATTATCAGAGGTATTATCATTAAGTTTTATGTATAACACCTCAGGTTCTTTAAGTTCACAACTTAATTTGAATGTAGAATTACCATCAAAGGCCGATGAATCCACAGAAACAAGTGTAGTGTCTATAATTTTTTGAAGGTAAATAGTTCCCTTTTTAATGTCTTTTACAGTACCAGTAACGACCAAATCATTGGATTTGGTGCTACAAGAAAAACTGAAAACTATAAGTAAGACAAATAGTGTTTTTTTCATGCTCTAAAATTTGAAATGCAAATATGTTATATTTATTAATGATATACTAGCCTGCAGCAGCAATTTTCATTAACTCTGCACACAACATGGCACCATAGGTTCCTACAACATATCCAAAAACAGCTAATAGCACACCAACTGTAGCTAAAGATGGGTGAAAAGCTGCAGCTACTACAGGTGCAGAAGCTGCACCACCAATATTTGCTTTACTTCCAACTGCTAGAAAGAAATAAGGTGCTCTAATAAGTTTTGCAATTAAGAATAAAAGCCCTACGTGTATTACCATCCAAACTAAGCCAACAACAATAAGTCCAGGGTTATCTGCAATTTTTGTTAAATCCATTTTCATTCCAATAGATGCAACCAAAATATAGATAAACACACTTCCTATTTTACTTGCTCCAGCACCCTCATATTTTTTAAGTTTTGTGAATGATAGTAAAATTCCAAGAATTGTAGCAATGGTAATCATCCAGAAAAACTGTGAACCGAATGATGACATGGCAGAAGATTTATCACTAACCGCATCGATATTCATCTTTAAAAATTCAGAAATGTTGTTTGCCCCAAAATGAGAGATACCTACTACGGTAAATGCAATTCCCAATATAACCATCAAATCGGCTAAGCTTGGGTTTCGCGAAATTTTTTGAGCATAGCTCGATACTTTTTCTTTAAGAACTTCAATAGCTGTATTGTCTGCTTTTAACCATTTGTCGATTTTTTTTTGTTTCCCAATTCCCAATAATAAAAAGGCCATCCAAATATTAGCTACAACAAT
Organism: Flavobacteriaceae bacterium; assembly: GCA_013215095.1. GTDB lineage: Bacteria > Bacteroidota > Bacteroidia > Flavobacteriales > Flavobacteriaceae > DT-34. The sequence goes on along the minus strand of JABSPM010000031.1, from coordinate 15,786 downwards.
ATCAACGATTACCATTCCTGCATAATTATCGGTATTGTATTCATAAATTTCTAACATAGCTGCTTGATTTGCTCCACCACCAATCCAGCTTCCTGCAAGTGTTGATAATCCCCTCCAAACAGCATCTGGACCTGCGCCACCAACGGTTTCAGGAGATACTATAGAAATCAATAAAATAGCAATTGGACCACCAATAATTACACCAATTGTTCCTGTAAAAAACATGGCGAGAGCTTTCCAACCTAAATTAAATACCGCTTTTAGATCTACACTTAAGGTCATTAAAACCAAAGCTGCTGGTAATAAAAATCTACTCGCAATATAATAGACCTGTGAGCTTTCTTTTATCACCTCACCAGTCTCTGTAATGGTTGTCCATTTTGGAGCAATAATACCTAAAGTTGTTAAAGCTCCTGGAAGTATATAAGCCATTAATAAAGCTGGTATATATTTGTAAAATGTTTTCCAGCCAGATTTAGAGCTTGTCGAGGTGTAAAAAACGAAAGCAAGTAATAGCATGAGTAATCCAAAAACAATGGTGTCTTGCGTAAATAAAGGCGTTGTATCTTTCATATCTGTATGAGTTTATTAAGTTAGTTGCTGACTTATATGTTGAGCCAATAGATAAGTTTTACATTAAGTGACATTACCCTAGGTGCAAATATATTATCCGTAAAGTAATTATCGTTGTAAACTACAAATAAATCTGATAATAATCTAAATCTCAATTGCAATCTAAGGTTAATACTGAAGTTGTCATACTGCTTACGATACTGTATAAAAGTAGTCTAAAATAATGTTCTTAATTAAATGTAATGTCATATCACTATGCTATAAGTCAACTTTAGGTCTTAGGATAAGGGTCTGGGAGTTCCTGCTATTATAGTTTATCGGATTGAAATTTAGTAAAAACTACTGGATTTATTGCATTTTGCTTTAGTTTATACAACTATTTACTTTTGTTAAATGAGGCATTAGATGATCACTGGATATACAGTTTAGAATTAGAGCAATTCATTTAGTTTGGAGTGTGAAATATCCCTCTAATACCATCTCTACTCCTAAATTACTCAATTAAAACGCACTTTTTTATCTAACGCAAAAAATCATCATTTTTCTAATGCGTAATTTAACAGAAGAACTGGTATAAGGTTTTGATTGGAGATGCTCAAGAGCGCTTCAGGTAACTTTTGATGCAAATTTTTGATTCTCGACTGTAAACTAAATCACTATGATGAATATTAAAGAATAGATTAGTAATTTTGATGTAATGTGTTGCTTAATTATAATATCAAATAGAAAAGTAACTAGGCAAATACATTAAAAATATTTTAGGATTTATTTTTACGGGGGCTAGGTGTTCTTTTGGCATTTTTCAAACTCTGCATAAGCATCCATTCAATTTGGCCATTGGTACTGCGGAATTCATCGGCAGCCCATTTTTCAATAGCGCTTAACATCTCTTCATTAATTCGCAATGCGAAAGCTTTCTTTTTTGCCATTTTACTGTGTTATGAAATTTGCAATCGTTTCGACTAAATTTTCAGCTAAAGGAAAACTGTCGGTATAATACGATGGCATATTATCTGCAGCTTTTTCAATTTGTTTAAGTACATGATTTATGTGCTTTATAATAACCAATTCCGATTTTGGATTAGCTTCATGCAAATGTTGCGCATGACTAGCAGGAACTTGTAAGTCTTTAGTTCCATTTAAAATTAAAATTGGAGTTTTAACCTTTTGTATTTCTTCTGTGGGGTCAAATTTAAAATAAGAGTTTAAAAATTCATGATTAGGTTTTGCAAAAATAGAGATTAAAAATGGGTGAATCTCTTTAATTGTTCCAGTTTTTTTTAGTTCTTTTATGTGTTGTTTTGCAATTTCAGCAAGTTCTTTATTTTGATTTGAAAGCTGAGTTACTAATGTGTTGTCCATAGGTTCTCCCAACCCTGCTAAGGAAATGTAGTTCTCCACATCTTCAGTTATAGCCAACATACCAACTAATGAACCTTGGCTATGTCCAATCAAAGTTAGGCTGTTAAAACGAGAGTCATTTTTAAAATGTGATAGTGTTGCTTTTACATCTTCTATTAACTCTTCAAAGGTCATGCTTTGAAGTAAATATTTTATGTTGGCTTTAGTTACATTTCGTTTGTCAAAACTATAGAACGCTATACCTTTTTGATTTAAGCTGTCTCTAAGTATTTTGATATAGTTAGCTTTGATTCCCATTTGTAATTGATTTCCATGTCTATCAGGATTTCCAGAGCCTTGAATAAAAATAACAAGTGGTTGTTTATTCAAAGTATTATCATAAGTCAATGTTCCTGGTAATTGTATACTATCATTCCAAATGAGATATTCTTCTATAGAAATGTGGGTTTGACCAAAAACATGATTACTGATGATTGTAATTATGAAAATTATAAGTCTAATCATGATATTTTAGGTGTTCATTTTTCTAATATAGATAAAGCAGACGATTGAAAAAATTATACTAAACCCTAAAATTGCAGGTAAAATCCATTTTTCAATTTCAAACACATTTCTTTTACTGCTTGTTATCATTATATATGTGACGTAGCTCATGATTGCAATTGAAAACAAATTGACACCGCGTAAAATTCTAGTGCTAATTCGGTAGTTTTTTAAGGCATTTTCTTCGGTTATATTTACCATGTAATTGTGAAGATGCGGGAACTTGTTTGCTGTAAGAAGTAAGATATAAATACCTATACTTATGCCTAAAATAATGAAAATACTGGATTTGTGACTAAAGTTATCCGCTACGCCAGAAGCATTAAAATGAGTAGGAATTGTTTCTGTTAAATTTGGATAATTAAAAATTACGAAAGCGCAAGTCAGTACTAATAAACTTAAAGTTGTGAATTCTAAAGCAATATCTAATTGTTGTAGTGGAACTTTTATTTTGGGCCTATTCATAATTATCGATTTATAGTGTTGTAGAGTTAAATCAGTCTTTTATTATATATATTTAGCATTAGGTTTCAATATGCTTTGATGATGTATTGCTTTAATAATCAAAAGCAGGAGAGTGATTTATTTTTATAGTTTAATGCTGTAATGTGCCCGTATTTAATACAGGAGAAGCATCTTTATCACCGCAAAGAATAACCATTAAGTTACTTACCATTGCAGCTTTGCGTTCTTCGTCTAATTCTAAGAGTTCTTTTTTGTTTAGTTCGGCTAACGCCATTTCTACCATGCTTACAGCGCCTTCTACAATTTTATGTCGTGCTGCGACAATCGCTATAGCTTGTTGGCGTTTAAGCATAGCATTGGCAATTTCTTGGGCATATGCAAGATATCCAATACGGGCTTCGAGTACTTCAATTCCAGCAATGGATAGGCGTTCTTCAATTTCTTTTTCTAAAGCTTCACTGACTTCATTAACACTAGAGCGCAGCGTGGTGTCTTCTTCATGACCATCATCAGCAAAATTGTCATACGGATACATACTCGCCAGTTTTCTTACGGCAGCATCGGTTTGTACGCGTACAAAGTTTTCGTAATTGTCTACATCAAAAGCAGCCTTGTAGGTGTCATATACGCGCCAAACTAGAATGGTGCTAATCATAATTGGGTTACCAAGCTTATCATTAACTTTTAAGCGTTCACTGTCAAAGTTGATTGCTCGTAATGATATCTTATGTTTAGAGAAAAAAGGATTTACCCAATAGAATCCATTTTGTTTGATTGTACCAGCGTATTTTCCAAATAGGAGTAATACCCTAGAATTGTTGGGTTGGACCATTATAAATCCAATGGCTATAAAAATAGAGGTCAAAATACCTAAAATAAACCAATAAATTTCTTGTGCTATAACCATAAAAACACTTAGCGTAAATAATATAAGGCATACAGATAGCATTAAATATCCATTTGCGGGCGTGATTGTTTTTTCTTGAGTCATGATATGATATTGAAATAATTTTATTAGACAAAATTAATTTCATATTTGTTTTTTTGGCACAGTAGTTGCTATTGTGAAAGTGTATTGCTTCAAAATACTACAGAAGTTAATATATTTTGGTTGGTTAGTAGTAGAAAAGCATCTCAATTGAGATGCTTTTTGTATTTATAAATTGGTTTTGATGTTATATAATATCATCTCTACTCCTAAATTACTCAATTAAAATGCGCTTTTTGGGGTGTCTTTCAAAATAAAAATAACTTTTAACTAAGTCTATGACTGATTTTTCTTTTTTATCTAACATAAAAAACCATCATTTTTCTAATGTGTAATTTAACAGAAGAACTGGTATAACATATGACGTGTTACTTTGTTAGAAAATTATACCCAGTTAGACCAAAAGCCAAGTATTAAATCTGAGCTGTTATATCGATTAGATTAAATATCAGTTCCTGTTTCTTTGGAATTAAAAGTTAAGTTACTTAGGTGGGGTATATCATATTTATGACTTTTTTAAGGGCTGAAATATGGCGTCAGACTAATTTACAGTAAATTTGAAAATATATTTAACTTTTTTGAGTATAGTTCTCATTAATATTAGTAGTCCTGTTTTACAGTAAATCGGTTTATTTTTCGACTAAATGTTAAAGAAAAGTGTATTTCATCGAATAAATAATGTTTTTTAACGATTATTTGAATTTATCTTCTATATTTGAAGTGTTCTTAAAAAATAGTTTTTAGATCAATGGATTAATTAGTTTGTTTGCATTATTTTGTTGATGTTGAGAACCTAAATCTAGACATGAATTAAATGCAAATGATAAAGGCCGAGTTTGAGGGAACTCGGCTTTTTTTGTTATTATTCCTAATGTTAAGGTCATCTTCTTTTTAATACGTTTTGTTCTTTTCGGAATTAGCTGAATAAAACGCTCTTTACTGCTTTATCTTTAAATATTAAAAAAACTTAGCTATGGCTATGCTTTCATTTTCTAATTTATATAAAGAAACAATCGTCTTTTTCTTTTACGGTATTTTCAAGTAGAAAATGCTATTTGTGAAGTTTTGGGAGTGTCAGTTGTCTTTTATAATGACTTGTATTTTGGTGAATGTTGTCAATGCGTATTTTGGCTGGTGGCATGCAAAGATTCTTCTGTAGTAAATAATGATATTCGTATATTTTTCCTAAATTAGCTAATATGCAGCAGATACAAAAATATGTGATTGCAATTGGTGTTTTGCTTTCACAATTTTCTTTTTCGCAATTGCCAAAAGGTTTTGTTTATGTAAAGGATAATATTCCAAGTATTAAAGTAGAACTGCGATATTTTGGATGTAATAATTTTGTGGGTGCTCCCATAGAAGGTTACCAGAGAAATGTAGCTATTTTATCTGAACCTGCAGCAAATGCCTTAAAACATGTTCAGGATGAATTGATGCCTTATAACTTATCAGTAATGATTTATGATAGTTATAGGCCACAGCAAGCCGTAAATCATTTTATCAAATGGGCAAAGGATTTTAATGATACGATATGTAAACAACAATTTTATCCCGAAGTAGCCAAGCGTAATCTTTTTAAGGAAGAATATATTGCTTCTAGATCTGGCCACAGTCGGGGAAGTACTCTAGACGTTACCTTAGTGGACGCTTCAAGTTGTGAACCCTTAGATATGGGAAGTTGTTTTGATTTTTTTGGGAAAGCATCTTGGGTTTCCAATACTAATCTTACTGCACAACAGCGCGCCAATAGAATGTTGTTACAAACCATTATGCGAAAACATGGCTTTAGAAACTATTCAAAAGAATGGTGGCATTTTACCTTACTAGGAGAGCCTTACCCAAAAACATACTTTGATTTTGAGGTGAATTAAAGACCTAATAGCCTGCCAAAAGATATGTATATAATGGCGACAAAAACAATTGCTGGGATAAGAATGTTAGCTAGTGCTTTGCCTATCCCAAAGTTCTGAATATACATCGTACCTATAACATTTAAAACAAAAGACCAAAGCATAAAACCTATAGTAGTAATAGCTAAGCCTGCAATGACATAGCTTTCTTTTTCAGTGATATGAGGTGGAGAAGAACTGTTGATTTTTACACCATATAACAGGTATGGAAAAACGGTAAATAAAATGGTAAACATGGATGGGATATTTGCTCAAGCAATTACAACTCTAAAGTCTTTGGCTGTGGCTTTACCTCCAAGAAAGGCAGCTCCAAAAAGGTGTAATATCCCAGCACTAATAAAGTAGGATAGCCACCCTAAAGTGAAGCCTAAAAGAACAGCTATTACTATTATGGTTATAGCATTGCCGTCAAAAGTTGTAATGCGGTTTAGTCCTTTTTCTAGTCCATTAATTGCGCCAGCAATAATCAATAACTGCCAAAAGTATGTTGTTGGATTGGTTTTAAAGAGATATTTGTAGACAAGAAGAGGCTTTTTTAAATACTCAAGAATAAGATTCTGTGTCAATGGGAGATAGCTCCTCAAAGGTTTCAAATTCTCTAAAACGATTATCAGATGCATTCATGGGCATAAAATTAGTATAAATACTACAAATGTAAAGGTTTAATTTAAGTGTTTTTAAGATAGTATAAGTAAAGTCTATTTAATGCTGCCGTACAATGGACTGAAGTCGCAGGTCAACCCAAAACCAATGTATCCCTATATCAATAATACATTAGCTTATGTCAACGGCAAACATGAATTAGTTATTAGTAACGTTATGTTTATTTGTTGCAATGCGGGCACTATGAATTACAAGTTATTGCTGTCGTTTTATAGTAATTCAAGTAGTTTTTCTGTATTAATTACTTTGGCAAATTCGTTGTTCAAATTTGCTAAAGTCGTTTGGTGAATAAGTTCTGCCTCAAAACGTTCTCCATTTATTCCGATTCGGTCAAATGTTGCAGTAGCATCGGATATTACCAAAGTGTCAAATCCAAAATTCCCAGACATCCTGGTGGTTGTGGAGACACAATGATTGGTAGTTAGTCCAATAATGACTAATGTATGAATTCCTTGATTATCCAGTCTTTCTTTTAAATTAGTTCCAATAAAAGCACTATTCACATTTTTTTTAATAACGGGTTCTCCCTCAATGGGTTTTACTTCATCTTTTATTTCAAAGCCAGGATGCGATTCGTGCAATCTTGAAATAGGATTTTGAGAACTATGAACACTATGAAACACGGGTAGATTTAATTCTCGCCACTTTTTCAGTATTATGGCAGAATTTTTTTCAGCGTTTTTATTATTCCTATTTCCTCCCCAATAGTTTTCATCATCAAAACCTTTTTGAATGTCAATTAAAATTAAGGCTGTATTTTGTTCTTTTAGAGTCATTAGTTTTAATTGTTTATCACAAACAAATATGAGTACCATTACACATATTCATAGTATAGGTTGAGTTCAAATATAGTAATTGGGTTTTAGCTAACACCATATTCAGATTTTGCTCTGAAAACACTTCAAACACTTAATCATAGTGAAGCGCTAAAGGTTGTTTTAGGGCAGTTAACTAGCAGATTAACCAAAGTTTTTTATTTCGATTTTGATGTTTTTAATCTTTTGTTTGTCAGTTGGTTAAATGATAATTGCTTCAAGGTTAAACCTTTCGATCTCAATACCAGCGCCTATTAAATCGTCAATATGTAAATCAAATTCAAATGCTGGAGGAAATTTTGAAGCGTAAATATTCTTAGATTTTAAAATTTTCCGATTTTACTTCTGCCGTATTCAAGTTACAAATGCAACTTTTTGGTTAAACAATAATTGATTCATTACAAATATAGTGGCTTTTTTGTTGATTTTGAGTTGTTTGCATTATATTGTTAACCTAACGGTAAAATTTATTTTATGATTATAACTGCGTTAAAAGTAGTGGATTTCTGTATATGTAGCGCTTTTAAATGACAGGTTTTTTTTGAATGAAATGTTTATTTATAGCGTCAAGCCTCAGTCCAATAGTGTTCATCTATATATTTTATACTCTTAGTAGGGATAAGCTCAATTTTCTCTTTTGGACTGTCTATTGGTTTTTTTAGTTAAGTTGTTATTTTGTTTTTGTTTTTTGTGTTGTTGGAATGGTGCAAACATATCCCTAGGTGGAGCTACGTTTAGATATAAAAAAGACAAAAGGTTTGCTATTCTGGATAACATTTTGCTTTTTTACGTCGTCAATATTTAGAGTGATATTATGTTAAATGAAGCCGCAAGTCGTCAGTTTTTAATACAACTAGCCAATACCAAAATGCCTTATGGCAAATATAAAGGACGCTATATGATTGATTTGCCAGAATATTATGTGGTTTGGTATAAAACCAAAGGTTTTCCTAAAGGAAAAATTGGAGAAATGCTTGCTACGGTCTATGAACTAAAGGTAAATGGATTGGAGGATTTGGTACGTCGCATTAAGGACTGATTACTGCAGTGTTTTTTTAGAGCATGAGCACCGTATAAGGCTGATTTTAATCGGTTTGCATCCAAGCCAAAATCATACGCAATTCGCCCCAAGAATAGTCTGCTCCTAAATGCTCTTTCACTTCCGATAAGCGCTCATAATGCAAAGTGCTGATAAGGTCTTTAGCGTTGATGATTTTCTTTTTTGGGATAAGTTCAGTAATATCCAAAGTGCCTTCTGAGACGTATTGACTTAGATGGGTTTCAATAGTGTTTACTGTCAAATTACGCTTATTGGCAATAGCACTAATAGATAATCCGCTTTTAAATAGACCAAAACTTACTTGTTTGGTATTTAATATAGGTGCTTTGGGTTTGTCTTCTCGGACTTCTATATTATTTGCCTTGCAATACGCTTTGATAACATCCAAAATCTCTTCACCATATTTTTTGACACGAATTTTACCCATTCCACCAATTTGGAGTAACTGGTTTTTTGTGATTGGCAAATCATCACAAATTTCATAAAGTGATTTTTGTGAGAATACTTGATAATGTTGGATGTTTTCGGCTATCGCAATCGTATCTCTCAAATATTGCAGTTCTTCAAACAGGTTTTGATGCCCAAGATTTGACTTCCTCAAAGATGTGCGTTGATGTTTTGGTTTTTCTAGAGTTGCTTTGGCACGGATATTTAAAAATTGTACAGTAGAAAACGTATCGCTCAAATGCTCAAAACAATACAGTTTTTCGATAAGATTTTGGTCTAATAGTTCCAGTTGCCTTTTGAGCTTCTTTTCTAATTGCTTGTTATCTGTTGTGTATTCTATACGTTCTAAAGGTGCTTTGATAACATTATGAATTTGGGTCTTAAAATAATTTAGACCCTTTTTGTAGCGTTCTTGTATGGTTTCATTAGATGCAATATTAGATGTGTTTTCGCTCAATTTTTGGAGTTGTAATTTAAAGTTATTGGCAATTTTTAAAAGCGGTATCACGCCTTCGTCTTTCATACTGTTTAAAGGTGCCATCATTATGCCTTCAATTACATTTTGGTTATTGTAATAAAGAGATATTAGGCGTTGAATAGGTCCTAAAAAATTATGAAAATTGAACAATTCTGAAATGAGATTGAGTTGAAACTGTTTTTTTGCCTGAACAAGGTCTTTGGTTGTAGGTTCATTCTCTTCTACAAATTGATTAAAGCCATCTACAGTATGGTCATTTACAATGCTCGAACGCGTTATTGGAGTTTTTAAAATCATGCCTTCTAAAGTCTTACAGCGACTCAAAGCAACATAGGTTTGGCCATGTGCAAAAGCAGATTCGGCATCAATAATAGCGTGCTCAAAGGTTAAGCCTTGACTTTTATGAATGGTAATTGCCCAAGCCAATCGCAAAGGAATTTGGGTATAAGAACCTTCGAGAACTTCTGTAATGTTTTGGGTCTCTTTATCAAGATGGTATTTGATGTTTTCCCAAGTCTCAGTGCCCACTTCGATAATATCATATTCTCCACATTTTACGGTTACAATATCTTCATTTAAGGCGGTTATGGTTCCTATTTTACCGTTATAATAGCGTTTTTCAAAAGCACTATCATTTTTAATAAACATCACTTGAGCACCTACTTTGAGTTGTAAGTGTTCATCGTTAGGGAAATTTTTTTCACTGAAATTTTTATGAATATCTGCAATATAAACTCGTGATTTGGTATTGAGATTGTCGAGTTGACTTTTGTTAATTTCACTTGCACTTTTGTTGTGTGTGGTTAGCGTAATATAACCATCCTCTTTTTTAGGTTCAAAATTAGGTTGAAACCTTTCGTTTAAAATTTTTAGTGATTTGTCAGAGAGAGCATTGCGTCGTACTTCATTTAAAACCGAAATAAAAGTTTCGTTTTCTTGACGGTAAATGTGTTTGAGTTCAATATTTACAGCTTGAGATTGCTGATATGCTTTGCTGCTAAAGAAAAATGCACTTTCATAATGGTCTTTTAGTAGTTGCCATTCATCTGGTCGAATCACTGGAGCCAATTGCTGTAAGTCTCCAATCATGAGTACTTGGACACCGCCAAAAACCTTAGACCTGTCTTTATAGCGCCTTAGAACTTCGTCTATACCATCTAAGACGTCGGCACGAACCATGCTAATCTCATCAATGATAAGCAAGTCTAAGGATTTGATAATGTCAATCTTAATTTTACTAAATCGGCGTTGTACACTATTATCTGACTGGCTTTGATGTGTTGGTAAAATAGGGCCAAACTGTAATTGAAAAAAAGAATGTATAGTCACACCTTTTGCATTGATTGCTGCAACGCCAGTAGGTGCAACGACCACCATTCGTTTTAAAGATTCACGTTTAATACGATGCAAAAAAGTAGTTTTCCCTGTACCTGCTTTTCCTGTTAAGAATATATTTTTATCTGTGTTTTCTATAAAATCATATGCAAGTTCAAGTGCTTCGTTTTGTATCATATTTACATGAATTATTTAGACGTGCTGATCAAATAGAATGGTATTGCCGTCTGGGTCTAATATTACCAGATTCGCGGGGCCAGAGGTTTGGGTGTCTGCTTCTTTGATTGGTGTTATACCTTTAGATTTTAAGTGTTCTTGGATGGCTCTAACATCTTCAAAATTGGAGAGTTTATTAGCATCAGCATCCCAACCGGGGTTAAAATTTATAATGTTTTTTTCAAACATGCCTTGAAATAAGCCTATAATAGTGGACTCGTTTTTCATGATGAGGTAATTTTTTTCAATTTCTCCTGCGAAGACTTTAAATCCTAAATTCTCATAAAAGGTTTTAGAAATGTGGATGTCTTTAACGCTAAGGCTTATAGAAAATGCGCCTAGTTTCATTGTTAAGGGGGTTTTAGGGTTTTTTTGAATATTATCGTAAATTTAATAAAAAAAACACTTCATAAAGATATGAAGTGGTATTAAACGCTTGTGCAAACTAGATTTGAATAGAATGTTTTGAAACTGCTTTGATAAGTAATAACGCTATAGTATGAAGACAGGCCTAATTTGAAAGGTTAAAGATTAACCCAATTGTTTAATATCTGTTTTCCATTTGGGGTCAGAACAGATTCGGGATGAAATTGTACAGCTTTAACATCATAAATATTATGACGTAAGGACATGATTTGACCATTAGCATCAAAAGAAGTCGCTTCTAGAACCTCTGGAAGCTTATTAGAAACCACCCAAGAATGGTAACGTCCAACCTCAATTTGTTTATCCAAACCTTTAAATAAGGGTTCGTCATCTACAGTAATAGTTATCTTCGTTGCTACACCATGATATACGGAGTCCAAATTAATGAGGCAACCTCCAAATACCTCGGCAATGGCTTGTTGCCCTAAGCAAATGCCAAGGATGCTTTTGGTTGCAGCATAGGTAGAAATTATAGGTTTCAATAAACCTGCTTCATTAGGAATGCCTGGACCCGGAGATAATAAAATTTTATGAAATGGTTGTATAGCGTCTAAACGTAATTTATCATTCCGAACAACGGTAACTTTACAGTCTAAATCTTCTAAATAATGGACCAAATTGTAGGTGAAGCTGTCATAATTATCTATAACTAGGATGTGTTTCATAACTTAAATGGTTTCTGTAGAGATGATAGCTTTATATAATTCGCGTATTGGCTCATTGTTTTCATAAATGTACAGCATATTGCGCAAAATTTAAATTTATGTCGTTTTGAGTTAAGGGGTTTTTGGGTCTTAAAATTAAGGTACTTTGTTGATGAAAAATGGCTTTATTTAGGTATACAAAACTAGAAATGAAATTATTTTAAACAAATATTTTTAGCTGAAAAAATTGAGCTGCTTACATTTTAATGCATTGATAATACCTTTTTTCATTTGAAAGTACCGCAAAAGAAAAAGATGATTTTATTCGAGTAATTTCAAATGGAAAAAGGTATAACTTATAGTGCTTTAGAAAAAAATGAGTTTAATACCAAATTGAAAGTTTTTACGTCTTGAATTCAGCCGTTTTAAAATTTTACACCCTGTAGTTGTCTTAATGTTTGCATTTAATGCGACCGAAGCGTATTAATGTTTTGTTAATTTTAGGTTTGCTGCCTTAGAAGTTTTAAATTTACTACATGAAAAGCTATATCGCGTGTTTTATATGTTTTGTGTTAGTCTCTTGTAGAAAGGAACCTGTTATTGAGATTCATACCAGTTTCAATTCTGTAGAGAAGTACCTACACCTTAATGATAATAAAACGTATATTGTTAATTTTTGGGCAACTTGGTGCGCGCCATGTGTGAAGGAACTTCCAGACTTTGAAGAATTATATCATAAGTATAGAAGTCAAAATGTAGAATTGCTATTGGTAAGTTTAGATTTTCCGCATCAATATGAATCAAAGTTAAAGCCTTTTATGATAACACATAATCTGAAAGGTAAGGTGTTATGTTTGGATGATGCGGCAATGAATGTTTGGATTCCTAAAGTTGATGCGGATTGGGATGGCGGCTTACCAGCGACACTTATTTATAATAAAGATAAAAGAGAATTTTTTTATAGAACCTTTACCTTTGCTGAATTAGAATCAGAATTAAAACACTTTTTAAAATAAATATATTATGAAATTTATGAAATCGATAATTTTAGTTGCAGTTGTGTTAATAATGAGTGCATTTACTGTAAAGACGGCACCAATCAAAAAAAAGGGATATGATATAGGCGATGTGGTAACCGATTTTAAACTGAAAAATGTTGACGGTAGAATGGTCTCTTTGTCAGACTATGAAGATGCCAAAGGATTTATTATTATTTTTACCTGCAATACCTGTCCGTATGCTGTTGCCTATGAGGATCGTATTATTGAATTGGATAAAAAATACGCGTCTAAGGGCTATCCTGTGATTGCAATTATGCCTAATAACACCGAAGTAAAACCTGGAGATAGCATGGAAGCTATGAACGCAAGAGCATCTGCTAAGGGATACTCTTTTCCTTATCTCATGGATGAGGGACAGAAAATTTATCCGAAATTTGGAGCCACTAAAACCCCAGAGGTTTATATTTTGCAAAAATCAGACAAAGGCAATATTGTAAAATATATTGGAGCTATAGATGATAATTATAAAGATGCAAAGCTGGTAAATCAAAAATATGTAGAAGAAGCTGTAGATGCTTTGTTAAAAGGGAATGCTGTAAAAGAAAAGAAAACCAGAGCAATTGGTTGCTCTATAAAGGTTTAAAAAAAAAATAAACTGGGGGCTAGTACTTCAGGTTTCTATTAGTTTGTAAATTCTAAATAAGTATTAATTTAGCCAAAAAAGAAACATGTCAGATTTAGTACAACAAGAATGGGTAAATAGGCTCAAGGAAGATGATAATAGTGTAATTATTGACGTAAGAACAGAGGCAGAAGTACTGCAAGGATATATTCCTAATGCCATACATATTGATATTTATAAAGGGCAAGAATTTTTAGAAGCTATTAAGGCCTTAGATATGTCGAAGAATTATTATGTGTATTGCAAAGCTGGTGGTCGAAGTGGGCAAGCATGTTCGGTTATGCAGCAATTGGGATTTGAAAACACATACAACCTTTTAGGTGGTTTTGATTTGTGGAAAGGAGAAGTTGTACACAACCCTTCATAGAACTCAAAAATTCCTGAGTACTTAGACGAAGGTCAAGAGCAGTATAAAAAAGCATTAATAAAAAACTTGACGTTAGTCATATTATGACAAACATAATTTTTAAGGTCTAAAGATTTGAATTTAAAGGTGTTATTGTTTTTGGATTAGTCATAAAGTATGGAAATCTAATAAGATTATGCGTGCCGAATTTTGATTCAAAAGCAAATAGTTTGGTTCACGATTCTCGATATGGATTGTTAAGTCATTACGAAAAAGAAATTCCAAAAGTTAAATGCTCGAAAGAGTATGAAGAAAATACGTTTCGTAGATTCTTAAAGTCTTCTTACTATTGAGAACTGCATAATAAAAAACACTGATAGAATTAAGCAAAACGTATAACTGAATACTTAAGAATTGACTTTTAAAGAAAAGGTTGATAAACTGATTCTTGGAAAAAGAAAGTCTTGGTAATTAAATGCGATTTCGAAAAAGAAAAAAGTGTAATAGCGATAGACCGACTTGAGTATAATCAAAATGGTGAGATAAATAAAAATATTGAACGAATAAAAATAACTGTGTGCTAATAACTCCTGTTCGTATTGCTGAAGCGCAAAATCGGAACATCCTATTGACTAGCACTCACGGCTTGCTTACGTTTGTGTACTGAAAAAAATAGAATTAATCGTATTAGCATTTTTATGTTTTAGCAATCTCCTTGCTCAAGATGGTTCAGGTATTCAATATATTAAAGAAAGTAATATTGATTCTTCTCTAATTGGAAAATATGCTCATATTGATTTTCATAAAAGGTCATTTAATTCCGCATCATTAGATAGCATTAAAATACAAATTGGCGATAACTCGATTTTATTTATAGAAAATAGAGTCGATAATGGACATAATAATTGGTTCCGCCAACAATATCTTGAATCAGAGAAACCTGTGGATGGGGAAATTATTAGAATAGAAAAAAACCAAAATAAAAGAAATTTCATCAAGCTCAATTGTTGTGGATATATACATTGATTACTTTAGGGTCAATAATGAAGGTGTTAAAGCAAATACTGATATTGTTAAAAATGTAAAGTTTAATAGAGAGATAATCTCTGAAATTCTAATTGACATTCATTCTTTTGTTGGAACAGGAATAGAAATATATCAGTTTTATAGCAACCCATTACTGGAAAGCAAAAAAACTGCTAGAGAATGCACCTAATGTATAAATCCTACTAAAAACGATTTGAGGAAATTTCCTTTAATCGGAAAAGATGATATAATCAAATTTGATTGGAAAAACCAATTGATTTTACTCACCGAAGAAGCTAAAGAGAGAATTAAGAAATTAAGTATCCCACTTGAAGGCTTACCAGTGATTTTGACTTTAATGGAGAAATTATTTATACGTTTTGGTTTTGGAATCTTAAATCCTCTTTTGGTTGTGATAGAGTTTTTACCTACCCTAAATTAGATTTCAAAATCAAATTTGGACTGCCAGAAAAAATACATTTGGAACTGACCCAAGATTTGATGAAAGGTTAATGATATATTTAACGAAAAAAAATAAAACTGGCTACAACACTATGTAAAATGCATTAAAAACGCATTTTACATTAAACGTTATTCTGCCCTTCAAACAAAAAGTCTTTAGGTTTGTACTTCTTATAATAACTTCTTAAATCGTCAAGAATAGTTTTGGGAAGCTTTACAGTTCGATCTTTGTTCCCTTTAGCCATATTGATGTGCAAGAGCATTTGATCAGAATTAACGTCTTTTATTCTAAGTTCTAGCACCTCTCCAACTCGCAATCCACATCCATATAAAAGCTTTAT